>JASJCW010000150.1 GCA_030065265.1 Prochloraceae cyanobacterium
TATAGATTAGGACACTAATTGTAAAAGCAGGGAATAGTTAGTAGGTAGTAGGTAACAGATAAAATTGTCATAACCTTTACTTCGACTGCTATAACATGAGTTTGAAGCAGTCTTATACCAATTCTGTTTAGATTTGCTAAACTTGGGCGATTATAGGGAATAGGGAATAGGGAATAGGTAAAAGATTATTGAAATAGATCTGTAGTTTTATTTTGAAGAATTGTTATTAAAGCTCGATCGATTTGCAAATCGAACTATCGAAAACTATCGGATCTCGCCAGAGGCGATCGGGCCAGGTAAAATAACTGTAAAAGTAGTCCCAGCATCTAATTCGCTGGTTAGTGAAATTTGACCTCCAAGGACATCAACACATTTTTTGACAATTGTCAAGCCCAAACCCGTACCCTGAATAATTCCGACGTTGCTAGCGCGAAAAAATGGCTCAAAGAGTTGTTTTTGTTCGTGAGGAGGGATGCCAATACCGCAGTCTTGAATTTGAAAAATCAGTTCATTTTGGCTGTTACTGACTCGAAAAAAAATTTTACTATTGCGAGGAGAATATTTAATCGCGTTCGTAAGTAAGTTGCCAAAGATATGTTGTAATAAGTTGCGATCGCATTTTATTTCTTCTAAAGTCAGTTCGCACTCTAGTATTATTTGAATCTCTTTATTGTCGGCATCAAATTCTAAATCTTCAACCAAACAATTACAAAATTCTCGAACATTTAAAGATGTAAGCTGACATTCTAATTTGCCAGAATCTGCTTTCCCAATGAGAAGAATTTCTTCTAAAAGACGATCCATATTTTTGAGAGCAGAGCGAATTGTTTGAAAATGCGCTGTTTTTTTTTCTTTGGATAAAAGATGTTCTTTTTTAGCTAACAATCCAGTAGAGAGCAAAATAGAATTAATCGGATTGCGAAAATCGTGGGAAAGCATCGCAATAAATTCAGATCGCAGCCGATCGATTTCTTGAGCTTTAAGTAACTGCGCTGTGGTTTGTTCGATCTTGGTTTCTAATGCTCCTTGAGACTGTTTCCGTTCGATCGCATAATAAAGAGAACGAATTAAAGATTTAGGATTGACTTGTCTTTTTACTAAATAATCTTGCGCTCCTTTTCTGACGGCTTCAATTGCAGTGCGATCGTCATTAGTATTAGTTAAAACCACGATTGGTATTTGGGGAGCTTTTTGTAATAAAGATTCTAGAGAAGCTAAACCGACACTGTCAGGTAAAGTTAAATCTAATAAAATAACATCAAAACAGTGGCGATCTAATTGTTCTAGTGCTTCTTGCAATCTTTTGACGGAGACTAAATTAAAATTCTGGTTAGCTTGTTTGAGAAACTCCCGTAACAATCTTACTTCTGCATTACTATCTTCGATCGACAAAATATTAATTAATCGATCGCCTACATCTATAACCATTTTTGTTTTGCACTCACCCCCAAATTTTTACTAAAGCAAGCGATCGAGTCAAAAATATCAAACATCTTCTGAAGGTAAAGTAACGGTCGAAAGCCAAAAATCTTCAATCCCTTTGACGATTTTAAACAGTTCGCTGAGATTGCGAGATTTAGTTATGTAACAATTAACGTGCAAATCGTAACTGTGAAAGATATCTTCTTCGTTGCGAGAAGTTGTTAACACCACTACCGGAATGCGTTTTAAATTCGGATCGGCTTTGATTTCTGCTAAAACTTCGCGACCATCTTTTTTAGGCAAGTTCAAGTCTAAGACGATCAGATCGGGACGAAGTGCGTCGCAATATTCCCCTTCTCGACGAAGATAAGCCATCGCATCCATCCCATTTCTGACTGTTACTAGTTGATGAGATATCGAGCTAGTTTTCATCACTTCTTGAATTAAACGAATATCAGCTCGATTATCTTCAACTAGAAAGATTATTTTATCCTTTTCTTCCATTTCTTCGATCGCTTAATGGGATTGTAAAGTAGAAGGTTGCACCCCGGCCTAATTTTGATTCTACCCAGATTTTACCGCGATGACACTCGACTATTTTTTTACAAATTGCTAACCCCATCCCAGTACCGGGGTACTCATCTCGGGGGTGCAAGCGTTGAAATATAATAAAAATGCGATCGCTAAATCGAGGATCGATGCCAATACCGTTATCTTGAACGGAGAATAACCAAGCATCTTCGATCCGTTTGGCTCCAATATGTATTTTAGGGGTGGCTTGAGAGCGGAATTTAATCGCATTACCAATTAAATTTTGGAATAATTGCATTAACTGAGTGCGATCGCCCATCACCGTTGGTAAAGGATCGCGGGTAATTGTTGCTTCTGTTTGTTTAATTCGCCCCCGTAAGTTAGCTAAAGCTTTGTTAAATGGGATTTCTAGATCGATTAGTTCGCATTCAATTCCTTGCAAGTCTACTTTAGAATAGGCTAAAACGTCGTCTATGAGAGTTTGCATTAAACTAACTCCTTCAACCGCGAAATCAATAAATTCTTTAGCATCTCCGTCGAGGCGATCTTGATAGCGCATTTCCAACAATTGGACGTAGTTAGCAACTTGATTTAAAGGTTCTTGCAAATCGTGAGAAGCTACATAGGCAAATTTTTTCAATTCTGCATTCGATCGCTCTAAATCTCCAGCTAATTGGGCTAATTCGTCTGCTTGTTTTAAGATGATATTGACGATCGCTTTTCTTAATTCTAAAGCTGCATTTATTTCTACTTGTTTCCAGGGTAAAGATGTCAGTTTAACTATTTCTTTCCACTTCTCAAAAGATTTGCGCGGCGATAATTTTAAGATTCCAGCAACGCGCTCGCTTGCAAATGCTTTGCTAGGATTTCCCCCCCAGTTTACTGTTTGAATTACTTCGGGCCGAAACCAAAGAACGTAGTTTCTTTTTGAGATAGGAATTGCTAACAAACCGCTACCAACATTTTTAAATTGGGTTGCGTCGGGATACATATTAGCTAAAGAGTCGGTAACAAATATCTCGCCTTTATCGTTATTTTTTTGCAACCATTCAATTAGTAATGTCAGCTCTTCTCCCGTTGGAGTTTTACCGATTACAGTCCAATCTCCATTAAAACAAATTACTGCCCCTTCAGCCCCAGTTAAGTCTAATAAATTGAGTTCTTCTTTAACTAAGCCATCGACAAAATTTTCTGCTTCTGACATATAATCGATCAATTGAGATCGAATCGATGTCAGTTTCATTTTGTAATCGTAGTCTTTTGTTTCTTCCCGAGATGATATTTCTGAAAAAATTACTTTACCTAACAATTCACAGGCTTTTCGCAATTCGTAGGAGACGTATTTAGGCGATCGATGGTGACAAGCAATTAAGCCCCAGAGTTGTCCGTCTTTAATTAAAGATATAGTTAAAGATGCTCCTACCCCCATATTTTGTAAATATTCTAAATGGCAACCAGAGGCACTTCTAAGGGTAGAATTAGTTAAATCCAACTGAGTATTAGTAATCGGATTTGTCGCAGGAATTAACTCGGCAGGCATCGCACGAGCATCGGGAATTATTCTAATATAATTAGAAATGAATAATTTTCTAGCTGGTTTGGGAATGTCCGATGCTGGATAGTGCAAACCTAAATAAGCTTCCATTTCTGGAGCTTTTTCTTCGGCAATTACTACCCCATGATTGTCTTCGTCGAATTTATACAACATTACCCGATCGAATCCGGTAATTTTGCGAACTTCCCTAACTATTATTTGACAAAATTCTTGGCGGGTTGCTGTTTCTTGTAATTGATTTATCGAAACTTTTGCTAAGTGATAAAAGCTTAAAAAAGGAATATTTTCTTCTGAAGTTGCCGGCTCTAATTCTAAGATTAAAAATCCTTCCGAATTGCGATGAAAAATACCATCAAATATTGCATATTCGTCGCCTACGGTTCTGGCCCATAACTTGCTGGGATTGACAAAATCTAAATTTTCAGAGCGCAATGCTGGTTCGATTTTTTCAATTTGAAAAGTATCAAATAATGCTGCTAATTTTTGGCCTAACAAATCTTCTGCATTATTGGCAAAATAATAACCCGCATTATCGCTAATTTGCAATATTTCTAGTTCTGGTTCTTTAAGAACTATTACTACCCCGTGAGGCTGAATTAAACCAGATACGTGAATCTTTTCTCGGTCTAATTCAATCGGATCGCTTTTTCTTAATTGTGTTTCTATCTCGCTCACAATTTTTTTCTCCTTAATATTTAATTTCGTTTTATAATATCTCTATGAAATTATTAAAGATAATTTTTGCCAGATAAATTGCAAGCTAATACGATTGTTAATAGATTTTATTTTAAGTTAAAATAATGCAATTTATCTAAACTTCTTTATGTCTAAAAATTGCGAGAATAGATTTTAGTGCGATCGCAACAGCTATTTTAATGAATAAAATCCCTAAAAAGATATTTAGGGAAATAGTTTTTGAATTAAAGATATTCTGCTATCGAGATATTTTAATATCCCGCAGGTGAATCTGAATTACATCACTATCTGTATTTTCCTCATGGGATAGTTTTAAAGGAATTGCTATTGCAGCCAATTTCTGTATTTTTGAGGGTACTTCAGGAAAACTAGCGACGATCCTAATGCCAACATCTTCGATCGTTTGGTTTTTTACAAAATTTTCACCCTCAAGATTACCAACTTGCACTTTTTCAGAAGTATATTCGTTACCATGAAAATCTAAGATTCTAATTCTTTCAAGAGGATGATTATGCCACCTGTCATACCTTTGATAGTTATTAAATACGATTAATTTGGTGCTTGCTTTAGTATTAGTTAATAAAACAGAACAAAGCAATTCTTTATCAAATCTTTGACATCCTTGAAGAGTTGCAGTCAAATCGCCAACTTGTACAGTTTTAACCCTTTCTTTTTTTTGAAAGATATTTTTTTGTGGCAATTCTAATGTTGTATTTCCTGGAGCTGTTGAAACTTGTTTTGACGATCCTGGGGAAAACGAACCCATTTGAGCTAATGCTGTTAAAAGTGCAGCTATTGCACCGATAAAAATTCCGACAACATAAATAAAACCATTAACTCCCCTAAACTCCTTTTCTTCTGGCTCTCTACTTCTAGTCATGAATTAAAAATTTTAGGCAATTCTATAGAGTCTTTTATTTAAGAATAAACTCAAATAAATTATTTGCGAGATTTTTTACAAAAAAATCAAAAACAGAATTTCATAGTTAATTGAGCGACATAAAACTCAATAAAAGCCCCGCTATAAAAAAACGGAGCTAAATTTTATTTAACTTATTGAACTGGAGTAACTTTATCGATTACTTCTAAAGTGCCATCTTCTTTAACCGTCCAAACATCATAACTACCAACTATATCGCCATTTTCGTCGATATCGACATTACCGCTAGCACCTTGATAGTTAATCTCTTCCCCATTGCGAAGTAATTCGATCGCCTCGCAAGGATCGCTAACTTCTGTACCAGGAGCATTAGCTACTTCGCGAATTTTACTTTTAATACCTTCACCAGTATTGGCATCTGCCGCTTCTGCTGCTAACATCAATAATACTGCCGCATCCCAACTTTGGGGAACGTAAGCACCTATATCTTCGCCTGTTTTATCTTTCCATAAAGTTGTCAGATTTGCCAAACCTTCGCCGTCTGCTCCAGGTACGGTACCTAAAGCTCCAGCAATAATCGATTTACCGCCACTTTTACCGACTTGTCTGACAAAATCTGGGGAATAAACCCCATCGGTCAACAGGAAAGTAACATTCTTAGTTAAACCTTGCTCGAAAGCAGAGCGAATAAAAACGCTTCCAGTCTCGACGTACAAAATTGCGGCGATCGCATCTGGATTGCCTGCAAAAGCTGCTTTTGCTTCGCTATCGAGGGTTGCCGCTTTTGGATCGTAACGTACGGGTTTAGAACCTGGGGTAATTTCCCCGCCTATTTTTTTAAAACTTTCGATAAATGCTTCTTCAAAACCAACACCGTAGTCGTTATTAATCACTATGGTGTTAACCTTTTTAAAGCCTCTTTTTCCTGCTAATGCAGCTAAAGCTCCAGCTTGATAAGTATCGGGGGGTGCGGTACGGGCCCAATAGCCCTTAAATTTACCGTCTTTGGCATCTCTAGTGAAGACAGGGCTAGTGCTACCCGGAGAAACCATCATAATTTCATTGCGAACTGCTACGTCAACTGCTGCAGTTGAAACGCTGCTAGCAAAAGCACCAACTACTCCGGCTACTTTATCAACTTCGGCTAGTTTTGTCATTGCCGAAATCCCCGCATTAGGATCGGTTTGACTATCTTCATCGATCGTGATGACGTTGAGTTCGTTGACTCCACCGCAAGCATTAACCGTATCTACGGCTAACTGTACTGCTTTGGGCATATTTTGTCCGATCGAAGCTAAGTCACCCGTGCTGGGCAATAAAGTCCCCAATTTAAGTTCTTTTTGGTTTCCTGATGCTGGGGAATCTGTTGGATCGTTAGGGGCTTGGGGCGCGCAAGCAAGGGTAAGAAGAATTGGTAAGATTGGGATAAATGTTCTTAAGGGTTTGATGCCATTCATTTTGGTCGTTATCTCTTCTTAAGTTTGTAGCGATTCCCAATCGTAGCTTAATTTCGATCGCTTGTAAGTAACAATAATTTAAACGGAGAGGGGGGGATTCGAACCCCCGATAGGGTTTAACCCCTATAACTCCTTAGCAGGGAGCCGCTTTCAACCGCTCAGCCACCTCTCCATATCCATAACAATATACAATTATAGTCGATTTATTTACAGTTTTCTCAACTATTTTTTAAATTTTGGTTGATTTAATTTTTTAGCAAGGCGCGCTACCAGCAAAATTAGACTTTAAATTTTAATTCAATTAAGTCGATCGCGAACAAATTCAATATATAGTAGGTTGGACGAAGTTTTGAATTTAAATAACAAGTTAAATTAATTATTTAATCAAAAAAACTTCTCTTTAGTAAAGTTGCTGTTTAAAGAGAAGTCCAATCCGTTATTGTTAATGTCAGTCTCAATTGTTCTGAATAAAAGTTAATTTCTAGTGACAAGACCTAAATTTTTGCGATCTTCTCATTAGATCGGCTAGATCTTTACCGTAGAGATGGGAAACTTGCGATCGATTTATGCTAAGGAGCGAACAATTTTGAGAGCTTCATCGACGTGGCCTTGAAAATTCAATTGAGAATCGAAAATGTGTTTGACAGTTCCTTCTTTATCTATTACATAAGTAACCCGGCCAGGAAGAATGAATAAAGTAGGAGGAACTCCAAAAAGATTGCGAACTTCGTTTTTAGTATCGCTCAAGAGAGTAAAAGGAAGATTGTATTTATTGGCAAACTGCTGGTGAGAATTGGTAGAATCAGAGCTGATTCCGATTACTTCCGCGCCATTTTCCTGAAAAACTTCATAACTATCTCTAAAAGCACAAGATTCTTTAGTACAACCAGGAGTATCATCTTTAGGATAAAAATAGAGTACGACAACTTTTTTTCCTAAAAAATCGCTGAGTTTAACGGTTTCGCCACTTTGAGAGGGCAGAGAAAAATCTGGAGCTTTTTCGCCAACTTTGATCGATGAAGTCATAATTTAAGCTTATTTTTGGTCTAATTTTGAAAAAAGTTTATTTAGTTGCCACAGTAAAAATTTAAAGCTCTTGTATTATACAGTTACTCAAGGCGGGTTAGTTAGCTCGGTATCAAATTCTACCAATGAATCGAGCCGTCTGGCATCATAGCACCTTTCCAGTTGACCCCAATGATATTTGCACTGATTAATTCAGCATTAGTTAAATTCGCTTCGCTGAAATCAGCACTTCTGAGATTGGCTCTTGCAAAGTAAACAGCGATTAATTCTGCATTAGCAAAATTTGCCCGAGAAAGGTTGGCCCGAGACAGATCGGCACCGCTCATGATAACATCTTTGAGATTGGCTTCATAGAGAATCGCGCGATCGCACTTTACTTTATTCATCGTCGCACCTTCTAAGTTAACTCCGCTCAAATCTGCTTCTGTTAAGCGAGCGTTAGGCATTTTAACCCCTTTTAAATTAGCTCCAGCCAAATTTGCACCCGTCAAATTAACTTTAGATAGCAAAGCACCTTGAAGGTTAGCTTCGCTGAGATCGGCATATTCTAAATTTACCTCTCTGAGATTAGCATTTTTGAGGTTAGCACCTCTGAGGTTAATTTTAGATAGATCGGCACCGCTAAGGTTAGCACCCTGAAAATCGACTTTAGGAGCGATCGCACCTCTAAGTTGAGCGATGTAATTTCTTTTTTCTTGTCGTAAATTAGCACCGCGCAAACAAGCACCAGTTAAGTCTGCACCGGATAGATCTACTCCTCTCATATCTGCGGCAACTAGATTAGCATCCAACAGACTAGTTAAACTCATATTTACTTCGCAAAGATTGGCTTTTTGCAAGATAACGCCGTGTAAATTAGAGTTTTGCAAATTAGCACCGTTTAAATTAGCCCCGCTTAAATTAGCACCGCTTAAATTAGCCCCGCTTAAATTAGCTTCTTTGAAAATTGCTCGATTCAGGTAAGCTAACATAAAGTTACTTCTGCAGAGATTAGCGCGATCGAAGTTTATGCCGATCAAATCGGCACCAATTAAATTGACAGCGACTAAATTTTTTTCGCTAAAATCTGTTTCTCCTGCGAAATATTTATCGATTATTTCCTGAGCTTTCATAGTTTTTTTAATAGATAGGTCTTATTGATTCGATTATCGCATTTACTGCTTGTAAATTTACGTCCGGCTCTAAAGTTTCTCGAGCAGTTATAGATAAATTATTTTCAATTTCTTCGAGATTTTTATACTTATAAAATAGTCGGGAGAGTAATTCATCTAAAGTATAGTTTTTTAAAATTGAGAGACACTGTTCTCGATCTTCAATTTTTTGATTGAAAACCGTCGAGTAAATAATATTTTTAGCTCTAAGTGGGTTGGTATATTGAATTATTTTTAGTCGCAATTCAAAAAAATCATAATTTTGTTCTGGTTCGATTTCTAGATAATGATTTTCTCGATCGTTAAAAGTTAATTCTTCTTCCTGGTTCGATATTTCTCCTTGTTCTGCGGCGAAATAACCTGAAGACATCACAGGAGTTGCAACTGCTTGTCTTGCGGTTTCAATCTCCTTGCTATCGAACATTTGAGTCATCAGATAAGTTTCTTCTTCTGAATTATTATTGACTTGTTCGTAAGTAATTTCTAATTGATTGATAATTAAGTCTGCTAATAAAGAATATAATTCTCGTCTGTTTAAAGTTTCCACTAAACCATAAAGAGTTTGTCTGAGGTCTTCTAAATTACGATAATTTTGCCTTAATTGTAAAATTAAACTTTTAAGATCGGAGTTTTCGATCGCCCTTGGATTGCTTTCCCAGCAATTTATAGTAGCAGAATAGATTAATTTTTTAATGCGCTGAGATTGCTCGTGATTTGTAATATGTTCTACTATTTTGTTTAAATAAATACCGGGAATTATTTGTTTAGTAATAATTTTTTTTTTCGGTTGAACTAATATTTGGGTTGCTTCTTCTTCATCGGCAGATAATTTACTTAAAGTATCGATAATATCATTGGCGATCGCGGCATAAACTTCTTGACGATTGAGGCTATCAACTATTTCATTTAAAGCAAGACTGATTTGTTCTAGATCGTTAGCGTCAATGGTTTCTCGAATTAAATCTTTTAAAGGAAATTGAGCCAGAACATTTGGATCGTTTTCCCAACGCTCTTGAGAAATACAAAAAAACAATTTTTTTATTCGTCTTGATTGTTCGTGCTGTTCTAAATCGACAACAACTTCATCTAATAAATCTAATGAAAATCCCATAACTTTTCGATAAATACAATCCCAAATTGAACTACTAAGAGCGATCGCGCTTCAATGATTTTTAAAGTGCTAAAATTAACGCATTAATGCGATCGAAATTACTGACTAAATCAAGGTTGATGGGTTATTATTTCCGCTAAACCTAAATAACTAATTCCAACAGTCGTAATCTGAAAACGACAAGCTAATAGTCTTACTCCTAGTTTGACCGCTTCACGCATCAGTTGTCCATAGGTCGCATCGATCCTATCTGCTGGAGCAAAAGAACAACAGTCACCGCGATTAATAAAATACAGCATCGTAGCATTATTTTCCGGCAAAATAGCCATTAATTCCCGTAAATGTTTTTGTCCTCTAGTAGTTACAGTATCGGGAAATAAAGCTAAAGTATCTCGAGCTAAAGTAACGCTTTTTACTTCTAAATAAATAGGAGGTTTAGATTTGTTGCTAGTCAATAAAAAATCGATCCGACTTTTTTTATCTTTGCCGTAAGGAACTTCTCTTTTAATTAGATCGTATTCGGTTGCTAGTTGAGGAAATATTTTTTGTTGTAAAGCGATTTCAATCACTTTATTAGGTAAAGCTGTGTTGACTCCTACCCATGTCGGCACTGTATCGTTAACTTGGATTGTTTCCCAAGTGTAAGCTAGCTTGCGTTTGGGGTTGTCGCTTTTGGAAACCATAACTCGACTTCCGGGAGTCGATACCCCTGTCATCGGGCCTGTATTGGCACAATGAGCGGTGATAGTTTCGCCGCTATCTAATTTTATATCGGCTAAAAACCTTTTGTAACGTTGGATGAGAGTGCCGGGAATTAAAGGAGGATATTTGTAGATTTGGTTTGAGGTCATTTTAGCAGGCAAAAGTTGATATGGTTATTTGCTGTATTCGTTCGCA
>JASJCW010000151.1 GCA_030065265.1 Prochloraceae cyanobacterium
TTCACTTTTAGCGAAACGGAGTTTAAAAAAGAACTAGAAAAAATCAATAGCTTCATTCAAGATGCTAATATTACCGATCTAAGCGTAAGTCAAGATAATCGCTTTTTTAGTATTTTTGTTGCTATTTGTTTTGCGGCTATCGGCAGTGGCATAATTACAGTATCTTTATTAAAAGAAAATTCAGAAGTATTTTATACCTTCGATCGCAACAGCAAGCAATTACAAATTCAAACCAAAAAACTATTAAGTAAAACTGCAACCACCCAATGGGATTTCCAAAATATAGAAAAGGCGATCGTTAGAACTGAAAAAAAAGGATATAGAAACGATCGCGCCGATATCTATCATTTAGAATTGGTAATGGGAGAAAATGGCAATTATCCAATGTATGTTTTTGTTGGCGATAATATAAAAACCACAGCCGATCGCATTGCCGCAGCAATAAATCAAGTCCTAAGATAGATTCAAGTGGTTTAATAACCTAAACACAATCTTTTTAAACTTTACCTTGACTGAACAAACGACCGATAACTTCTTCGATCGGCGGATCGCTAATGCTTAGATCTACTACGGGTAAATCTGCCAATATTTTAGAAATAGTATTAGTTAGTCCTTCCCTCGAGACTAAAAAGCTCACCTCAGCACCTTCGTTTGCTTCGATTTCACCATATCGAGCTAATTGCGATTCTGGGACAGTTTTAGCTAATTCTACTTTGACTTGTCGCAGCGGAGCAAAACGGTCTAATAAATCTTCTAAAAGTCCATCATAGATTAAATTTCCTTGGTGGATTAACATCACTCTTTTACACAAAGCGGTAATATCCGCCATATAGTGACTGGTAAGTAAAATAGTTGCTTGATAGCGATGATTGTACTCTTTGAGAAAGTCCCTGACTGCAGCTTGAGCGTTCACATCCAGCCCTAAAGTTGGTTCGTCGAGAAATAACACTTGAGGATGATGGATCAAGGCCGCTAAAAGCTCTGCTTTCATTCTCTCACCCAAAGACAACTTACGCACGGGGCGATTGAGTTTTTCTTGAAGCGAAAGCATCTCGCTAAGTTCGTTTAGTCGTCGAGCAAATTCTTGTTCTGAGATATTATAAACTGCAGCATTAATTCTCAGAGAATCTAGTGCGGGTAAATCCCAAAGTAACTGTTGTTTTTGCCCCATCACTAAACTCATCTTTTGCAAAAATTTGCTTTGACGGCGATAGGGAAAATAACCCGCTACTTTAACTGTACCGCTAGAAGGATGGATCAGTCCGGTAAGCATTTTTAAAGTAGTAGTTTTCCCCGCACCGTTAGGGCCTAAAAAACCGACTATTTCACCAGGTTCGATCTGAAAAGATACGTTTTGTACGGCTTTTACTTCTCGATAGGTACGGTTAAAGAAATGTTTTATCGTACCTTTTAAACCTGGTTGTTTGACTGCAACCGGATAAATTTTTGTTAAGCTTTCGACAACAATCATGTTTATTCTGTAGGGAGAGCGGCTCGCTCGATTCAGCCTGTAATAAGGTTACAACTTTTAGGTTTAATGTCAAGTTTTTTTTGTAAATCTATATATAATGCAGTTCGGGTTTTTCACCACTATTTTTCGTTTAAACCCCCTGCAATAAATGCAAAATATTTTATATTCTAATTAGTGAAAGGGCACAGAGATTAAACCTCAAAAGAAACCAAACATTTTAATTAGGAGTTAATAACTATGGCACTAATTCGTTGGCAACCTTTTAGAGAAATTGACGAACTACAAAGAGAAATGAATCGTTTGTTCGATCGCTCCTTTTACGATTCCGATCGCCAAGCACTCCCTGCTACTTTTGCTCCTGCTGCGGAAATGACAGAAACAGAAGATGGCATCCATCTCAAATTAGAAATTCCCGGCATCGAAAGTAAAGATTTAGATGTAGAAGTAACTGCAGAGTCAGTTAGTATTAGCGGCGAACGCAAATCGGAAACTAAAACAGAAGAAAACGGCACTACCCGGACTGAATTTCGTTACGGTAAATTCCGTCGAGTAATTCCTTTACCAACTCGGATTGAAAATACCAAAGTAGTAGCCGAATATAAAAACGGTATCCTCAATCTCGATTTACCCAAAGCAGAGGAAGAAAAAAATAAAGTAGTTAAAGTTAACCTCGGCTAAATTCAATCTAAAACTCAATTGAAAATAAAATGGTTGCAACTGTAAAAAATAACTGCAACCATTTTATAGTAACTTTTTTGAAGAGCTTATTTAATGTAAGTCTTGCTAGATTCGTTTTCGCAAAAGATATCCTCATCAAATGCGATATTATCTAAAAGGATTGAAAAATCAGTGCGATCGTAATCTCCATCAAAAAAAGTTTGCAAGATTAAATCTCTTTCATCGCTTAAATATGCTGTCATAAATAAAAAAGATGAATTGAGTTCGTTAATATATTCTAGAAGCTCGATTTTACTGACATTGCGATCGCAAGAAAAAATAGACATCACTAAGACTCCTCGATCGTACCAGTTATGAAGCACTAGATTCATTTTACGTCGATGGGTACAAAATAAATTATCCCCTTCTTCTGTTACTTGATAGCCATTAAATTCAAGATGATTTTTATATAATGCAAGAGGATGAGCAGTAGTTTCGCTAATATTTAAATAATTCATATTAACTTGAAAATGCGATCGAACTTTTTTTAGATGACTTATTAACTTAAAATTTTAAATGGAACTCTCAAGACTTATCTTCCGAACAAATACAGATTTAAATTAAATATAAAAACATAAAAATGTCAAAAATACTGCTGACAAAATAGCAGGTCAGACTTGAAAATCCTTTTATCCTTAAATTTAAATGGCGAACGAAGCTAAGCTAAACTAATAAATACCTTACTTAAGAAATAAATCTTAGAGAATCTAATCGCACAAGGAAATATATATGTCTCCAACTTTGCTGCTATCCAAAGAATTGCCCAATTTAGAATACCAATCTACACGCGATCGCTTCGATTCTACTTGGGAAGCACCCCTATCAACTTTACTAGGATTGGGCCGCGCTGCTGGTGCCGATTTTATCGAATTTTTCTTAGAAAGAGTTAATTACATCAACTGTTTAGCAGAAGACGATCGCATCACGAGTATTGTCCCCCGTTTGTCAAGTGGTGCTGGAGTGCGGGTATTTCGCGGCAAACAAGATTGTTATGTCAGCACTAACGATCTATCTTTTAACGGTTTAAAAGCAGCCTTAGAAAAGGGCTTATCTATCTTAGGATTGAATTTACCCAGCCCCCAAGCTTACATTCCCGAGATTAACCTAGAAATGTTGCGAGACTACGCTGTTGCTAAAGGTAAAGAATATTGGCTGGCTAAATGCAGCAGCATGAAAGAGATGGGAGATGTGCTAATAGCAGCAAATAACATTATTAATCAAAAAGCAAGCCACGTACAATCGAGAAGGGCCGTATATTTCAGAGATTGGCAAGAGGTTTTAGTTGCCTCTAGCGACGGAACTTTTGCCAGGGATATTCGTTTAACTCAATCGGTCGGTTACAATCTTCTTTGTGCCGATGGTGCTAATCGATCTTCAATTAGTAAAAGAGTTGGCAGCACTAGCAACCCCGATTTTCTCCGCGCTTGGAGTTACGATACTGATGCCGAGGAAGTAGCCGAATCTGCTGGTAAAATGCTTTATGCTGATTATGTCGAATCTGGAAACTATCCGATCGTCATGGCTAACGAATTTGGTGGCGTAATTTTCCACGAAGCTTGCGGACATTTATTAGAAACAACTCAAATTGAAAGTAAAGTAACTCCTTTTATCGATAAAAAAGGCGAGAAAATTGCCCACGAAAATTTAACCGCTTGGGATGAAGGATTAACAGATAAAGCCTTTGGTACTCTGGATATGGACGATGAAGGAATGCCAGTACAAAGGACATTATTAATTGAAAATGGGATCTTGAAAAACTTTTTAGCCGATCGCACCGGATCGATGCGTACCGGCCATCCTCGCACGGGAAGCGGCCGCCGTCAAAGTTATGCTTTTGCTGCAGCTTCGAGAATGCGTAACACTTATATTGCAGGAGGAGATTATTCGATAGACGATCTTTTTGCCTCGATCGACAAAGGTATTTACTGCAAAAAAATGGGTGGTGGTAGTGTAGGTGCTACTGGTGAATTTAATTTTGCTGTCGATGAAGCTTATTTAATCGAAAATGGCAAAATCACTAAACCCCTTAAAGGTGCTACCCTAATCGGCGAAGCTAAAGATATTATGAATAAAATCTCAATGTGTTCTCGAGATATGGGTTTAGCCCCCGGTTTCTGCGGCTCTGTCAGTGGTAGTATTTATGTCACTGTCGGACAACCTCACCTCAAAGTAGATTCGATTACCGTCGGTGGTAGATAAATATTTAGATGGGGGTTTTCCCTCATCTTTGCAAGCAACAGAAGCATCATCAAGTCGGAAGTTTCTAAGTTGGGAATTGCTTGATTAATTTCAAATTTATAGAATAAATTCAGTCTTTTTTCCTCGCTACTTGCTACTTGCTACTTAATTGGCTGGCTACCCTAGCAGATCTTCAAGAAAGCGGTAAACTGTGGCGCGATCGCGCTATTATTGCTTATTAATTGGCGATCGACTCCAAAGCAATCCCAAATCGAATCAAATCTCGAGTTATTATCAAAACTTGTCATAATAATAAGAAATATTACAAACAACCCGATCTAATTATTATTATGAAGCCAGGTTGGTCAATAGAAGCAAGAGATCCCCAGTTTATCGCCCAATTCATGCCTTATTGGGAGTGGTTATATCGCTATTATTTTCGGGTTACAACCGACGGTTGGCATCATATTCCCAAAGATCGCAAAGTTTTACTTGTCAGTACCCATAATGGTGGATTAGCCTTTCCCGATTTATGGATGATGATGTACGATTGGTGTCGCCGTTTTGGTAGCGATCGCCGAGTATATGCTTTAATGCATCCGAGTGTTTGGCAAGTCGAGTCTGAGATGACTAATTTTTTATCGAGAATGGGCGCGGTTAAAGCTAACCCCTACACAGCAAAAGCTGCTTTCGATTCTGGTGCTAGCGTTTTAGTTTATCCTGGTGCTGCTGAAGAACTATTTCGACCTTACACTTCGCGCCAAGAAGTTCGTTTTGTCGGTCGCAAAGGTTTCATTAAATTAGCTTTAAGGGAAAAAGTCCCGATCGTACCTTTAATCTCTCGCGGGGCACACGAAACTTTAATTGTTTTGGGCGATTGCGCTGATGTTGTCAAACAATTACAACAATTCGGTCTGCCTAAAATTAACAACCCAATCGGTATTTTACCAGTTTATTTCGGTCTGCCTTGGGGCTTGACGGTTGGAGCATTTCCGAATATACCTTTTCCAGCGCAAATTCATACCCGCGTTTGCGAACCGATTATTTTCCGAGATTACGGACGCAAAGCTGCTTTAGATCGGGATTATGTCGATGCTTGTTATCAATTAGTCGTTACTCGCATGCAGCAACAATTAGATCTTTTATTTGAGAAAGATTAATGTTTCAGGGGTTAAATATCTAGATATTAGAGCAGATTGCAACAAGATCGTAGAAGAAGAGTCAAAAAATCGCAAAAATCGATCCTTCTAAATTGGATGGCAATTAATTTATAGCAACTGAACTATAGATTAGGACACTAATTGTAAAAGCAGAGAATAGTTAGTAGTTAGTAAGGAACAAATAAAATTGTCATAACCTTTGCTTCGACTGCTATAAATAACAATAAGCCCTAAAACATTGCCATCGTTAATTTTATAATTTCGAGATCGTTTAAACAATAGGAGGGATAGGAGAAGGCTCTTGAATTAGAAAAGAATTAGCCGTTAAGCTGGTTGAATCGATGTTTGCTAGTTCTGCTATGGGAGTATTGAAGACGCTAATTATCGTATTGTTAGGATTAGTTGCGCTTTGAGTTGCGGCGATCGCAGTCGGATTAATGCCAATAATATCGCCAACTCCGATCGAATCAAGGATAACTTCAAAATCAGTAATTAAATTGAGATCGGTAATATTTGCGAGCGAATCAACGGCGATCCCAAATAGATCTGCACCCGCGCTACAAGAAATATTATTGCCGCAACTATCTGCATTATGAGTACCGTTCGGATTAACATAAATTACATCGTCATCGTCGTCGCCAACAATGCGATCGCCCTCACCAAGAAAGAAAATATCCTCACCTTCATCGACCAAATCTGCACCAGATCCGGTAAAAAATAAATCTTCAACTTCATCGGCACTAACGCAAACTCCAACTGTAATTGAATCAGCATTCGGATTGCCACAAACTAAATCTTGTTCGATTGGTGAAAGCTTTACCGATTCGGCGATCGGATAATTGCGATCGCGCATTCCCACGTAATCACCTTGTTGCCAAGGCAGCAGCAAGTTATCAAAATACAAAGAAGATTCGCTTTGATTTTGACCCATTGGATGAATGAAGAGGGAATTATTAGGAACTGCTAAATCGATAATTTGTCGATAACTCGGCCCCGCACTCATCAAAAAAGTATCAGGATCGTAAGGGCCGACATTAACCGTATGATTATCGCCTCCAAAGGGTAATTGACGACTGACGGGCAAAACAGGATGGTTGAAAGTAACTTGATGGATCTCTCCCCAAGTAGGAATGACACCAGCAAAACCATCGACAACTTGTTGAAAAATCTGCGCCGCAGTTGCCAAACTTGCAGCAACTGAATTGCCATAAATTGGGTCTGGGCTGTTGAGAGCGTCTAATACGAAGCTAGCTCGAGGACTCAAACCGTACACCGTTGCAGCAAGTTGAGATAATTGAGAATACCAACTTTCAAATACAGTAGCTTGTTGAGAATTTAAAGTAGCATTGCCATCCCATTGCAGCACTAAATCGAGCCATTGCAATGCTTCGGTGGGAACTGGGTTAGTATTTTGCAAAACTGGTCTGATTGCAACTAGGGTATCTCGAAAATCTCGATACAGTAGAGTGACCCAATCTAATTGAATCCTTTGCATATCAGCAATAGTAAGTGGCTGTTGATTGGCAAGCAATTCATTAATTCGCTGCGCTCGATAATCTGAAGCCCATTCGCTACTGATAAAATAAGGGTATTCTTGAGGAGCAATTTGATTGTTAGCAGTGACAATATAACCTTTGGCTGGATTGTAAATTTGCGGCATTTGCTCGAAGGGAATAAAACCTTGCCAGTCAAAATTGCCCGTTCCAGAGATTGGAAATTCGCCGCTATGTCCGGCCGCTCTAATCGGAATTTGCCCGGAAAGATAGTAACCAATATTACCAGCGCGATCGGCATAAATAAAGTTTTGACTCGGCCCGATATATCCATTTAAAGCAGAAACAAATTCTTGCCAGTTTCTTGCCTGATTGAGATTGAATATTGAAGTAAAAGTGGAATCGATCGGATCTAAGCTAACCCATTTTAATGCTAGGGGTTCTGGCAAATTCAAGGCATCGCTAATTACTGGCCCGTAAACACTTTCTCTAACGTTAATAGTTCGATCTGGCCCTCCCCTTACGGCGATCGTCTCTTGACGAATCTCATAGGGGATCGTTTGTCCTTGATAAAGATAGGATTGACCCGGTACAACCTCAACCATACTATAAAGATCTTGTACGTCTGCTCCCGAATTAGTAACTCCCCAAGCTATTTGAGAATTGCGGCCGATAACTACTAGGGGCGCACCTGGAATTGAAGCACCGATACTTTTGAAATTGGGAGCTTTGAGATCGATTAAATGCCAGATATTGGGGATTCCCAGGCCAAGATGGGGATCGTTAGCTAAAAAAGGTTTTCCCGTTGCGGTTAAATCCCCAGATACGACCCAGTTGTTAGAAGCTTGGGGTTGAGAAGGAGTAAGATCGAGGTTGCTATTGAAGTTTGCTGTTAATGGTTGCGGCGCGATCGATGGAGATGAATTTAAGGGTGTAGCTGCGGGTAACCCAGGGATTTGACTTACATCCGTCGGCGAGAGTACGGTTAAAGGCGGATTGGAATCGGAGAAATAAGCTTCAATCTGCTGGAGGGTAAATCCTTGTGCCAATAATCTAGCTCTGGATAATTCAAACCGGAAATTATTGCCTAAAGATAAACTTAAAAGTTTGATGACCGCTAAACTGTCGGCTGGTTGCCACGGTTCGGGAGTGTAATTTAAAGTCTGAAATTCTAACGGTAAAGAAGGATTTAATTCTAAATAAGCGTTTACTCCTGCAGTGTAAGCATCGACAATATTTTTACTTTCAATTGAAAGATTAGTGTAAGCATTTTCTGCGGCAGGATAAAGTCCTAAAGTGCGTTGAAAAATATCTTCTTCTAGAGCTGGAGGCCCCAAAATTTCGGCTAGACGACCGGCAACATTACGACGTTGATAATCCATTTGCCATAATCTTTCACTAGCATGAATGAACCCTTGTGCAAAAAACAAATCTAACTGATTTTCAGCTTTAACATGTATGACACCGGAAGGCTCTCGCCAGACTTTTACTGTCCCTACTAATCCCTGAAGCTCTACACGTGATTCTAAAAATATATTTGATGGTAACATTTAGTTTGCCTCCTTACATAAAATCAAAATTTACATTCAATTCGTTAAGGAAAAAAATAAAAATTAAATAGCAATATTAAAAATAATTAATCTATTGCTTGTCTTGTATTTTTTTAAATTAATATTGGATTAAATTTATTGCTATTATTAATATAATTATTCAAGATTTTTAGGCAAATCGTTGCTGAGATCTAATAATTCCACTTGTCTCGAGAGTGTAAGTAATTTATGAGGGAATTAAGTTTATGTATTGGAGTTTATTGACTCGAACATTTTGAAAGGGCAAAGCGATCGCAACAAACATGAATTAATATTTTTTAATATACTTGATGTTGAGGTAATTTATAAAACTTATATTTCTTACCTTCTCCCTTTATCTCTTGTCTCGATCGAGTTCAAATTATAATTAATATAGCAAATCAAAATACTTATAAATCGAAAAAAGGCAATAACTTTACTTTAATAAACAATGAGCGATCGAGCAGAAATAAAAAACACAAAATACAGCCGTCAATTGACAGAAACAGAAAATGAATTAGAATTTTACAATAAAAAATTTTATAGCTTTAATATAGCTAAAATTATAAAAATAAGAGGGATTATCGAAGTTGATGTCATTGCTGAGGGATTGAAATACCTTCAAAGGAGACACCCTTTTTTAAGAGCGAATATAATCAATCATAAGGAACAATTACATTTTTACGAAAATATAGAACAAAATATTCCATTAAAAATAATCAAAAAAAATCAAGACGATCTTTGGCAAACAATATTGGAAAGCGAGCTAAATTGCAAAATTGACTCTGAAAACAATTCTCTTTTAAGAGTTACTTATATATTTTCTCCAGAAAATGAAATTTCCGAACTGATTTTTGTGATTCATCATGCTATATCAGACGGAATTTCCTTGTTTAGGCTATCTGATACTTTCTTAGAGTATTGTCAACAAATAACTGCAGGAAAAGAAATTGCAATAACAAGTTTAAATTTAATGCCTGCCATAGACAGTTTATTATCAATAAAATATGATTGGTTTTTTAAAAGTAAAAAACTGTTTGCGATCGCTAGATTAGCTTTTAATCAGATTGTCAAGCAACCTTATTCGTTCAAATCAGAAAAAAGTTTATCAATTGAAAGTCAAACAACAAAATCTTGCCATTATTCTCTCTCTCAATTCAAAACCTTACAATTGATTGCTACTTGTAAAAAAGAAAAAACAACAGTAACTGCCGCATTAAATGCTGCAATATTAACAGCTTTTCAGACCAATATTTTTGCGCCAAACGAGAGTAATAACTATATAAATGGAATTACCGCCGTTGACTTAAGAAAGTCAATTAAATCGGAATTAGTAAGTCCCGAAAATTTAGGTTATTTAGTCGGAGCTACTATAATTACATTTTCTCTAAAAGAAATTAATAATTTTTGGGAGCTAGCCAGAGATTCAAAAAAAAGAATTAACTATTGCTTGGCAGAAGAACGTCGTTTTGAAAGTCTATTTTTAAGTAAAGAAAGAATTAAATTTGTCGAGCAAAATAAAGTATTTCCAGCTTCTTTTTTGTTATCAAATTTAGGAATAATAAATCTCAAAGAAAGATATGGAGATTTAGAATTATTAGAAACTCGTATAACTACATCTTTTCGCAGTTATACACCTTTGATTATTTGCCACTTTACGACCTTTAGAAATCAATTGAATTTAACTTTTACTTATACAGCACCTTTAATTTCAAATCAAAAAATAGAACAATTTTTGAATTGTTTTATTTCTGTTATTGATAAAGCGATAGAGAGCAATTGAAATGCAAAATTAATTTAAGTATAGCTAATAACACTGCACTTCCACTGCAGATAACTGCTCTAATTCCATAAAGATAATATTTAGTGTTGTTAATCTCTTCTGCGATCTTCTTTACCGAACGATTCAAAATGATTGTCCAAAATCTCTAGTTTTAAATTATGATTCGCCTAATATTTACTATTAGAAATCTTCTCCAAAAAACAGCTTACAAGTGGAAATTGAGTTAACTTAAATGTTGAATCGATAATAACCGTGCTTAATAAATCGAATGGAGGAAAAATCTCTTCATAAGCAAGATTAGATAACCATTGGCGATATTGGCTGTCTAAATTATTTAATTTTGCCCCTTGTTTAATTAATTCTAGATATCTTTTAGACGGAGGAATTTCGTGTTTAACCGCGCGATCGGATTTAACTTTAAAAACCAAAGCTTCTAT
>JASJCW010000006.1 GCA_030065265.1 Prochloraceae cyanobacterium
TTTTGTAGATAATCCGAACTGGCGAAATATTCGGAAGTACGTACCAAACTAAGGCTATTTGCGCTAGTCAACTCTTAGTCACTAATTGAGGGTTAGCAAGCCTACGGTTTCACCGTAGGTAGTTGACTATTCCTCACTTATTAAATGCGATCGTTAATTTTGCTCGTACCAATGGGGGATCCCGTTGTTATTCTTTTGGACAAATTTCAGAGTATAAACAACGGTTTCGATTCCTTTGTCGGGGATAATATATTGGTTTTTTGGTTTCTTTGGCTTTTTCATTTCTATAGATACTTTTGCTATCCTGTAGTCGTCTTCTGAAGTCGAAACTATAGAATCTTTACTCAGGATTATTTTGGGTTCGTTGTATGTGAGTTCTATAGTGTGATGTTGGTTGTCAACTTTGATTAGTTTGCCCAATGAAAATCCCCCAGAAAAAATAAAGCTATCCAAACTGTCTTCCATGTTCCCTCCGTTTAATTTTTTGTGACAAATTGCCACCTAATTGGTTGGTAGTTTTTGCCAGTAGAAAAATCATTGATTTCTTTAAAGGTATTCTGGCAACGAACAACGTACATATAAAAGTAATCTAACTGCGGATAAAAAGACTTTTGCCTTAATTTAAAAACCGTAACTTGGTTGGCTTTTAATAGTGCCAACACGTCTTGATGTTTTTTCAATTCTGTTTCCAACTCTTGTGGGGTTTTCTCCCAAACAATTTCCCAGTTATAGAATTCGATATCGTACATATTTACTCCTTTTAAATTGACCATTGAGAATATTCGCAGTTGTAAAATTCGTCCCCTGGTAGCGCTAAATCCTCGACTTCTGAAAGGCGATCGTTTATTTCTGCTAGATGCCGATCGACGTCAAAGGCTAATTGCTCTTGATAATGGCTTAATTCCTTCTCTTGTTTAAAAGCAATATCGTAAGCTTGCTCGATCGTTTGCTTAACTGATTTTCTAGCGATCGCGTCAGCTACTTTATTTCTAGTGGAGAGTGTAACCATCAGATCGCCAAAATCGTCTAAAGTAATGACATTGACTTTGGCATTTCCTAACTCTGTGGAATGCTTGGATGGACGAAAACCATTGCCACACAAGCGCTTGAAGTCTCTTGATGCTGTGTTTTTGGATGGACAAAATCCGTCTTTATCTTCTGCTAACAGATCGATTATCTGAGGTATGCCGATCCCATAAGTCCCATTGGGGTATTGAAAACCGTTAAATTCTCGACCAGAGTATTTGACAGAAGCAACTTTTAGCTTGACTAGTTTAGATTGATTAAATCTGTCAATATCTTGGGGATTGAAAATCTGAGGCGATATGTTATTATTAGACATAACAAAGCCTCCTTATTGGAATTCTCATAAACGCTTCCTTAAGGTTGTTTGTGTTTTGTTCTTTTGCTCTTTTTTAGAGAACTCGATGGGTGTTCAGCCACCGCGATCGGGAACCATTTAAACCATAATACCTCGAACGCCCTACGAAAACAAGAGGTTCCAGAATCACCGCTAAGCCACCGAGAAAACCTAGGTAATCTCAGTGGGATAAAAGGATTTATGCCATACAATATAATTATTGTAAATTCCCAAAAAATATGAGCCACAGACTCTGCGGTGGAACTCAGGAACAGCAAGAGATTGAGAGAATCGGTTGAGGAAAGAAGAGAGAAGAGTGATTCGTATGTATTGGGGGTGGAAAAATTACTCATGTTATAATCTCTTTATTGTGTTGTCACAGCGAGTAAAAAGCTTTCAAGAACTTATAGAGAGAAACATGGATGTGAACCTGTCTCTAAATCTCTGGGACGTTCTTGAGCTTATTGTGTTGTTGACAAGCATCTCGTCTAGTTTGCGGTTAGAGACGAGTTCCGATCGTCCCTAACTGCTTTTTAACTTTTAACCGTATTTGGAGGCATCAAAAACATCTAACCAATGAGAACCAAAAGAAAAAGAAACAGAATTGTTAGCAGCTAGAGATTCATCAGTAGAGCGATCGCTCACAAAGGTTATGTCAGAGGTAAATTGTCTGAGGTAGTTAAAAATTGTTGAGTGTCGTTCTAACGATTCGCAAATCAAGCTACTTTCTAGCTGACTGTCAGCACAGAAATAACTTTGAGATTGCTTTATTGCCTCAATCTCTCTACTATACAAAATTATTTCAGATTTGTCTTGCGCTAAAAAACATCCTGAAAAATTGGTAAATGTTTGAAGCAAAAACCCACAGCTATATTTAGCTTGATTTAAAGTAAACTGACTGCTTTTATTTAGTCGAGGGTAATCTACGAGTAGATAAATTTTTATCTGTTTGGAAGGTATTGATTCAATCAGCCTTACTGCTTTGGTTTTTACTTTGCCATCCTGACTGTGACAATATGCTTTCCCGTTCGGTCTTCGTAGTACTTCTGAATCAATCAAGAAAGTTGTCTTGACAATTGTTTTTTTCTCTTGTCCCCGCAGTTCTTTTACATAAGTTTGTGTTACCATGTCACTTGTTAAATTGCGTAATTAAAAGGTAGAAGCAATCGAATAATTGCCCGTTATCTATTGCTTCTATGCCTTATCTGGTACTGTGTATTGAATAAAAACTCGACTCAATATAGTTTGTATAATGAGCGATTATTGAGATTATAAATCAAAATTTGATGCAATTCACTAAAAATATTGACACGATTTATTACTGTGCAATTTTTCCGCAATTCTACCGATTTTTCTACGATATTGTGCTGAGTACATATGTTTCAGTTGCCTTACAAATAAATCGGTGTCCCTGGGAACACCGATTCAGAAAGGATAATTTAATGCCATTTTAGCAAGATTCGCGAGAATCCTACGATTGTAATCTTTGATTCAATCGTAGATGAATCGCCACCCAGATTTTTTTTTGTGCTATAATTATTTATAGTAAATTAAATTTGCTCTAAATGCTCAAAGTAGTCAAAGTAAGATTATATCCAAATAGCCAGCAGCAACAAGCCTTAAGCCAGTCTTTTGGTAATACTCGCTGGCTTTGGAATTATTGTCTTAATTTGATGAATCAAACTTATATAGATACAGGAAAAGGATTATCGGGATACGAAGTTAAAAAACGAATACCACAACTGAAAAAAGAATACGAGTGGTTAAAGTTAACTTACTCTCAATGTTTGCAGCAAGTTTGTTTGAACCTTGGTACTGCTTTTAATAACTTCTTTGAACGAAGAGCTAAATATCCTCGTTTTAAATCAAAGCATGGTAAGCAATCTATACATTATCCTCAAAATGTTAAGCGGATAGAGGATTGTTTAAGGCTGCCAATGATAGGGGACGTAAAAGCAGTATTTCATCGAGAAATAAAAGGGAAAATAAAGACTGTAACTGTATCTAAGAATAAATCAGATCAATACTATGCTGCTATTTTATTTGAAGATGGAAAAGATCAACCAGAAACAAATACTAATGGGAAAGCAATAGGTATAGACCTGGGAATTAATCACTTTGCTATAACTAGTGATGGTAGCAAGTTTGACAACCCTAGATGGTTGACTAAACACGAGCATAATTTAAAAATTAAGCAACAAAGATTATCTAGAAGGGAGAAAGGATCTAGTAACAGAAATAAAGCTAGAAAAATTGTATCTAAAGTACATAAAAAAATAGCTGATTGTCGCTCTGATTTTCATCACAAGCTATCACGCAGGATAGTAGACGAAAACCAAGTTATTGTAGTTGAAAATCTAGCAGTTTCAAATATGGTCAAGAACCGCAAACTATCCAAGGCTATAAGTCAAGTTGGCTGGGGACAATTCTGTACTATGCTTAAATATAAAGCAGAACAAGAGGGGAAAGTATACCAAGAAGTAGATAGGTTCTTTCCTAGCTCAAAAACTTGTAATGTTTGCCTTAACCAAGTGGATAGTTTGCCTCTTGAAATAAGATTTTGGAACTGTTCTAACTGCGGTACTAAGCACATAGATCGTGATGTCAACGCCGCCAAAAACATCCGAGATGAAGGACTGCGAATTATTTCCTCTGGGACGGGGGATAAAGCCTATCGCCAAACTGTAAGACGAAGTAATAGAGGACGCAAGAAATCTACTACATCGCTTGTTTCTGGGTAGGAAGCTGCTCTTGTAATCTCTGATTCAAGAGCGGTAGTTCACTAAAGTGTCTTGCGTTCAGTATTGACGTATATTTGACGGTTTTGTAAGGCTTTTTCGATCGCTTTGATAATATCGTGAATTTTTTTGATTCTGCGATCGTCTTTTTCTTGTCCTTGCTCGACTTCATTGCGTAATAACTCTTCTCTGAGATCCATCATTTTAGGGATCTCCTTAATTTCCATATTTGCTCTTGTCAGCTTGATGTTTATCTCTTGAAGCTTAAACTCTATACGCTCGCAAGCTTTGCTTATCTTCTTATCTACCTCTTCATCTTTTTTCGCAGTGTGCCAAACGAAACCCGCTATTATTCCGAAGTTAATTAAAAGCTGTGTTGAGTTGGTATCTATATTCATGGTATAATATAAAGTTATTTTTTTTGGGCAACTATTAGATATTAAATTTTATTACTTTGTTTCGTCTTCAGTGTTATCACCGAACCGATTCGAGTTATTTTTTTGTAATTCCCTATCCACAATTTCCTCTACTTCTAGCGGGGTTATCTCCTTGTTGAAGTCTACTTCTAGACCGTTAGGAGTGTGAACGGAAAAAGTGGTGGAAGAAAAGACTAGGATCATCACAGATACAGTAGTAAGACCGCCTTGTGCTGTATTCCTGAACAACTGGGCATAAGTTTTTAGCTTGCCATTTTTCATCACACATACCTCTAACTCGTCTCTCTTAATACCAATTTAGGTTTTTAGACTCCAAAAGCGATCGTAGTATTGTAGTAAAAATCAGACGAGATGTAATTCATCTGCAATACAAGTGAAGGGAAGACAGCTTAGTATAAGGCTTTCAGACCAAGAGAATGAGTTTTTAGAACTAATGGTCGATCGGTGGGGTTGCTCGCGATCTGACGTTATTAGGATGCTGCTTAGAAACGAATATGAGTTAATAATTAGAGAAAATTCTAACGGTATAACTCTTTCAGAGAAAGAAGAGAGCTTTTTGGATTTTTTAGGTGATAGGTGGGGCTGTTCGAGATCTGACGCATTTAAAACTCTTATACGTAGCGAATACGAGTTAATCTTGAGAGAGCCGTCAAGCAACTTAAACGATAATGAAAATTCCTAAAAAACTGCAGAAAAAGATAAAGGATATATATGCTGATGTCGTGGCAAAGTACGACATGGAGAGCGATCGGGTAATTGAGGATCCTAACGAGTTCGCTAATTTAGGTTTTGTTGACTGGGACATCGTTTTAACTGGTAGATTGCTAGACTCAAAAATAATAGAGACACAAGGGAGCTTTGCCACCAAATTTAGTTGGGATCCCGTCTCTCCCGAAAATAACTATCACTATGCCAGTGCTGTTTTTTGGGGGTTTAACGCCTGGGGTGGAACTAAGTTTATCCCTGGTCGCCCCTGGTCGGAGAGAGCTGCACACAATATAGATTGTGTCAGTTACTTTGCCAAAGAACTTAATAAAGCCGGCTATAATGCAAAGGTAATTCGAGATGACACCAGAACGATCGGCAAGCCATGATAAGAGAAACTTTTGAAATCAGTCTCAGCAGCACTCTAGTAGATCGAGGATCGAAAAAACCTAAAAGTTTTACTTATCGCTATCGTCAATACTATTGCCCTTCTTGCCAAACATTGCCAGAACAAAAGCCAGAAGATTAATTCTTCTGGCTTTAAGGTTCCAGTTTTAACTTTTGTTAAATCCGTGTTCCTGGGAACACCGATTCATTTTCACTCAAAGAAACTTTTTTGACCATCCAAGCTGTTTCGCCTCCTATTTTACCTTTCTTGAGAAATACCCAATTGCCTCTAACAAAAAGATTGACATTCTTTTTAGTCTTAGGTCGAACTCCGATAATTGCCTTTACTTCTGAGGTAGTGAGCAGCCATCATAATTCGCAGGAGGGTACTGCAACTATAAAACGAAAGCGATTTAAAACAACGCAGTTGTTGCGCTTAAAGTTTTTAGTTGTAGGGGAATCCTGCGCCAACCCTTTATGCAGCACGCGAATGTATGGTAAAATACATAAACTCAACTTAAGACACGAAGACTTAAAAAAGAACAGGTGAAATACCTGATACACAACCGCGTATGCAGTCTGCCAATCATTGGTGAACAGACAATCGTCAGGGGTATAAATTAGACGCTTTTTTAGGAAGTGAATCATTTTTCAAGTTGAAAAAAGATAAAAGTAGACTCAATTACTTCGGTATGAGAGGGTAGGGTCGCCTTGACAGTGCCTGTGTGCTGCCGTAACTGGCAGGTTCGTAGCTTGTGTTACCGCCGAGATTCTGTTTTTAAGAATCCGTTTCTATAACGGAGTTTAGGAACGGAGTATGTCAATGATTCTCCTTAGCTTGCTCTAACCACTGATGCTTTTCTATGGGGGAACTCATTACTTGTTAGCTCCAAAGTAGTTAGCCTCGATCGCTTCAATAGCTTCAGTACCACTTTCAAAGTAGTAAAATTGTTTCCCTAACTCCCACTTAGTTTGAGCTATCCATATATCCCCTAAACACCAATACTTTCCGATCTCCTTCCCTAGATGTTTAATTACTTTGCGATTGTCAGCATCTATATCTAATTCTGTGGGAGTGCCGCGCCACTGCAAGTAATCTCTCTCGATCGTTTCGATCGCTTCTTCTCTTGTAGGGTAATAATCAGTCCTGCTAAACTCGCTACTTACCCAATAGTCTCCGTTATTCCAGCTAGTAACTTGACCTATCTCTCTCCCAGTAGAACGATCGTATATTTTGCCTACTCTTTTGTTGTTTTGAGTGCTGAAAATTACGTCAAATTGCTGCTGTTTGACTGCTGTTCTGAGTGTCATAATATGTTTAGAAGTAAATAAATTTTGTGTTTTTCGAGCGGTTCTGATATCTCTGGCGGGAGTTTCAACCGCTCATGTCTTTTATTGTGGCTCCTAAAAATAACAGTGTCAAGTACTAGTGTGCATTTGTGCATTAATGGTGTATATTGGAAATGTAGAGTAAAGAGCAAGCATGAAGATAAAGAGAGTTCAAGAAGTTGAAGACACGAGAATAGCGAGAAAAATTCTAGTTGCCAGAAAATTAAGCGATAAGAGTTTGGAGCAGATTTGTAAAGAAGTGGGGGTATCTCGAACTTACTGGTATTCCATTGAAAAAGACGACTTAACAGGTAGCTTGTCTTATGCCAACTTGAAAAAGATTGAAAGTGTCTTGGATATAGAGTTAGAAATTTACTTTGATTAATTAAACCAGTTAGAATCGAACCTAAAAAGGTTAGAATCGAACCTAATTGAGTTTGAATCGAACCAAAATGGTTAGAATCAAAGTTAGAATCGAATATTGATTAAAGATTCAGAGTTAGAAATAAAAAAATACCCTAGATGACTAGGGGCTGTGTTGTCTATAAATCTCTGTTAAAGTTTAAATCACTGCCATAGATAATCATCTATCTTTGACTTTGATGTAAGAGTATTATAAATGATATGAGAATAGTTTAATAGGGAGCGATCGCCGTGCCGCTTAAAAAGGGATATAGTAAGAAGAGTATAAGCGACAATATCAAGAGAGAAAGAAAAGTGGGGAAGTCTACCAAGCAAGCAACAGCGATCGCTTTGTCAGTTGCCAAAAAAGCTAAGGCTAAAGCGAAAAAGAAAAAGTAGTTATTACAAATATTTCTTTTCAATAGCATATTCTATTGCTTTTGTAGGTTCTATGTTGTAATTGAGTATTGCTTTGATCGCTCTCTCTACGTCAGCACGATCGAATTCTACAGCAGCAATTTCAGCTTTGACTTTTTTATGGATATTAGAGCGATAAGACTTTTTCAAATGCTCTTTATTGAGTTCTAGATATATATCAATTGCTTGCTTTAACGTAGTTTTGAGTTCTGACGGCATGGGAAAAATAATTTCCATCAATATTAAAAACTCGATCGTACAATCAATTAATTATACAATTGAGTTTTCCACTATTAGAGTTTTTTCTCCAATAAAGCAAAACCCCCGATCCCAGAAGGATCGGGGGTTTTATTAGAATTCGTTGTTTATGTAAAACTCAAAAGCTTCTATTGGTGATTTAAAATCGTTATCCTCTTGGTTCATTCGGTGTAAGTATTCTAGAATCAGCCAATATCCTGTAGTATCTTCAGCTATCGTTGCTATCCTGTAAGAATCTCTATATAGCGTCCATTGCCTCAAGTCTTTATGCCCTGGGATGTAACCCTTAACAACTTTAAAGTTTACGCTGTCAATCGTCAGTAATTCAGTTTTCATGGTTCACTTTGTTTTGTTTGTTATGAATCCAGTATAACAATAATATTATTGTTATGATATTCGCCAAATAACGCCAACAAATATAAGCAATCTGGCTGAAGGTAGCGCAATAATATTATTGTTATACTTAGGACATAACAAACAAAACAGAGAGCCAAAATGAACTCACATCTAGCTAAAAAAATCGCCGATTAAGTATTTAGGTTTTCGATATTCTACGCGCACATTTTCCTTTTATTCTTCTCCTTCTAATAATTCTAGTTTTTTTAAAAAATTTAAGCAGTCTTCCCCACTTTCTGTAACTTTAACGTACTTACTTATATCTACTTTCTCCCGACCTCTCATCTCACCAATTGTCTTCCCATCCAATCTTTCAATCAATCGTAACCGTGCCAATTTTCGTAATTCATATATAACCTTATGGGTAACTTTATAATCTTGAGCCATATTGGCCTTCAAGTATTTAAGATGTTTCTTTTCATAATTGGTAAGCAAAGGATAGAATAATTCTTTCTGCCATTGTACCTGCTTTTGCAATTCGATTTTAACGAGGTCAAACTGTTTTAATTTGTCTTTTAATTGCGTTTCATATGGCTCTAATTTTTTTAATCCTTGCTTGATATTGTCTAATTGCTCATCAATTTCTTTGTGTCTCTCATTTATTCTTTTCTCGTTCTCTTCTAATGCATCTTGGAGAAGTTTATCTGCATTTTCTTTTAAATCATTTTTATATGCTTTATTATTTTTTTCTATTTCTTGTTTTGACTGCCAGTTCATAAAACCAATAAAGAATAAAAATAATGTAGCAATTGCTGTGAATGCACCCAAAGTTAAATTATAATAAAACTCTAAAAAATTACGGTGAGATTTGAATTCTTCAAGAAGAAATTTAGAGTATTCAAGAATTGTTTTACTCGGCTCTGGCGTTTGAGTTATTAGGTTGACTTGTTCCTTAGATTGACTAGGTATTAGTTTTTGATCCGATTGATTTGTTGCTATTGGATAAAGATTGGCGAAACAAGAGTAACACAAGACTGCTAAGATTATTCCTCTGAACATATTCTGAAATACTCACTGCTAAGAGCTTATTTCTTTAAATTTTAGGCTACCAACTTTTGCCGGAAAGCTTATCTCTAAAGAGTTTTAAGCTTTGGAAATTGAGTCAATTGAGAACTTGATTTTGGCTAGTTTCCGCAAAACAATGTTGCAACTGTGTTGATGCTTACTATATATTTTGATGCAATTACTTGTCCCGCTTCAAGTTGGTAGCCATCAGCAGCAATCTAAAAAAACAACTACAAGTTAGCTACTTTTAATCAATAGCAGTCCCTTGACTGCTTTAAATCAATCAACAGAGGATAAGAAAATGGTCAAAGCTAAAATAGATAAAAGACTCAAGCTAAAAACAACAGATAAACGCTATAAAAACCTTAGTCCAGAACAGGTTGCAATTTTCAAAGCTAACGAGATACCAGCGTCAACAGTCCGCTATAGAATCAAAAAAGGTTGGGATGTAGAGCGAGCTATAACTGAAAAACCTAAGACTAGGAACAATAACAACGAAGGTGATCTAGGGATGTACGGAACTAAGAATAAAGGCAAGGATCGTCACTTCAGGATTAACAAGGATCTCGACAGTCAATTAGATGAGATAGTTGCTAACAGTGGCTCTAATCATTCTGATTTTATCGCGGCGATCGTCACTGAATGGCTAGAAAAAAACAAATCGCTTTCATCATAGAGTTGAGAGCGATCAACATATAACAAACAAAACAAAGTTAATCAATCGAACTAATCAATCGAACTAACTAAGTTGCCATAATTATAACAAACTAGTTAGGCTGAAACAATCCATAAAATTGTTGACCTAACTCGCCTTTAACATATGGATTCTGCGGGTATAGTTTCAAAGTAAACTTCCCTTTTAACCCGTCGATCTCAATTTCCCCTTCTGACAAATGAGTGATGTCAGAAGGGAATATTTTAGGATCCGTCAATCTTCCCCTAATCTCGATTATTTTCTGGTCTTTACCCTGAGAATAGCGATCGGTGGGAGATGTCGGCGATTCATTCTCGTGTACGATCGCTCTGAACTCTCTAACATTGCTGCTAGCTCTCCCTATCCTCAATTGTCCAGTAGTTGGATCGGTGATTATCTGGGAAGTGGTAAAGAATAGAGTAGCATTAGCATTATTCTCTAAAGGTTCAAAAGCTGTTGTTGGCGGTCTGAAGTCAGAATACATTGCTAGTAGGTGTTTTAAAAGCTTCGATCGCGGGCATACCTTTTTTGAGTCTCCTATAAAAAGTTCCCCTGCTTATCTTATAATAGCTACACCACTGACTCACATTCATTGTGGCTCTTTCAATCGTGTAGAGCGTCTGCTTGCTAGCTTTTGTTTTCAGTCCAAATATCTTGCGCAGCGACTTCCCCATAGAGTAAAGGCGATCAAATTCCTGCTCTGACAAATCATATTGCTTGCACCAATAAGCTTTCCTTCTAGTTTTTCTGTTCAGAGTAATTAACTCGTCACTAGCTATGTAATCTCTTCTCATCTCATCTAGTTTAATCTGTGAATCTATGTTGATTAGAACGCCTAAGAACGGCTGAAATCCTACCTCTCACGTCATATTGACGAAAAAGCCGAAACATTGTTGAACGCGTTCTATTTTCGTTCTATTCCCGTTCTACTTGATGTTATATTAGAGCTATTTGTTACTTGTGGTAAGTTTAATGAGTCCATATACTAAAGAAGAGATAGAGAAATTATTTATAGAATCGCCACAAGATCTCACCATATCAGAGATAGCGCGACAGACAGGACGATCTAAAAGTGTCGTGCATTATTGGATAAATAAAAATCATTGGAATAAGAAAAGGAAAGAATTTTGGGATGGTACGCAAGCTATGGAGGAGCCTTCTATAGCTCCTGCTGTCAAGAGAGCCAACCAAAGTTTAAATAAGATTCAAAAAATATTAAATTTAGATGCTGCAGGTTTAGCTTTAGATCATCTCGTAACTTACCAGAAGTTTAGAAAGTTTTCAGAGTTAATCTTGAGTCAGATAATCAAGAAAGTCAACGAATCGCCAGATCCGATCGCTGAGATAAAAAATATAAATATAAAAGACATCAATTTACTCAGTCAGATAAGCGATCGCTCTATTAAAGGCGAGAGTGCATCTATAGCACTTCACTTGCAGATTAATCCGAGTATGGCGATCGCCAGTCTGGAAAATATGGGTTATGTAGTAATCGATCCTAACGATTCTATTGAAACTATCCCTACTGAATGAATCGGTGTTCCTAGGAACACCGATTGATGTAAGCGATTACTTAAACTGAGTATCGATATAGATATTTTATCAAATAATCAAATTATGATATAGTTTAATTGCTTATCTAAATAATTGTCGCTTATTGGTTGGTATTGATTGCATTACTTCTGTTGTCTCCGAGGTTAGACTTTTTTTATTAAAAAGCTAGAGAAAGCTCTAGCTTATTCTTTTAAAGGGATGTTTAGTTTTTTGCTTAAATGCTGTAAAACAACTTCTCTTACATAGTCGGATAGCGATAAATACTCTCAGCTGCGATCGCTTGCAGCTTGTTATCCCAGTATTCAGGAATGGTAAATTGTCTGCGGCGATCGTCAGCCACTGTAGTGGCAAAAGTTCCGTCAGGATTCCTTACAATTGCAGGTTTTCTTTTTAATGGTTGAGAGATAGCTCCCCTCCATATCCCAACCGAGTGAGAGCCTTTTATTTAAAGCTTTGCGAGTGATTCCGTTATTGAGAGCGATTGCGAGATTTTTTCTCGAAATTTTCATCTACTAACAGACAATAACCTCAGACTCTTTGACATCCTCTCTCCGTTAACCCTACGGGTTTAACGGGAGATTCCAAAACTGAAATCTCAAGGCTCGGAGGTAGCAATAAGCTACGAACACACCAATTACGGTGTCACACTGGCACTGTCAAGGCAACCCTACTCTCTCATACCGAAGTATTTGAGTATACTTTTTTTTCTATCAACCTATGTTTAATTCACTCCCTGCTAAGTATCTAATTCAGACCCCTGACTGTCACCCGTTCACCTTTAAGGCGAGTTGCATAAGCGGTTGTGTCTCAGGTATTTCACCTGTACTAATCGCAGATCGTCGTGTTTTAGCCGATACAGATATTATACATCGGCTAAACTCTTTATTCTGTAAAGATTTCAGCTTTTTATTTATTGATTTTTTACGCTCGTGGAGTCCCCTGCGCGAAATACAGATGGCATTATATCTGAGGTTATTGTTTTAGATTCAGAATTGTTGACAATTTTTATCCCTTGAATCAGATCTCGAATAAAGACCAGATCGGTGGAAATGTAATTTTCAGGTAGCGACTGTTCGATCTCTTCTATCTGCCACTGAGAGCGATCGCAATTTAACAGCAGGTTGCCTGCTATTTTTACAGCTAGAGTAAAGTAAGGCTTATAACCGACTGTCCCATTTAATGGCAATTGCTTTGCTTCTATTTTGAGAAAAGAAATTATAGCCTTTTGTAAGTGGGAGTAAGAACTAATTTTACTGTCATTGGCTAAAAAATACAAAAAATCTTCTAACTCATTTGAAGTCTCTAAATGTTCTGGGATGCTAACTTGTAGATTAGATTTGCTTTGAAAGTCCTGTACTCTTTTGATAGTTTCTATGAAATTTTGTATTTCCTCGCCACTTTTTTTAAGACTTTTAGATTCGAGGCAATCTTGAAAGCTACGCAAACAACAGATTAAAAAGTCAGATTTGTAGCTGACAATCTTGCCTAATTCAGAATCCGCTAATATTCTTTTAAACTCAGTAGGGAACGATTTTATTAATCGTTGTATCTTTTTCTCGTCTAGTTTCATGATGCTAAATAGAATTATTACCCCTAAATATAAAGGTAAAATAAAAGACTGGGGTAAACTGCATTCATTTACTCAAACTGTGGATGCTGCGAGTTATCCAGTGTTCGAGCCAAATCCTGGCGGTCAACAGGAAATCTTTGATCGTCTCTCTCTCAGTAGCATTTATGGCGGTGCTTATCGCTGGTATTGGATCCTCGGTGGCATAAACTCAGGTAAGTCTACTTGTGCTGCTGCTTTTATCTGCAATCAAGCCAGATTAGATCCCAGTATTAGAATACTCATAACTGCTAACAGCTATCCTCAGCTAATGATGAGTACTTTAGTTGCTCTAGCTGAATTCTGCGAGAAATTTGGCTACAAGCTAGAACCATCTCTACCTTCGCCAGAAGACACAGCAGCAAAAATAGCAGCATTAAAGCATTGTAAAATAGAAGGTGCTTATTGTTTCGTCAGATCTGCTGATAGTTTCACTGGTGCAACTGAAAAAGCCAAACAAGGAGGCCGCGGCATACAAGTAAGAATTGTTTGGTGGGACGAGGGAAGTTACAACGATCGTATGTGCTTTCAAACTATAGACGGACGTTTAGGACGTGGCGCGGGTAGTGTAAAAGGGATAGGAATAATCAGCAGCAGTATCAATAGGATTAACCCATTTAACTGGACATACGATCTATTCGCTAGCGATCGTCGAGATGAATTACAAAAGCAGATATATGGTAGTACGATTATCCCCACCACGGAAAACATACACGCCGATCCCGATTTCGTACGATCTCAAGAAGCTTCACTTACTCCAGAATTAAGAGCATTAGAACTCGAAGGTAGATTCGTTAGCATTACCACTGGTCGAGTGTTCAATTACTTCAAACGCGATCGCCACTTAAAATCGCTATCAGTCAATCTCAATTTATACGTGTGTGTCTCTTTTGATTTCAACCGATCGCCAGCTACCTGCTTGATAGCACAGAGCAGTGGACGATCGGTTGAAGTGGTAAGAGAGTTTTATTTATTGGAATCGGACACCATGCAACTAGCTGAAGCTGTGGCACAGTATCTAAGGAAATTGGGAGTTTCTGTATTAGTATATGGCGACAGTACGGGCATTCAAAGAACAGCTAATAGTAAATTTACAAACTGGCAAATAGTCTGGGATACCTTTAGCAGACATGGGGTTTATGGCGTTAGAAAATATCCCGATCGCAATGCCAGCGTTTTAGATAGCGTCCACAGCGTCAATAATGCTTTCAATCGAGATGAGATCTTTATCGATCCTAGCTGTAAGGAACTCATAGCAGATCTGGAATTTTTGACGTGGGATAAAAATGACAAAATAGACAAGCGCGACATCAAGCGATCGCACTTAGGTGATTGTTTGAGATATTTGATAGATGGCATACTTCCATATAGAAGAGAAACCATCAAGAGATCTGGTCGTTGGGGCTGATTCTCTCAATTGCTATAGCAATCCGATTTAATTCGTAAATGTGATTTCCTGCTCAATTTCACGATCCAGATCGGATTATATTTCAATCTCTTGATTTATTGAAAACTTGCAAAAAAAACTCCTGAATTGTACAATTCAGAAGGTTAGAAACTTATTGCTTTACCAGGCTAGTAGCCTGGCAGTTTGAAGATTACGAACTCGAAAACGGAATCAGCCCTTTTAGCCAATAAAACAATTTATCAAGCACGGTTTCAAATTTGCCCCAAAATAGCTGTGCTATTTTTATTGAATCAAACAGAATGAGACCTTTTGGGTTTTCCGTGTCTTCTTGTTGGTTTATCATATCAAATCTATCTTGGTCGCAGTGGTATAACCACGCTTCAGCATCTTCTTTTCCTAACAAAGCATAAGCCATAGGCAAACCCAATTCTTTCATTATCAAGGTTCTTTTATATCTTTTCTGATTCAGCGGATACGTCTGCAAGTAACAACTCAAATTTTGAGTTGATATTGCTTCTGACATATCCCCAGCCTTTTGGGGTAAGCTTGTAGTAACGTCTTCTTGCACCACAATTGCTTTTTTCGTCCCCCCATCTCCCAGAGATGAGTTCTTTGTCTCCAAGATTTTTGATGATTGGGTAGATCGAACCCTCAGAGAGTCTTTTTCCTGTCGTCTCCTGGATGATCTGTTGTATTTGTTTGGAGTACAACTCCCGACATCCGATTGCGAAGAGAACGGTCTCTTCTCTTTGTGTGACTTTGACTTGAAATTGGGTGAATTTAGATTCTTCATTGTGGGGGTTTGTTTTTTCCCTACTAAATACCTCTGAGTCAAAAGATTCTGAGCCAAGAGAATCTGTAAGCTTTTTCAGGTATTTGTACAAATCTTCCACTAGTTCTTTAGCGGGCTCACCTCGTGGAAGAAGTCTTCTTTTTAAACTATTTGTGTTCATAATTTTCAGCCGTTCATACTCGCGATGTGATTTTGTCTTGTCCAGCCCCTTAGCTAGACAGAAGAGATCTTTGTGCGATCGTGGGGATCGATGGTGTGGTGATGTGATTTGAGTATTGTCGGAATCGTCGTCCATCTCCTGAAGTAGTCCTTGTAAGACGATTACGAAGTGGGGAGGGCATACAATTCTACAGTCCAATTCCATTATCAGCTCCAATTCCATTACCAAGATAGGCAACACTAGGAAAAATCAAAGTCGCGATCGTAACCACAGAACCAAGAACTAACCCTCCTAATGAACCTCCATTCGCAGCAGCAGGACTGGTGTCCCTTGTGTTGCTTGTTTTTTGTTTATTTTTACAAAAAATCATTTTTGGTACTCCGTTATACTTACTGTTTTAGTATAACCTTGGATTTCCAAGGTTGTCAAGAACAAATATAGTAATCTGATTTAATTCGTAAATCCAATCGTCTGCTTAATCCTGTGCGTCACTACAGGGATTCAGCGAGTCGGATTGCCCCGCTCGATTTCACGACTCAGATCGGATTGCTATAGCTTAGATATTAAACGAAAGATTGAATGTTGATACAATAAACGAACAGTTTGCAGATGAGAAATATTAAGTGGTTAATCTCTCCGAGTTAAACTCTAACTCACTTTTCCTCGCTCCCACAGGAGATGTAAGCAAAAAGGATCCCGACTACCTAAAAAATTTACCTACCTTAATCTACTTAGAAGATATGTGGACGGGTTTAGAAAATTGGTACAAAGACGGAATTGTAATTGATGTCCTAAAAGCTGAAAGATATCTACCTAAATTCAAGTATGAAGACGACGGTATCTACAGAAATAGATTGGCTCTGACTAGTTGGGACGATAAGTTTAAACGTACTATAGAGCAAGATTTAGCTGGCTTGCTCTCAAAAATGGTTGTGTCTAACTTGCCACCTACTTTAGAAGAGAATATAAACAATGTAGATTTAAGCGGGAACTCATTAGACGTTGTTCTCAAGACATTAGATGTGTTGTCACTGAGAGACGGATCTGCATTTTGCTTGATCGACTTTCCCAACGAATCGCCACCACAGAACGAACTTGAAAGGAGGCGATTGCGATCGAGACAGCGACCTTATTTAGTCCCCATACCGAGAAAGCAGATAATAAACTGGAAGTATTCTAACGCTAGTGGCAATCTAACCATAGAGCAAGTCGTCATCAAGAGGGAGATTAAGAAGTATTTAGATCGTTTCGATCGCCAGTACGTCACTCAATATCTAGTCTTAGAACCTGGTACGTTTGAAATTTACGAGAAAACTGATGCTGTCTCAACAGAAGAGTTAATCTTAGTAAACCGCGGTCAAACGAGCTTAGACTTCGTTCCCATTGTCGGATATTCGTTGCACTCGTCAGATCCTTTCCTGGCTGATTTCCCTTTAAAGTGCATAGCCGATCTGAATCTAGATTTATATCGCTACGATGCCGATCTAAAGTGGTCTCAACACCTTGCTAATTGCCCTACATTAGTTTATGAAACGATGTCAAAAGTCAAAGACGGAACTCTCCAAGGTACGCAGCAAACTAAACAAGATGAAGAGTTAAAGATCGGTGCAGGGCAAATAATTTTTGCTGAATCTAAAGTTTACTGGTTGGAGCTAGAAGGGAAAACTCTAGAGTCAACTATGAAACTAATGCAGTTGACTAACGAGAATATCGATCGCAAGTCTATTGGATATCTCACAGGTATTCTCGGCAAGCAAAAAACAGCCACGGAAATCAGTATAAATGCCTCGCAAGCTGAAGCCAACCTAGAAGCTATATCGAAACAAAAGCAATCGGCGATCGAGCAAATATTGAGAGTTTGGCAATCTTACACCAACGAAAATGTAGAGCCAGAATTCAGCTTCGATACTAGCTTCTTAACTAAATCACTCCAAAATACAACATTGAGCGATTATCGGGAATCTTGGCTAGTTGGGTGGCTTTCACATTCACTTTCTCTGAAATTAGCCAGTGATGCTGGTGCATTCCCTAAGCCGCTTAGCGATCGCGAACTTGAAGATGAATTAAGCAATAATAGGGTAGAATCTCAATTAACTCCACCGCCAATATTACCGAGCGAGCCAGACGAGAGAGGCAATGTATGAAAATTTTTATCGACACCGAATTTATCGAAGACGGGAAGACGATCGACCTAATATCTATTGGCATGATTAATGAAGATGGCGAGGAATATTACGCTATCAATTTAGATTGTAAATTTGATCGCGCTAATGATTGGGTTAAAGAAAATGTTTTCCCTCCCATTGGCATAAAATTAGAAAAAGAGTTTAATTACATTAAATTCCCTAAAGAAAAAACATTATTAGATTATTATAAAAATAAACCAGTAATAGCTAAAGAAGTAGAGCTATTTTTAAGAGGAAATAATGGAGATCGAGATATTGAAATATGGTGCGATTACGGTCATTATGACTATGTAGTCATATGCCAGTTATACGGAAAAATGATTAACTTGCCTAATATTTTCCCGTACTACTTTAACGACATTCAAAGTTTAGCCAGGCAATTATCTAGAATTAAAAACTATCAAGTATTGCTAAATTCTATTTTACCTGAAGATTTAGAAATTGATGGAAATCATAACGCTCTTTTAGGTGCTAAAAGTTGCAAGTTAAGATATGAATATTTAGAAACTATGCTTACTAGTATCCAAAATGTTTTGTCTGACGAAAGAATCGATTTACCAAAATTTAGTTAGTTGGTTGGGTGCTGATATTGGAACTTATCAGGAAAATGGCATTAGCAATAATTCCATACCCGCGATCGCCATACTCCCAGATCCTAACTTTGGCTACGACTACCCGCCAGATTCTTATCGAGCGATCGGCATTGAAATTGTAGTTAGAGAGACTATGCCCAAACATACCCCTTTACTCAATCAGCAAGCGATCGAGGAAGAAATATGGGAGATATATCTAAAAAACTGGGAAGAAACTATAGAAGACGCTAAAGGGGAATTAAAACTCTTGAATATGGGCAAAACTTTAGCTCTCAATCTCACTCGCAACGGCGTCTTATTTAGTAATTCTGACGTAATCCCAGGCAATGAAGAGCTAAACTTGAGACCGCAAATAAAATTCGTACTAAGACAACCTGGCAGCATTAACTAAAGTGTAATACATTTAAGTTAAAGAGATTTAAGTGTATGCTATGCCTTCAAAAAGACCTAATCGAAAAGTATTTACTATCAGAACAGATGAAAAAACCCCAGAACTTCTTAAACAGCAAGCTTTTCAGAAAGGATATGTTTACGGCAATCAAGGAGCAACAGGAGATTATTTAGACGCGATCGCTTCTGAAAAATACATAGTGATTGAAAAAGAAATCTGGCAAAGTGTATTGCAGTTGTGTGAAAAAGTGAGTATAATGAAGATGTCGGAAGCAAAAAAGCCTCCGACGAACCTAGATAATCAAAAAGGAGGTGAAAGCCTTGGTTAACGGAAAAGGGAACGGACACGGTGACTATAACCCCTCGAAAGAATACGAGTATCTCGATGCTGACGTGTGGATCGAGAAAAACTCAGAAACTGGAGAGAAAGGTGTCGCTTACACGGAAGATGTCGAAAAAGACATTAACCAAACTGATTCTGAGGACGATTCAGATTCAGACTCCGAAACCAAGCCAAATAACCAAAACTAACAACTAACTAGATTATAACCCCCTCCCTAGGGGGTTTCTTCTCAATATGATCGAATGCTGAATTAGGAGCCGAAAAAATGAAAATTGTACATCCTTTGCACTATCAAATTATTGAACGCGAAGGCACTACTTGGTTTTTTAAAGAAGCTGGTAATATTCTTTACAATCATTACGATCGACCAGTCGAATTGTCTAATATTGAAGAAAAATTTAATTTGACTAAAAGCAAAATTGTAATAGAGCTTTTTCGTATTAATGGAGGGCGCTCGGGATTTTATCTGGTAAATATGCGCGATCGTAAATACTACTATTGTGGCAAAGATTGGGATAGTGTAAAAGAAAAGTTTCTGGATCTTGGTATTGGGAGAAGAGATCCGATTGGCTGATTTTAATTGGCGGTTATTTAACCGCCAATTAATTATTTGAAAATATCTTGATAAGATATATTTGCATCTTCATAGACTATTGCTTGATTAGCTAACATTCTTATTTCCTGAACTTTTCTAAGCAAAACTGTCAATTCAGCAGGACTTGAGATTATATCCGCTAAAGATACAGCGAATTCAGCACAATATTTATTGACATCTTCGTGTTTTTTCTGCCTTTCTTTATTTACAGGTGGATGATAAGAAAAAAGGTTTTTTAATTTTTCTTTGTTCACGATCTTTCTATCTCTAGTCAATCTTTGCAATAAATTATAGCACTGTTGGACTTCCACTGAAGAAATATTTAAACAGGATTCTATTTCGCGATCGCTGGCATCTTCTAATTTTAAAGCTACGAACAGTTCTAAACGATCGACAATTTCTTTTGAGTAAACTTTACTGGCACGATCGAGAAGTAGTTCTATTTCGGTTTGAGCTTGATTTGAAGTTTCTTCAGTTGGATTATGCTTTGCCCATTCTGGAAGATAAGAAGTATTTTTGACATTTGAATTGTCTATTTTATACTTTCTAAGAAAATGTAATAATTTTATATTTACCCAAGATATTTTGCTTAAAGTTCCATTTTCTTTTTTGCCAATTTCAATATAAATATTCAAAGTCTGATAAATATGAGCGTACAGATCGGATATTTCAATTTTAGTTTTAGGTTCGTAATCTAAAGGCAAGCAAGAATCTTTTAAATATTTTTCCCTAGCCTTTTCTATAAAGAAAATAGCGAATTCTTGAGAGTAATTATCTACTAAAACTAAATCATTGTTTGTTATGGCAACAAGTCTTCGATAAACTTTATGTTTGATTGCATTGACGATTTTATTAAATATTAAACTAGTATTTAATTGATAAACATATTGAATATTTTTTAAAAACTTATCTCGCCAAAATTCTATTAATGCCGATCGCGGCGTTACTTCTTGTTGTTTAGCTTTTTGTTTTTCTTGCTTTCTAAAAGCGATTAAGGTAATTTCAACTGACAATCTAGCTGCTACTTTTAGACAAGATTGTTTTTTATATCCATCTAATTCTCTGAGATTGCAGTAAAAATAATGAATTAGTTCTGCTACGATCGCATTAAATTCTTCAACTAAATCTCGCGGACACCAATAAACAGGGTAATCAAATTCAAAAAAATTCATTCCATTTTTGATAGGGGTATCTCTTTTAGCACATTTACGAATGGCAGTTGAAGATATATTTAAAGCTGTTCCTGCTTTTACTGCGTCTTTATAGTATTCTTTGCGATCGAGCCTTACCAAAGGTATAGGTCTACCAACAGTTCGCTGTTTTACTTGATTTAGTTTGTATACTTTACTGGCTATTTCAGGTTTCAAACATTTGCATAAGTTCTTTTTTTCTATGCCCCAAAATTCTTCTGGATTAGTTAAAGCGAATTGATTTAAAGCTTTTTTAGTTATTAAATAGCGCGTTATTTTATTTGGTTTAATTTCCTTAAATTTTAACCCTTTTTCTTTCCATCTAAGTATCCTGGTTTTATGCTTTAAACCAAACGTTCTCATGAGATCGTGAACGCACCAATTGTCTTTTGAAACTTTAATTTTTTTATTGGTTTTAGAGTATTCAAGTTTAACATAATTGTTTTTAAGCTCTGGAACTGTTTTAACAAGAAAACGAATTTTATGAATGATCTGAGACGATGTTTTTTGATACCATCCTTTTTTTTTAGCTATATTATTCCACTGTTCGATAATAATAAAAAGTGGTTGAGTCTGAATTAATTTTGTTAATTTTTGCTCTTCTTCTTTTGACCAAATAGCTCCAGGATTTCTGGTCTTAACAATTAGTTTCGCTCTACATTCAGGAGAGCAAGATTTTCTTTTTTTATATTTAGGCTGTTGAAATTCTTTGCCGCAAAATTCGCAAATACTTTTCTCTTTAAGCAAATCTCAAGATTTTTTCAATAAACTTAAATTTAGTTCCCTTCGAGACGATCGTCTCGCTATTAAATGTGATTGTACCACCAGCAGGTAATAAATCGTTAATTATACCCGATCGCTCGCTATACGGCTGATTTATTGGCTCGTGGATGGGGTTCATATAGTCTCTAACCACTATAGGTTTATAAACTGTTGGATCTTGCTGAGCGATCGCTACCAGTTGAGATAATACCTCGTAAATAACAAATCGTCCGTCATTAGTGGTTATTTGGAACCCATAGCGTCTGGGAGTAGTGCGAACGAAAAAATTAGCAGCGCCTTGTATTGGCTGATTGGCGTTCCCTTCCCATATCGGAGAGTAACCGCCAAAGTCATTAAAAGGAACTCGCAAAAAATTTTGACCGCTATCAACAGTAAATAAGTCAGCAGTAGTAGCGTTACTGTAAATAGTTGCCAGATTAGCTGCGATCGGGAATAGAAGATGGTTAAATTTACCCATAATTCAATCAGCGCGATCTATTTCCTGATAGAAGTCAAAAGACCACTGACTCTCAAAGTCGTCTTCTATTGTATACTCTCTTTCGTCTACATCTATATACTTGAAAATTTCCGATTCTACAACAGTTATGTAAAACATCCTATCTTCTTTAGAATATTCGCGATCGCTCGTCAGTATCTCCCACTTCAAGCATTCGGTAACTTCATAGCAATCGTCGTCGTGCTCGGCGAAATAGTCCGATATACTCGGTATGCGATCCGTGTAATAGTTCTCAACTAAGCTGCTGACATAATCCAACACTAACTCGTCACTGCAGATATCACCATCTATAAGATCGAAATTTTCAAGCTCTCTATCGGAGTCTAAAAACCTTAAAAACTTGATTAAACTGCAATATTTACTTAATTCCTTAGAGTTAAAGCTGAAGTTATTTGTTGTTAAAAAAAAAGTTCCTCTTCATCTTCTAGAACTTCTCTTATCTCAGGTTTTTTATTGGTGTAATTCTCGTAGTTTTCAGTCAAGTCTGACTTTAACCATTCTTGATAAGATTGAGATTTAACTACTCTACAATCATGTAGATTCATCTCGACAGCCGCAGTTATTTTGTTAGCGTTATTTTTACGCTGCCAACTAAATAAAGGGAAAACAAAATTGATTTCTTTGAGAACATTAAAAAAATCTACGCGTTCTCTCAAAACTATTTCTATATATATGTTTTTTCTTTTTAATTCAAGTTGCCAAGAAGGAAAACAAGCGCGAGTTATATTGACATCGCATTTCAACGTTTCAGCCATTCTCTTAACTAATTTCAAGCAAGCGTTAGCATCTCCTTTAGCTTTATGATTCCCAGATGGGAGCTTTTTCCAAGTGTAGTTACAGTAATAATCGTGCCACTGTCCGTAATATTCAGCATACTTGAACATTGCACATTCAAAGTTAAACTTTATTTCTGGCAATTCGTGAAGCCAGCACATATAAGCAAGTTTGTTAACGTCAAAACCAGAATTATAAATTATTACCTTTTTCCCCTCTATCGCTCTTTTAATCTCTTCATATACTTCAGGAAAACTAGGAGCATTCTTTAGTTGTTTTTCGTCAATGCCGTGACATTTATAAGCTCCTTCAGAAATAGGACAACTAGGCTTGATGTAAGTATCTATTAAGGTAGTTCCCCACTTGTCAATTACAGAAATTTCTATAATCTGATCCGTACTCTCTAACCCTGTTGTTTCACTATCCAATATTAAGAAATGTTCATTGTCTATTAAGTTTTTTTGCCCATAAGTGAGCGTTGTATTTATCTCTAAAATAATCAAAAATCATGGGTCAACCTAAATTAATGTATTTTATATTAGTATAGTACTTTATTGTTAGCTTGTATGAGTAAAATAATAATAATAAATCGTTCTAAAAGACTCTCATTAGAAGGTAGGATATTGGAATGTTTATTCAAAAATCCTTCTGGACTGACAGCTAAGCAGATTGCGAATTTTCTCAACCGTCCTGTATCTTCAATAAATATATGTTTAAAAAACTTAATATCTTACAAGCAAGTAAGCAGAAAAAGGAATGATTTAAATGAATCAGTGTTCCTAGGGACACCGATTAAATAGCTCTGGCATAGAGATCTAAAAAATGTTCTGGACAAGACACTGTCTTATTAGAAACGCGATCGTAAGGTATCTTGTCAATTACGAGGTAATCGGCAATTTTGACATTGTAGTTTTTAGTGATAAAAGCTGAGGTAATGCCTAACCTCCTATAAGCAATCTCGAACAATAAATAGATAGTACAAATCTGAACTGATTTGAGATCTAGATCGCCAGAACCTAAAAGAATAGAACAGCAGACGAAAAGACCGTCAGAATTGTAGAATTTTTTTTTTTCTATTTTAAAATGCATTGCAAAAAGCCTAGATTCATAAAAATCGTCATTTGAATCAATGGCATATCCTCGATCTAGAGTTAACCCAACCCAATTACAGAGATGATTTTTTAAATCTTCAATAGTGCGATCGTAGCGAAAAAATAATGACAGTGGCGGTTCGATAAAATTGTGTCTAGTCATTTCCGTGCTTTACGTTGTTTTAATTTGTTTCTAATATTTTTCTGTGATTTAGTTATTACAATTTCAGAATTAAGTAAAGCTTCTAATTCTGGAATCTCAACCGATCTAATACTTTCTATATCTTCGTCTGTAATTCTGGCTGCTGATTCTATTAAAGATTGAGACAGAGAGTTATTGCTTATCATGTTAAGATTCTATTGATTAGACGAGATGTATTAATTATTGTACTATGGCATTTTTCACAGATGTCTTTTCGGTTCCGACGCTAACAGAACTTAAAGCGATTGCCTCTACTGGCAGACGAGATCGTATGAATGTTTTAGTCGCTGAGCCAGCAACGGGTTATATTGGAGCAACTTACAGTTACAGACAAAATGCTACTCTAACGGAACTATTGCCCATAATTGCCGTCCCAAATGACACTCAAGGTGCTTGGGTATCGAACAATCCTATATATGCTGATACTGCTATCCCTTCAGCAGCACCGCCATTAATAGGGATTATTTGGGTGGCTACACTTACCAGTCCCGATCGCGTGGTCACTTTTCGTTCTGTGGGAACTAGTGCTGATACTGATTGGATTCCAGTTAACAACAATGCGGTTGTAGATAGCGCGACACCTTCTCACAGTGCTGATTTTATCGGGCAAATTTTCTATGACAATAGCGCTGATGAATTTCATCTGGCAACTGATACTTTCGGAACTTGGCAATTAATAGGGAGCAGTACTGGCGGTGGTACAGGATATTAAAATTAGTGTAATCACGACTTTTTATAATGCGGAAGCTTACCTGAGACAAGCAATTGAAAGCGTTTTCAATCAAGAATATACTAATTGGGAATTGGTTTTGTGGGACGACGGATCGACTGATGGGAGCGAAGCGATCGCCAGAGAGTTTCTCAGTCAATATCCTGAAAAAATATATTTAGCCAAAGACAATACAAACAAAGGGAGAGGGAACGCTCTATACGAAGCGATCGAAGTCTCGACAGGTGAAGTTTTTTGCATTCTCGATGCTGACGATCGCTTAGGTACAAAAGCTTTAAGCTTGGTTAATAACGTGTTTATTAATAATCCTCCTAACGTCGGATGGTTGTATACCAATTATACTGAGTGCGATAAGGACGGCAATCAACTAAGGCTCGGTACTAAGAATAATATTATCTACAGCAGATTAAACGAACTTCATACAATGTGCTGTTTTCATCTGAGAGCTATTAGGCGATCGTTTTACGAGGAGACTCCTAAAGTCAATCGCACTCTTACAGCAGCAGTTGACCACGATCTAAACCTCAAACTTTCGGAGCAAGGGAAGCCAATACACATTAAAAAAGCTGTTTACAAGTATCGGTTACACAGCAATCGTATCTCCGTAGAGAAGAAAAAAGAACAGGGAGAAACTTTTGTCGCTTGCTCTGAAGCAGCAATAAAGCGTAGAGGTTGGGAAGGTAGATATTATCTCTCTCACACTGAAGATTACAGCAGTATTCAGCTATGCGAGAAAAAGTATCTTAGGGAACCTTTGCCACAAAAAGTATTCTGTGTTGGTTTAGGTCGGACGGGAACGCGATCGCTTACTAGAGCTATTCAGATGCTAGGCTACAACACAGTTAAGAATCCTCGCGATTTAAACGTACTTCAATATTTTGATGCTGCTTCAGACGTGCTGATAGCTGCTAGCTACCAGCAATTAGATGAGACTTATCCTAATAGTAAATTTATACTGACAGTTAGAGATATTCCCAGTTGGTTAGATTCGTGGGAGCAGCACAACACGCGATCGCTCTCTAGATTTAATAATGAGCTTCCACAATGGGTTAAAGATTTCAGGATTATGTTATACAGTCAATGGGAGTTCGATCGCACTGTATGGCAAGCTAAATACAATCAGCATTATAACTCTGCAAGAAATTATTTCTCGGGTAACTCTAACTTTATTGTTTTTAATATTTTCGAGGACGATCGTTGGCAAAAGTTAACACAATTCTTAGCTTTAAATAGTGATTTGCCACTATCTGTAACCGAAACAAACAAAGTAACTAGTAACAAGTTTCCTGCGATTAAAAATTAAAGCTTACTAGCATCGATATAAAAACTGAAATACATTCTAAAGCCTACCTTCGGGGGATAATCAGGATCTCTCTCGTCAAAAGGTAGCTGAGCATCTTCTAAAAAATCCGTATCTTGTACAGTATTGGCTGAGTTGGAAGCCCTGCGATCGTAAATTGGATCTAGCTCTTCGTCAATATCTGTTATGGGTTTTAAGGTTATTGGGATAGATTTAAATTCTGTAGGTTCTAAATCGCCAGGTTCCCCAATTACTCTAAGTATCTTGAGCGTTCCCTGAAAAGCTTTTTTCTCTATAAATATCGATTGATATATAGTCCCCAAAGTCTTTAAGCCATTTTCAGAATATAAAGGGTTTGGGATATTTCCGATCGACGAATTCTTTTTAAAGTTTAAAATATTATCTTGGTTTCTCCCTACTTCCCCACTACGAGGGGAATCTACAACCTCACCAGCTACTAAAAAATAAGCTTCGTTCATCGACTTTAAAAACCCTTTAAAACTTATATCCTTTCCACTTTGTAATCTCTCTAGATAGGTGTCGCTTGTAAAGGTTCCGTCATAAGCACTTATAGGGTTTTCATACAATAATTCTACTAAGGGTTTATTCCAATCCTTACTTTGATTTGGGTCTTGCTCGTCAGTAATTTTATCTGGATAATTAACTGTAATAGTTTGAAAGTTATCACTATCTCCCCACTTAAAAATATATCTAGTTAAAGTATTGTAAGAAGTAATGTGTATGAAAGGATCGGGGTCTTGTTGAGTCGGATCCTGTTCAAAGAAAGTACTGGGCAACCCTTGCTGTAACCTAGTATAAAAAATATTAACTCTAATCTCTTCAGAAGTAGTTGCTAAAAGTACATTGCTACTAAAAGTATTATCTATTACACCAAGATCTACAATAAATGTCAATGCTTCTGACTGAGCTATAGTGAGCAATTCAGTAGTTTTATTAGTGACAGAATTGTATAGATAATAGGTAGCATTGCCCAGCACGTTCCCAAATTGCGTAACTGTTCCGACATTACAAAAAGGACGCGGATCGGCATCCCCATTGATAGCATTAGGAAGAGTTCGCCAAGTAGGTTGAGTGATGCAAACGCGACTGCCTTGGATGCCTGGGGCTTCCCCAGCAACACTTTGTCTGTCATTCCCGAGAATGCCGTCGATCGCCTCTTCAGTGTTTTTAAGAACTACAAATAATAAAGCGTATCTCGGTTTTGGAGGAGAAATGGGATTAATTCTACTTTTAAAAAACTGCGTCGTCTCTTCTTGTATGACTTGCGATCGTTCTCCCAGTGCGTAATATTTGCCGCTATTATCCTTAAATACAATTACCTCAGTAGAGGTAATATCCGTGAGAGCCTCGCACTTAAAAGTACCTATATCTGTTTGTACGCTTACCGTCTCTCCTTGGTCGGCAAAGTTTTGAGCAGTTCCCGCGATCGGGTTTTGTAGCTTGCTAAAATCAAACATTAGAAAAATTGCCCGATCGTGCTGTCTTCCACTGAAGCATTAGAAATGGCTATTTCTAATTTTTTCCCTGCTTTCTCAATTTTAATAACTGAACCTTCAATCTCAGCATCTTGCTTGTAGACTTCTATATTTGTCTCAAGCTTTTTTATGGCTTTCCTTATGCGTTCGATTGCTTCTGAATTTTCCATTTCTTTCTATTTATAGGTTTATATTTGTAAGTCTTAGCGCTCCCATCTTTTGTTACTTCTATTAGTTCTAGCTCCAATTTTTCTATATTATTCATGCTACCAAAGTTTTTCTATATACAAAAAAATCTATTACTCTTATTTCAGCTTGATTCAATGGTTTAGGGAATATACAAATATTATCTTTAAAATCTAGCTCTTTACCGCCCCTGACTCCTATTGCTTCTGTTTTAGAGCGATCGAGAGTTTCTCTCATTGTATTCCAGTCTTCTATTAAATGTTTTAATCCTGCTGGATTCATTCCTATATAATCTGCTACTTCTTCAATGGGACGCTGAAAGGATAGCATCACAAAAGCAAAACAAAGCTTACTTGCTTTTGTATCATTTAACTCATTTAAATGACCTTGTAAAGCTGCAAAATATTTAAATGGTAAGTTGTGTAAATAATACATCATTGTGGAGGGATTGCCATATTTAAATAAATTGGGATAGCTTCTCTAGCACTTCTCCCAGCAGTTTCTAAGATTTGGTCTAGCCAAATTTCGCTAGACGAACTAACTATACTGATAATTTCTCTAGAGCCAACATCAATATAACTCGATACTGCTGTTTGATTGACTTCAAAAAAAACTGTTATTTCAGATTCTAAGTTTTCTAATATTCCAAGAGGTATTAAGTTTCTATAGATTAAATTATATCTCCTCCTTTTAATCTCTTCATATTTTTCTTGTTCCGTGGGATAAAATTTAACTGTGGTCACTCCTGGCTCTAACTCTCCGTCATCATAAGTCCAGCAACTTTTCGTTTCTCTTTTTTCTACTAAACCTCGGATATCCCTGGTAAAAACATGATCTATCCTTAGTAATAAATTTTCATAACCATTAGTTTCTTGATTGTAAGATTCATAGTATTCGCTTTGTGTCCTTTCGCCAAAAAGTATTGTAGTCTTTTTAACTGGTCTGATGGTTAAATCTCGCTTTAAACTTAGCCCTCTAGGTCTTTCTAAAATCTTCTCTGGCAAGATTGAATAATTTACAAAATCATATACTCTAAAAACTCTATCTTCCATTAGAACACCCTCAATGCTGTTATGTAATTATTCCAACTGTAATCAGGTAAGATTATTGGGAATAATTCTTCTCCATTCAGTTTAAATCGATTGTCAATATCCCCTGATAATATCAGATTACTTTCATTATTCCAGTTAGTATCATCTATGGAATCTAGTTTATATAAATACCAAGTAGAGCCTACTACAACGTCATCAGTAAACTTAACTTTTAACCACCCATCACTATCTAATTGTCTGTTATAATCTTGCCTGTTTCTATCCCCATACAATCCTTTAAATAAGTGATTATTCTCAAAATATAAGACTACCTCAGCTTGATAGAATTGACTGCTATTATTTAATTTTCTAGGATTCTTGCCCACTCCTATCATGAACTTTTTATTATAATTATTAAAGATTATTTCAATACTTTTTCTGTCTCCTCTAGTAAATTTGAATTTTTCAAAAGCTGCTGAACTTTTCCAAGGTTTAGCATTTTTAAACCACATTCCAGGGCGACCGCTAGCAACATCATTAGTAATTGAAATAACATCTTTGCTTAAGACTAAATCGCTACCAACAATAAAGCTTTCATTGCTACCTTTCCTCAAGTCGATCCAGGGCGCGCTTTGAATTACGATCGCTTCACTTAAAACAGTTTCTTGTCCGTTGTTTAAGATGAGGTCGAAAATTCCATTATTAGATTGAGAAGTGGCATTGATAAGAACTTTATTATCGTTAATAAAAGTAAGATTATGTATGTCTAGCCCTTCGCAAGATAAAGTCATCTGTGAAGTAAAGAAGCTTCCTTCTATTTCTACAATTAGATTTTGATTTGACTGGAAAAAAGCTTGAGTTAGAGAAGGAATATTAGGGTAGGTTACGATAGCAGATACAATGGGGGCTGGGACTGGTATCTGCGTAACGTCCTCAATTATATCTGTTATTTCACTTACTGATGAGGATATGTTTATAGGCATAATAATCAAGTAAACCTAAAAGCAACAATAAAGTTATCAGGGCTGATATCGGAACTAGGAAGTACAACTGGGAATGGGGATTATCTCTGAAAAAAAAGGGGCGGGAAGTCCAGTTGCAGGTATAGAAATAGCCATATTATTAATTTTTTGAAACGACAACTAAACGATCGCTTAAGTCCTTAGCGTCTTGAGAATCGTCAGGGATTTTATATTTCTTAATATCTACTGGAACATTTAACAATCTTCCCATTTTTACTTTAAAGTCAGTGTAATACATTCTCAAAATCCCTTCAACTGGTAAGATTATTTGAGTTTCAGAAATTTCTAGAATTACCCATACTTTGCCATCCCAGCTAACCAGATCGCCTTCGTTGAATTCAATTCGTCTGAGTATAGAGAGTTCTACCACTTCAGCACTTTTAGTATTTTCAATCGATATTTTAGTTTGTGCTGCGATTCTAGCTGTTTCAGCATTATCAACGCCAGGAAAAGACTCGCTATTTTGCTGTACTGGTAAGCTTTGCAAGCTGCTGAGATTGCTAAAATTGCTCAAACTAAAATCCTTTACAGTCCCAGGATTAATAGTGGCTGAAGTTGGTAAAAAAGAAGCTGTGGGAGTTTCTAAGTAATATTTCATATCCCCTGACTCTTCTAGGTCGTCAGGAGGGGTTAAGCCACTGGATACAGTTACTATTCCTACTATCCCTGGCGGGTATTTAAGGCGAGTGTGGATAGGCGGTCTACCTTTCTTTGTAATAGATTTACCCGCAGCAGTAGAATACTTGCCTCGCTCTCCTGATGCTGCTTGCTGATACTCGATCGTCTTGTAACGTTCTGGTTTTTTTAATTGTCTGTTCCTAGGATCTGGAGCAACAATAACTGTTCTATTGTAAGAGGTCAAGCTTTCTCTGGTGGTTACTTCTGGCTTGCGATCGTCATCGGTGCTGCTTGGATCTGGTTTTGAGATGACAGAGAGATTTTTCCTGGATACGAGACTGGTAAATTTTGGCTCTACAAAATCAGTTTCCCCCACGTCAGGGATCCTGGTATCTTGATAAAATTCTCTAAAATTGCTGAGAGTGTAGTTAGTGTCGTCTTGTATGGGGAAATCCACATTGTAATCATACAAGCTTTGCTCGGCTACTAAAGAAGCGATCGTCTCGTCAGCGAGATCGGGATCTGCTGTCGGATCGTCTTGCAGTTGTCTTATTTGCTTATCTAAATCGATTGTTTCTAAAGTATTAGATTCTTGTCTGACTCTTCCTTTTTTCGTCCCAGTTTTGAGAGTTCTAATCAAATACCCGTCGCTGTCAAATATATGCGTAGTGGTAGTGTCTTCTACTTTTTGCCAGAACCCCAAAGCACTACTAGTAACGCCGTCTTTAAATCGAGTCCCTACTACTTCCCCGTCTTCAATAATCACTTCATAGGTATCTTTACTATTAAATACCCATCCGTAAACTCGCTCTATTCTCTCAGTTTCAATCCCATTGCGTTCTGTTATTCTGCGATACTTTTTAACTACGCCGCCATTATCAAAAGTGCTGGAAGGATCCCTTAAAGCTGCTGTAGTAGCTTCAAAATCTCCATCAGTAGGAGGTGTTTGAATATCTTCTAAAGTATCCTCAGCAGTGGTATTTTCAAACTCTTCTCTAATAATTTCATCTAAACTCGCGCCGTTCCCTTCCGATCGGTATTTGTCTATATTGCCTCTATCCAGATTAAATATAGTATTCCTGTACTCTTTAACTAAGCATACAGTTCCGTCAGTTATGGGAGTTCCTTTACCTGGTGTTGAGAGAGAATATTTCTCGCTCACTATTTCAGCTTCAGCCAGAGTGTGAATAGTAGTTTTCCCCCACTGCTTTGTAAGTATGAAATCGGGATCCGAATAGTAAACAAAATGATTGTATATATAAGCTCTCCCCTCTAGCTCTTGCCTAAATTCCACGATCTCTCCTGTTGAAGTCTCTTTAGGTATATCTATTTTTATATCGACACCGCGATAGCTGACATTAGACTTATTAGCTAATACGTTTATACTTACTTCTGTGGCTGATTGCCCTAAGTCTCCGAGTTTGATCGGAGTATCAGCAAGGGATCTCGAAGGCTGAGATCTGGATGCATGAATGCCAGTTAAACTTAGAATGATTTCTATTAAGTTGCCTGGGTTACTGAGTAGAGAATATCTCTCTATTTGAATATTACTGACAAAAAATTTCATTCCCCACAAAAAGATTTCAGCATCTTTAAAAGTATTTCTGATTTCTACTTCCCGATCTCTTGAAGCTGTAAACTGAAAAGATGCTGTAGGATGTCCCTGAAAAGTTCTAGTTATCCTAACAGTGCCATATACATTATTTGCTTTGAGTATTTGCGGATATGGTGGAGGGATATAAAATACTATTATTGGCTGTTTATTTCGTTCTGAATCTATTGAAATCCCGCTATTTAAAGCAATCTTTGGTACATAAGTTATAGTCGCTGAAAGCATATGCCGAGCCAGTATTTATCTTTAAGAGAATCTTATTCAGATGTCGATTTTTCCCTTTCTACCTTAGCTGGTGGAAATACTACCAGTAGTATTTCTTTAAATTTCTACATTTTGGGAAAAAATAGAGCAGGGTTTAACAGAGTCAGTAATCCTATTCCTTTTATCGTCAACGCTGGAAATAAGCTAACAGTAACTCTAAGTGTTGGCTTGAGAAATACTGGCGAAGATTTACATCAATTGGTTTTAGCTGCTGAGGATACAGGTAATTCCGTTGACGCTGTGATTTTAGCTGTATGGAATGCCAAAGAAGCAGATCAAGTGACCGATCGCTCTCTCCCAGCAACGATCGAGCTAACAGACGACGAACACTTTTTACTCAATGCTGCTGTAAATAATACGGCTGAATTCCCTAACTTCCCCATAAATGGCATGGTGAGGGAAGTTATTGAGGATAGCACTCTCTATCAATATAATGACGAGTTATCGGAATGGAATCCGATCGCTACTAACTCAGCTTACGTGAGCAGTACAACCGATCTAGGAGGCTGCGATCGTTCGCTCTCTTTAGTTGAGGATCCTTTAATCCCTCCAGATACATCAGCTAACCAATTTAGCACTCCTATTAAAATCGCTTTTTTCAATGGCTACCTAGAAGATAGCGGAGTGGCATTACAAGCAGGGGAACAATTCGGGCTATTATTTTTCGTCAATGGACAGCAGACAATTAACGGCATAGAATACGCTAATTTATTAGCGGGCTTTGTCAGAATTACTTTATTAGGCTACGTAAGACGAGCCACGGGAGAACTCGATACTAACATTAATGGTTCTGGCACTCCTTTGACTTGGTTTCCAAATAAAGGATTAATCGAGCTACCTGCTGACTTGCCGCGAGGATACGGAGCAGCATGGGAAATCAGTTTAAACCTAGATAGCGATCGCCTCGCTGGGTTAGTTCCTTCTGGCAGTATCGTCAGCTTCAATCTTTACAATCAAGGTTTAATAGGTTCTCCTACTGATATCGGGCGAGTAACTGGAGACGTGGTATTTAATGAAGGCGATCGCCTTAGAATCGTCCCCAATAAAAGACTGGGTGGAGTTGGTGTAGTTGGGGGAAGTTCCCAGGCATATTATTTAACTCCCACGCTACAAGAAGCTAATTTATTTGGCTTATTACTTGATTCAGCCGATCAGCAAATAGCTATATCTGGATTATTGGGAGGTCGGGTATCTGTTCGAGCTTCTGGCACTACTTTACAACCTACTGAAGCACTAAGAGCTGTCGTATCCACAGAACCAGGAATAAGTAAAGCCAGTGACTTTACTCCAGGGGTAACTTTAACAGCTAATCAGAGATTGAGGGTAGATATAACTCTACCAGTAGACGGAGAATTACAAGGAACTGTCAGAAATGACTATCCTGATGTAATTGCAGGAACGCCTAATGTTGTTTTTAACGTACCTTCTCTAATCCCTTACATCAGCTTCAATGGTTCAATTTACCAAATGCCGCCAGTGACGATCGCTGCTGCTGCTAGCATAAGTTTCACTATAAATTCTCTTTCCAGTGGCACTATAATTTCTAACACTTCCACGCCTACAAACGATTTTGGGTTATTTGGTTACAGTACGATATCTGCTGCGGCTGAAGAAAGCGGATCTTTAGCTGCGGGAGACTACCAAGTTGCGATCGCTTGGTTTTATCCTTCCCCCAACTTTGCCTTAACTAAAATATCTCACTCAACGCAGTTAGGATGTATCCCAGAATTTAATCAAACACTAGCTGAACTTTTACAAACTGCGCGATCGTTCGCTATAGATGCTAATAGTACTGCTGAACTTGAATCTATAACTGCTGAAGTTCTGGCAACAAATCCCGTGGTAATTCTCAATCGCTCCGAAACTGAAAAGGAATTATATGCTTATTTCCCTAACTTTAGTGGCACGATCGACGGAGAAAGCGCGATCGCTCTCAGTAATGGGAGCGGTGCTATGGTTAGAATCAGCAGTGCTAGCACTACTCCCACAGAACCAACTACAGCTTTTAATCCAGATACTATCTTAGTAGGACCGTCAGGGGAAATATTAGTATCGCCCGAAGGATTCGTCTTAACTTCAGAACTCCCCTCCACGCCACCAACTACGAGCGTTTTAATCGATACCGTGCCACTTACTAACTTGCTATTTAGCGAAAGCGGTCAATTATTGTTCTCTCTTGACGGGTCCATACTATTAGAATCTGAAAACTCAATTACTCAAACAGACGAAACTAGCTCCGCGATCGTCGAACTAAATCAATTATTAATATCCCCTTCTGGTGACTTGCTCTTATCTCCTCAAGGCATTCCCTTAGTATCCAGTGAAGTTAGCAGCAGCGATCCTTTAGTTCTGAGGAAATCAGACTTAGACAGAATCTTGATTTCACCTAGCGGCGATTTCCTTTTAACCAATGATGGAGAGTTTTTGTTGACTAATGAGTGAATCGGTGTTCCGAGGAACACCGATTTATTAGATAAGCAATCTGAGGATTATTTTTGCGCGGTTGAAATCTAATTTATATTCCCCTGGTTGCAAGTTATCAGGGGATCTGCTAGGTTGATAAACTTTTCCAGCAATTTTAATATTCAATACACTACTGGCATCGCTAGGTAAGTCTAACTCTATCTCGTCACTGGTAATAGTTCCCAGAAGTGTTGAAGTTTTCAGTATTGGCAGTGCTGAATTAAACAGATTGAACTTACCTAAACTCGCTCCGTCTCTCACGTTTTCTGATACTGCTATAACTGCTGACGATAAATGAGAATATTTCCCTAACTCGTCAGAAATAAATCTTAACATTATATTTGTTCGGTCAATCTTGTATATGCCATAAATTAGATTGTAGACGAGGTGCAACTTAAATACTATGGGCAGATTTATTAATGGAACTACTGTCGATATTTCTATAGCTCCTTTGGTGCTTTGCAAGCGATACGTTCCGACAGATCAGACAATCGCTGTAGCTGCTGCTACTGCTAACGATCCGACAATTACAGCTACCGCGCCACTAACAGCAGATTTGGCTAAATTTTCCACTTTAACTGTGGACATATCAGGAGTTACGAGATATATCTACGTTGATGCTGACGTGTTGGCAGGGGGTACGAACATCCCAGTCAAAGGAATGAATTTTGACTTACCTGCAGGGAATGTCGAGTTTATAGCCAAACAACCGATCGCCAATACCACAGAAGCTAGTTTCGAGCTAACAGCGAATGCTCAAGAATTTTACTTTTTGAACAATCAAGCCAGTAGCTTTAAAGACGAAACAACTGTTACTGGGGAATGGTCTGTACCCATTACTACCAACTTGCAGTTAGAGACTCCAGCACAGAATATATTAGGCAATGCTTCAGTAGACTTAATCTTGAACGATCGCGAGTGTTATATGTGGTTAGAATATATCACTTCAGCTTGCGTTAGTAGTTTGGGATTCACTGGCAAGACTACTAGAGAAGGGGTAATTTGTGTAATGGAGTATTCGGAATCAGCACCAGGGGATAATATTGTAACCATCTCAGCTACACTATCGGGACGCGGCGCTGTAACCACTAGCAATTTCTACGACAATTAATATGGAAAACTTTAAATTACCTTTCCTTGCTGAATATCAGCCAGATATTAAAGCACAAAAAAAAGTAAACGTGGGTAGAGATAAAACTACTGGCGTTTTATCGATTGCCAAACACTACGATCTGACTGGTCTCGAATATGACTGGTTAGATGAAGAGCGACAGCGAGAAGGCATTAAAAATAACAACGTTCTTTTAGCTGAATTTGTAGATGGAGTTTCTAAAAAATACAATATCGAACTAACTGAAGTTTGGAAGTCAGTAACAAGGATTGAGAGAGCAGCGATCGCTGCTACTGACAGTGACGAAAATGACTGGATTGAGATTCTACAAAATGAGTTAGCTTGTCCGCTACAAGATTATATCGAATACAGCGAGCAATTAAAAACTTATGCCAGACGTGACAAATATCTCAAAGCAACACTGGTATTAAAGTTCAGGGTAAACAGCGAAACTACTTTAGAAACTGTCAAGAATCCCGATCTAGTGCCAGTGGGTTTAGTTGATTGTTTGGCGCAGTTTTGTGACGAAGAAATGGCTAAACTGGAATCCTCGGATCAGAATGTGCCAGAACCAATCACGGACAAGCAAATAAAAAACTCGTCAAGCTCGGAACAGTCGCCGAGCGAAGAAATAAAACCGACTGGGCGCAAATCTACTGGCAAATCCAAAGATACTGGGGAGATAGAGACGAACGGTTTAACTGGAAAAACTTTGGCTTCCAGCCACTCTGGTTAATCTTACAAGCTCTAGAATATGGAGAGAAATTTTATAGAAAAGAAAAGGTAGACTCAGAACTCCCGATCGCCGCGCTTACTCGTCAACTGGTAGCCATACACGATACTAAAAATCGCAAGTACAAGCTATCAGATTTCTGCTTGTTTGCTGAAGAAACTAAAAAAACTGCTGATATACCTGCAGCAGTAGCTAATACTTTCCTTTCTCTCACTGCTCAAAGTAAAGTCCCCAACTGGTGTTTATTCTCTGGTCTCGATCCTCAGAAAATAAAAGCTAGCTCGGATTTAGAATCAGGCTACACCATTCCAAGAGCTTGGACGAACAGGGAGGAAAAAGTCTTCTTTGTCTCTCCTTTCTTTTTAAATCAAGAGCTAATAGTTCCTCTGTGCTTTTTCGGTCGCAATTTCAATCGATCGCAAGTAATAACTCTGAACGACGTGGATAGCGGTAAAGGATACAGAGTACACCTAAAAGATCTTCAGAATTTTTGCGGTTATGCAGATAAAGAAGTATTTAACTTAGTTGGTATTGTAGTATGAGCGAAGTCTCTATAAAGTTATCGGTAGGAATAGACGAGCAAGAGTATCTCAGAGAGATAAGTAAAATACAGAGATCGCCTGTAGATTTACAAGCTAGCTTAAATCCCACTGGCTTAAAAAGTGACTTTGAGAAATTCTCTCGTACCAACAAAATAGACTTACAGCCAGCTTTAGATACTCGCTCTCTTGGTAATTCCCTAGCCAGAGCAGCAAGACAAACTCAATTAAATCTAAATTTTACTCTAGACAAAAAAGCTACTGAAGAAGCTATCAAACAATTCGCTAAACAGAAACAAACTATTATTAGCAGTGCTGGAGAAGTAAAGGATAATTCCAATAAAGATTTAGCCAATACTCTTAATAGTTTTACCAAGGATTTTAGCAGAAGCTTACAAGAGTTTAACAAGGAGTTAGCTCGACAACAAAAAAGAAATAAAACTGGATTATTTGGCAATGTATTTAAGGCTTTGTTAGGAGGAGCTTTAAGTCAAGTAGGAGGCTTTTTAGCACAGTCTTTTATAGATCGAGCCAGAGCGCAAGCTTTCAACCTTGCCAGGATTTTAAGTGGCAAAGGTGCCATTGAGGAGTTTAAGGGAACTGACGCACAAGCTAAAACATTACAACTTAGATATTTAGAAAGAATTGCTAGAAATACCAACAAATTAAGCTTTGGCGGTTTAGAAAATGAAGTTAATAGAGCTAAGAATAATACTAAAAGTATTATAGACATACTAAAAAGTATCGATCGCAAAACTGAAAAGCCAGAAGGTTCTATATCTAAGCTGCTAAAAATTCCCTTTGCCAAATTAGAGCAAATATCAGTGGGATTCTTTGAAAGGATAGGAGGGTTAAAAGCTGAAACAGTGTTCCCAGCTTTCGACCGAGGCTTTAAAGAAGTTCTGGGAATTAAAGATGAAGACATACAAAAAGAAGCTTTTACTAAAGGAGCTATATTCGCAGCACTGCTTAAAGAAAGTGGCACGCAGTTAGATAAATTCAAACAGAAATTATTAGCTAATGTTGAAGCGCTAAAAATAGCTGCTGTAGAGAGAGCCAAAGAAGTTAAGAAGCGCGGGGGCAAAGCAGCAAAGGATCCTTTAGCTGAAGTAGGGCAAGCGCTAGAATTCCTAGATCGTGCAGTTCCTAAAGAAATAGCTGTACCTATTAAATTTATCGTTCCTTCTAAGACTCTACGAGCCATATTAGAAGAAAAAGGAGTGCTAGTAAAAGGTAGGGAAGAAATTACAATACCTCTCAGGTTCGACGTAAAAGGAAAGCTAGAGACTGTAGTCAAGACTTTAGATGAAAAGATACCAGAAAAATTAAACATCCCAGTTACTCTTCTCCCTACCAATATCAAAGAAACTTTAGGGCAAGTATTTAAAATTCAAGACGAACAAATAACAATACCTTTAAGATTTGATATACCTTCACCTCAAGATATATCTAAAAAAATTCAATCCCTCTATGGCAAGCAAGCAGGGATTAAAATCAGTATCCCTATCTTCCCAGATATAGACTTAAGGGCAGAAGAAGCTAGGCTGATTACCGAGCCATTGAACGAACTTAAAAAGAACATTCAAGAAGTAATAAGAACGCAACAAATCAAGATACCTCTAACATTTTTAGCTAACTTTATTACCCCTGAAAATGAAGGTCAAGATATTGCTGATTATGCTAAGGGATTGAGAGGGAAAATAAATCAAATACTATTAAACAATTTTGACAAAGAGATAATCGTACATTTAGACAAAATAATACAGCCTTTTTTAGACCCAAGTAGTTTTGTTTCTCAAGTAAAAGAATCAGTAAAAGTCTTGCCTTCAAAAGTCAAGGAAGCTTTAAAAAATCTACCAGATATAGACATAGAAATCCCCTTGTCAATACCTCAGCTACAGATACCTAGTTTTGGTATGTCGTCTCTTTCTGGGAACAAAATAGAAGCTTATGCGCTTTCAGTTATTGACGCTGTAAATTTAAAATTACTGCAAGTATCAGCAGCAACTAAAGAAGGGATAAAGTTTAAAATACCTGTCCCAAAAATAGATTTAGATGCTCTATCGATGAGTTTAAAAATGCTCAAGTTAGAGTTAGAATCAGAGTTAATTGCTAGACTGCAAAAGTTAGATCGACCTATAGACATTAAAATTCCTAAGATTACTTTTAAGATTCCCGATCGCATCGAAGATCCAAAAATCATAATGAAATACAACATTGTGATGCAACAGATATTAGCGGGAATCAGGGAAGAAACCGATTCTATAAATGAAGCTTTAGCGAAAATTTCTTTCGGGGCAATTCAAATACCTAGGTTTAGTTTGCCTCCACTAACCAGAACGGGAGCCAATAAGTTTTTAGATTCGTTGCGAGAAATAAAGGCGACTATTAACGAGGATATTGATAGTTTTAATGTTGCACTTAACGAGTACCTAAATAGTTTTAAAAATGGCTCTAAAAGTTTTATTCTCCAACTTAGTTCAGTTGTTGGCAATATACCTAATGCTATACAATCTAGCATACAAGATTTTAGCTTAGAGAAAGTTACTGCTGAACTAAAAACTAAAGTAAGTAAGTTTGTAAAAGATGTTAAAGAGTTAGACGATCGCAAGATAGCTGTAAATTTAGAGATTTGGAAATTCAACGTAGTCAACAACATCACGGACGCTTACAGAGATTTAGAGAGCAAGATCAAATCTATTCCACCTCTAACAATTCCTTTACCTAACATTGTTTTGCCAGATCTAGGGATTATATACCCCACATCAGTAGACGAGAAAATATATATAGGATTCGTCAACAGGTTTAACAAGACTTATCAAAACTTGAGAGAAAAGCTACAAAATATCAAATTAGGGGATCTTAATATCCCTATTAAACCAGGTAGTATATTACTAAGTATAAAAGCTTTTGAAATCACAGAGGATGTAGTCTCCCTTCAAAAGAACTTTGACCGAGCGATCGGTTTAATTAATAATCAATTTGAAGTTGGCAAGAATAGAATAGAAAAAACTTACACTGATTTAGTTATTTCCCTCGAAGCTTTTAGCGGCAAGGATCTTAAGTTAAATCTTCCTAATATCCAGATACCAGATCTAGGCATAGATATTAATACAGCTAGCGCCGATGAGAAAGTATTCAAACAGATAGTAGATGCTATAAATCAAAGCTATTTAAAAGTTAAAACAGCACTCGAATCGAAATCGGTTAAACTGCCAGAATTCAAACTACCATTAACAATCAATGCCCCTAAAATACAATTGCCTAACAGCTACGATATTATTTTTGGCACTCAAGACTTAATAGATTACTCGAAAAAAATTTATAATGAATTTAGAGGGAAGTTACAAGAGTTAGCTAACGACCCGTCTTTATCAGTAGAAATAAAAATACCTAAGCTCAAGTTAAAGTTACCTGAAATAGTATACAAAGATATTGATAAGTTACCAGGATTATTAAGAGTATCTCTCAAGACTTTAAAACTTGTAGAGACATTACAAGATGTCTTAGACAGAGAGGCTGACAAAACTATAACTATAAAATTCCCTAATATAGAATTACCAGAAGCCGAGCAAATACCAGAAGTATTTAAGCAAAAAATAAAAGGAATAAAGCAAGGAGTTTTAGAGCTTCCAGCAAAAATAAATCTACAATTACAAGAAAGTCAAAAAGACTTACAAGTTTTATTAGAAACTTCAAAAGCTATTTTTGGCAATATGGCTAATAGTTACGCTGTTCTTTTTGGAGCTAAAATAAGCGAAACTAAAAATAAATTTTATGATTTTATAGATAACATTCCTAAAAGAATAGAAATAGATTTAACTTTTGACTTGCCAGACCCCAACCAATGGTTGGAGCAAGCCAATAAAACTATAGAAGAGATAGTTAAAAACCTGAGAAAAGCTCAAGGAGAGTTCAAGTATAGAGACTTGCAGCAAGCTGTAAAAGCTTACAAACAGCAAGGCTTGACAGATATTGACTTGAGATCGAGCGCTGCTAAACTGCAGGCTGAATACGATCGGATCAAGCAAATTCAAGTCAGTGAATTTAAAGAGATGGTTGGGAATGCTGGGAAAACAGCAGAACTCTTATCGCGATCGTTCCTATTCGATCTGATTTTTTCCGATATTAGTGCAGCATGGCATAAAACCAACAATTCCCTAACAGGGGACATGAAAGATCTCTCCCATCTCTCCGAAAAGATCGGTGATGACGTGCTGCACGATTTGGCTGAAGGTTCCCCAGGACTGACAGCAGACATAAGAGCAGCATGGGCTAAAACTACTGCTTTTATAGGGAAAAAGCTACACGAAGTCAAGCAAGCAGCAGTAAGCGCAGGGAGCAAAATAAAAGAGAGTTTGACAGCGCCACCCACACAAGAGAGTTATACATCTTCTCAAGGTAAATATGATAGCTCTAGAGCGCAAGCAGCTATCAGAGGAGTGCGATCTAGTGCAGCAGAAAACGTACAAAATCTAAAGCAGCGTTTCAGCAATACTGCCAATAGAGCAGATATAGGGGCTAGGAATGTAGCAGGTAGATTTTTTGACGAGGGAGATGTTAATCGCGAAGCTGACAAGATAAAAGATAGTATCTCTGACTTTGCCTCACAAGTTCGAGATACGATCGCTAATGGAACTGAAGCAGCTAGAACCGCAGCGAGGAAAAATCTATTTAAATCAACTGACGACGTTAATAAGACTTTAAATAAGCTGAGAAACTATAAAAAGGATTTTGACAAGGTTTACTCAAGTCTGTTCGAGCAAGTTAGACGAGCCGCGCCAAATGTCGATCTCAGTTCGTTAGAGCAAAGCTTAACTAAGATCTCTCAAGCTGAATCGAAAGTAAGCAGCTTATTGGAAAACTTCGACGTACCGCTAGATCTGGAAGGAAATATTGACAGTGACAAATTACTGAGAGATCTGGCCAAAGTAGAGAAAGCGCTAAACGAGTATAGAAAGGACATTAAGGAACTCAACAAAGAAACTACCCTCTTGTCTCCTAAAATGCTAAACGCTCTTCCAGAAGATGTGAAAGCAGCAATTAAGAGAGCTGCTAGTGCTGCTAGTGCTGAATTGGATAATTTGAGCGAACGCGGTCAAAGAGCCATTAGGGATATATTCGATTTGCCGCCAGAACTAACAAGCCAATTACCAGAAAAGCTTAGAAGCCAATTAGAGAATTTAATCCAGCGCGGTGGTGGTCAAAGGTACTCTCAAGCTGAAGAAGAAATGAGAGGTGTTACTCAGCAAGCTAATAGATTAGCTCAAGCATTAGGACAAGTAAGAAAAGTAGGAGGGAAAGCTCTATTCTTATTACTTGGCTTCGTTGCTATTAAATCAGCTTTCTCAAGTCTATTCGGCCAGATAGGGCAAATAGTACAGTCAGCAGTTTTAGATTTGCAGAATAATTTTAACAATGCCATTGAAGTAAGAGCATTTAAAAACCTCTTCAAGCAATTCGAGCGATCGGCTAATGACAGCTTTGACTCAGTAATAGAAAAAGCTAACAGATTAGGGCAAGACTTAAAGACTTTAGCTAACACTCAATTATCATTTCAATTATCACTTCAAGGGACAGCAGTAGAGGATCAGTCAAGTCAAATCACGGAAAGCTTAACAGCAGGTTTAAGCGCTTTCGGACTGTCTAAGGACAAGTTTCAGCAAGCGATGACAGCTTTACAGCAGATAGCAGGAAAGTCAGTTGTTAGCATGGAGGAGTTGAGGCAACAATTAGGAGAAGCCCTACCAGCAGCAACAGCCATAGGTGCTAGATCTATGGGATTGACTCAACAGGAATTCAATCAATTAGTAGCATCAGGAAATTTATTAGCTGAAGACTTTTTACCGAAGTTTTCTAAACAGTTAAAACTAGAAACTATGGGCATTTTTATTAAAAATGCTAACAGTGCTTCTAACAGTTTTAATAGATTGAAAAACGAAGCTTATCTTACTAGTGCTGCTATGGGCGAATTTAACCTCGCTATAGGAAAACCAGTATTTGGAGTACTGGTAAACGGACTGAAAGCAATTAGAGAAAATATGCAGGTAATTAGCTTGCTAATTGCTGGAGGGTTAGTTGTTTATTTAAGAGTGCTAATAAAAACAGCACTTGCAGCAGCAGTAGCCACAGGGAGAGCTATGGGGACAATCGAGTCCAGTACTAAAACTGCTACTGCTGCTGTGAGAATTTTAGGAGGTGTCCTAAAATCTATAGCAATACAATTTGGGATAGTTTTAGTCGCTGCACTAGCTATTAAAGCTGCGGCGAACATTTGGGACGTGTGGACGGGTGGAGGCAACGAATTTATCAAATCAGTCAGGGAAGCTAGGGAAGTCAGCAAAAATTTGAGGACTGACTTACAAGGTGCTTTCGATCGCCTCAATGATATTAGGGAAGCTGAAGGATTAAAGCCAATTGAAGTAAACATAATAGTCAAGCGAAAAGTAGAAGACGAAAAAGAGCCAGTTAGGGAAATTCCGATCGCTACTGATAAATTCAGCCAAGGGATGGATTATGTATTGAATGCTGCTATCTCAGCTTTTGACCCTCGAACTTATATAAGCAGAATGAAATTAGAAAACCCTTATAAAGAATACAATTTAATAGCCAGAAAAGAAGTAGAAAATACTCTCAAAGAAGCCGGTAAATTTGTCAAAGAACAGAATGAAGATCTGAGCTTATTGATGAATCCTTATCAGGATAAAGGCAAGCAACAGCAAGCTTTAAAAGATGCTCTCAGATTGAAAGATGAAATATCTAGAATCAAAGTAGAAATAGGTTTAGAGAAACTCAAGCCAGAATTAGACACTGAAAGCTTAAACAATCTAAAAGCTGCCTTACAAGAGGCTAATAAAAAATATTTAGCAGCACAAGAGACACTATTGCCTCAAGGTGGAACTCAAGCGATCGCCAGGCTGAGAAAACAAGCTAAAGCCAGAAGGCGAGAGTTAGTGGAGAAAGGACAAAAACAAGGTTTTGAAGGGGTAGAACCATATATAAAACAGATTGACGATTATATAGCTCGTCTCGATGCTGCTGAACCTCAAATAAGAGAAATACAAGAAGCATTTAAACAAGGGATTTATAATTTTGCTAATGCCTTTGCCGTTGTCGATCGCGAGTTAGGAGCTAAGCGATACGATATCAACATTGAAGATGCTAAAACTAGAATCAGTATCCTACAACAAGAAGTTAAAAACTTGCTCGCTCCCGAAGAGGTTAAACTGAAAATATCTCGCGCTGACTTGAGAAAATATGAAGCTGAAATTAAAACTTATCAAGAAGAAATAGCTAGAAAGCAAGAAACGATCGCTAAGAATATTACTCCCAGTTTCAGAAGTCAACTTGAAAAAGCAGCAGGGAAAAAATTAGAACTCTTTACAAGTGCTGACGTTGAAGGGATATCAAAAAGCTTTGCTGCTAATAATATAGCTCTAAATAACTCCCAAAAAGCTGTATTGCAAGCTCTCAAGGATATATCTGAAGCCAGAGCCAAAGAAAATCAAACTGAAATAAATAGACTTAAATCTCTCAAAGAAACTATATCGGCAGCATACAAGCAATTAAAAGATACAGTGGCTAAATCGAAAGAAGCTAGCGGCAGAATTCTAGCTAAAAGGAGATTGGAGATAGTAACAGCTAGAGAGACAGGAGATATATCTCAAACTGGCTTTGACAAGCTACTTAAAAACTTAGATATAGCTAGAACTAAAGAGAAAATAAAACTCAAATATCAAGAATTAGCAGCAGAGAAAGAAGCCCTTGAAAAGAGTTTTATTAATCAAAGACAATATGCAAAAAGAGAAACCAAAATATACGACGATCTAGCTGAATTAAAAAACAGTTTATTAGATAAAGAAAAAGCTAAGCAAGAGAGATTGATAGACTTAAAACAGCAAGCTTTAAAACTAATAGATTTAGAGATAAAGAAAAATCAAAACTTGCTTTACAGTTACGATCGCCTTTCCAATAATGTATTAACTCTATATACCAATTTAAACAATGCTAGAAAAGAGTTAGCCACAGCTAGTGGAACTTTAGACCAGACTCAATTTAAAGGCGAAATAGACAGGATAAATAAAGCTATAGAACTCAGAAAAACTTTAGCTAATAAAGATGCTTCAGTCAAAGATAGAAGCCAAGCTAGGTATCAACTGAAGCAATTAAATATATATGGAAATATCAATCAACTAGAAAAGAAAAAGGCAACTATACAAGATAAATCAGATATAGCAAGACTTACAGCACTCAAAGAACAGCAAGCACTCTCCTTAAAATTATTGCAGATTGAGCGACTCAGAGCAATTACTGTAGCCAGACGAGCGATCGAGCAAGCCAAAATAGAAAAGCTTCAATCAGCGAAAAACTTTCTCACAGCACAAGGGGAATTACAAAAAGCTTTACTCGATGGGGACAAGACTAAAATCAGGATAGCTAAATTAGGTTTAGAGATAGCACAGCAAGAGATAGCTATAGGGCAGCAGAAGATTAAAGACGCTAAAAACGCTCTAGCTACTGAGAGAGAAATAAGCAGAATCAAATTACAAGCCAATAAAAAACAGCGCCAGAATGAATTACTACAAGCAACCAATGAAATCAGACTGAATAACCCCGATCTGCTGAGGAAAAAACAGCAGAAAAAAGACTACTCGATATTTATCGACTTCGGCGATCGCCAGGTATTTAGAGAGAAAAAATACGAGAGACCAGATCCGAAAGACTTTGTAAAAGGTCTCTCTGATATCGAGATTAATCCTAAGTTTACCCGCGATCGAGAGTTAGAAAACTTCAAGCCAATAGTAGATATTGGCAATGAAAAACTAAATAGAGAATATACTCCTTATCTAAAGCCGAGATTACCAGAACCTAGTTTAGTTGCAGATCGCGATCTAATCTCGTCAGAAGCGCTAGGCAATCGTCGTCTGGGGACTCTCCCGCAGCTTACAGATCGCGATCTGGATTTAAAACGAGACTTTAGCAAGTTAGCGCCAGGAGTAACACCATTTCCAGAAACACTTCACTCTCAAACAACATCTATCGATAAAATCCCACAATTACTACAACAGATAGATCGAAATACTCAATCTCAACAACTGAACGAGCGAGCAAATCAGCAGCTTAACGATCGCGTCAGCCCTGTAGATACAGAACAATTAGAGCAAAAAACAGTATATGCAAAAAATATACTAGATACTAATACAGCTATACTAGGTAAAGTTGGTGAGATGCTGAATACTATTAAATCGAAGCCATTAGGACAAATTGAGATAAACAACACTGTCCCTGATAGCAGCCAAAATTTAGCTGACGATTTAACTAGAAAAACTATAGAAGGAATTGTAAATATAATCGAACGTGCAGCAGGTTAATCTTTGCTGTAATCTTCCCAATTATCAATATATTGATTGATTGCCTCTCTAGCTATTGCAGCTAGCGTCCTATCCGTCAGATTTGACAATTTCACCATCTTTGCCATTCTGTCGCGACTTATTCTCACTGAGATTAGCTTTTTATCTAGCACTTCCCCAGTTATCTTAAACGTTCCGTTGCTTTCTCTTTGTCTATCTTTACTCACTTGCTCGCCATGATGTCAGCCTACTTTACTTGATTATAGCTTTTTAAACTGCTATAATTAACAAAGTGGCTGATGTTTGTCAGCCACGGGAAAACATTAACTTTTAGATTCAAAATACATGTCTGAATTATATCTCGCTTTAGAGCAGCAATCCCGCGCGGCTGCAGATCGCGAATTGACTGAAGAGTATCTAAGCTCAGTTGAATATCAAGCTCGACAGGACGCGCAATTAGGGGAACCCAACAAAGAGTTATTCTTAGATCCTGAATATTGGCAATATTACTGTGAAGGTCTCAAGCACAAGTATTGCAGGGAATTCGAGAAATATCCTCAAATTAAAGCTTACACTGTTGAAGACGAAGACTTGCTCTTTTAATTGAATCGGTGTTCCTAGGAACACCGTTTAAAAATGCCAACTTAAATTCGCGATAGATATTTCTACCAATACAATTATTATATTGGTAGATTTTTTTTTGCCGTGACGATCGATGTTCTTATTTATAATTAGGGAACCCTTCTATAGTATTTAAGTTATTGTTTAGCAGGATAAGTTATCGGGAAAGGGTTCCCTAATTATAAATAAAAGATTTGTATGACATACAGATACAACACGCTAACAGGGGAATATACAGACGATCGAGGCAATAAAGTCAGCACTCAAAGGATAAGTGCAATAATCGAATCTGAAAGAAGATTTTTAGAGCGAAAAATAAAAAGCCAGACCGAGCAACTGATAAAAAACGATGCTACAGTTTTTGAATGGGAACGAAGCATACAGGCTCAATTAAAACAATCTCACCTCAAATTAGCTGCTTTAGGTGCTGGAGGTAAAAACGGAATTACACCGAGGCATAGAGGACAATTAGGAGCAGCACTGAGACAAGAATACAATCTCTTATTCGACTTTAGAAAAGATATACAAGCAGGAAAATTGAGCGAGAAACAAATTCTCAATAGAGCTAGATTCTATTCGCGATCGGTCTCTCAATCTTATTATCGCTCGCAGCAATTATCCCGCGCTATGGGCGGGGCAACTCTAGCTAAAAGGGAGTTGGACCCGACAGCAAAGCACTGCCCTGAATGCCCAAAATATGTCACGAATGGTTTCGTACCGATCGAGCAAGTTGTACCCACAGGAACTAGATGCAGTTGCCGAGGTAACTGTAAATGTAGAGTTATTTATCGACTAGCTTGATGTTAAAATCTAAGCGTTGAATAAATAAATTTAATATCATGCCTATCCTATTTGACTTAAGTGACTATCAACGAATCCAGCAATATTTAGAATTACCTCCACAGTCTTTATATAGGCTAGGTAATGGGCAATACTCAAATTATCAACTATACAATTGCAGAAATGCGATTGACTTGAAATATTATGGGGAACAGCTAGAGAACTTAGATGTCAGCTTGAGAATAGAAGACGACTTCGATCGCTCCTACGTTCAAAAAGTGAAAAATATTTTAGCTGAGATAGATGTACTAGATCCTGATATAAAAACATCTCAATTAAATATAGCTTCAACTTTTGAAGAATTGGAAGTAAAAGAGGAATATCGGTGGCAACGTCCCGACAATAAAACTGCGTGGGATGGAGCGCTAGTAGCAAGGGAAGATTTGATAAAAAAATTATCAAATGCTCTGGGAATCAATAGAAGAGTTTATAATGGTTGTCTAGCGAGAAGTTTTTAATCCGTAGAATCTATGGCTATGGCTCAACAAGATAATGCACCAGAAAGTACTAGTGCAGCAAAAATAGACTTAACTACCATTACTCCACAGCAGCTTGAAGCTTTGACTAAAAACATGGCTGATAACAAAAGTTCAAGCCCTACACAAAAAGAAGAGAAACAAGCTCAACAAGTTCAGAACCCTGAAACTGTATTAGATCTCTACACATCCTATAAAAACGAAAATACTAGCTTAAAAAGCAAAATCAAAGAATTAGAGCAACAAATACAATCAACAAATAACAATGGCAATAATGGCAATAATTTAGACTTAGAAAAATTAACTAACTTGCTAACTCAAGACCAAAGCCAACAAAGGGAAACACTAGAACAGCAAATACAGCAATTACAGAAACAAAAGACTAGCTTAAAACTTGAAGATCACGCCAGAAAACAGGAATGGGACAAAATAACTGAAATCCACTTAAACCAACAGAAAGAAGATTATAACAAGCAAATAGAGTCTTTAAGCTCTCAATTAGAGCAATTTAAACAGCAAAATCAATCTCTTAACACTCAACTTTCTAGTAGCTTAGAGGAAATCGATCGCAACAATAGAAAGCAAGCAGCACTCAGTAAGTTTATTGCCGAAGGTGGGGATCCTTCCCACTTCGAGTATCTTTGGCGCGTGGATCTAGAACCTTACACTAAATTCGACGAGAAAGGGCAATTAAAGCTTTTTAACCCTGTAACTAAAACTTTTGTAACTGACGAATCAGGTAAAAATTATTTAGGCGTCGAAAATAAAATACAGGAATTCAAACAAGGCTCTCAAGCGCTCTTTTTCTCGCCAATATATAGAAGTTCTGGGATAGGAACTAACAATCAAGGCTTTAATACTCAAAGCACGGATTTTACTAACTTTAAAGTTAGTAAGCGAATCTGGACTGATACAAATTATTTCAATCAAGTAAAGCAACAGATAAAAATGGATCCTCTAGAAGCAATACAAAAAGGCTTGATTCAAGTTGACACTCAAAGCTAATTGTAATAGCATGATTTTATTGGGGGCGCAATGCCGACCATCCGCAAGGTAAAGAAGAACCAACAGGATCCTAAATTGCCTGGCTCCAGCAGCAAAATAGATTTAGGTGGGGGCGCAATGCCGACCATAAGAAGACCCAACAGATTCTGAGATCGTCTGGCTCCAGCAGCAAAAAAGACTCAGTGGGGGCGCAATGCCGACCAGAAGAAGATATATCAGGGCATAGAGTCCCGCGGTGCAAGATCGAAATACTCGTCACAGAGCAACTTAGACCAACAAAAGTCGTGCTCATATTTTCGTATCTCTTCACTAGATTAAACAATCATCATGGTAGTCAACGTAATACAGGACATTGTACCCAGTATTAGAGCTACTGGCGCTGCTGTACTGAGAGCTTATAATCTCTTCCCTAATTTGATAAATAGTAGTTATTCTGTGGATGCCAGACAGCCAGGATCTGCGGTTGAAGTTTCTATACCTCCGACAATAACGACTAGAAAAGTAGTTCCAGGCAATATCCACCCAGCAAGCACGCCTTTTACTGTTGGCTCGGTTCCGATAGTATTAGACTTTTTTGAAGAATCTGAATTCGGGTTGCCTGAAGACGAACTCGGAAAAATACAGAATAGAGAGGTATCCTCGTTTACTCAATCAGCAGCAGTATCGATCGTTCAGGCTGCAAATACTTATACCATCAATAAGATGTATAAGCGATCGTACAATGTTATTGGGGATGTAGCTACAACGCCTTTTGAAAACGGTACTACTTCTTACGCGAATAGAGCCAGAAGAGTATTAGATGAGAATCTAGCTCCGAATAACGATCGCTATCTGGTGCTAGATCTATTTGCTGACGAGAAAGCGTCGAGTTTAGATTTATTCCTGAGAGTCAATGAATCTGGGACTGACCTAACTTTAAGAACTGGTGAAATAGGAACTAAGCTTGGATTTAGTTGGTGGCGGACTCAATTAATGCCCCGTCACGAATCAGCTCCAGGACTTGACGGTGCTTATCAAATTGATTCTACTACCCACGCGATTGACGACACTCAAGTGACTATTTCTCAAGTGGGAGGCGCGCCTAACGTTGATTTTGTTGAAGGTGACATATTTACTGTCGCTGGGGATGCCCAAACATACGTGGTAACTAAAACTGAAGTAGGTGTAAATAGCGGCGATCTTACTTTGCAATACTTGCCAAAAGCTAAAACTGCTTTCGCTGACGACGCGATTATAAGTGTAATTCCTACTCACACTGTTAGTTTAGCTTTCCACAGAAACAGCACTGGTTTTGCTAATAGATTGTTATTTGTTGATGAATTTCAACATCAAATGCCTGGAAAGATCATCGAGCCAGTTAGAGATCCTGAAAGTGGATTGACCATGACTTACCTTGCTAGCCCGCAGTACTACCAAACAAGCCACGCTTACAGTATCCTTTGCGGAGCAGCTGTGATCCGCCCAGAGCATATAGTTAGAATAATAGGCAATCCCAACCCTGCTTAGAATTATGAAAAAATACAAGCTTGATACAGTTGTTTGTTATCCTGCTGAGGATCGAGATCTGCCAGAAGACGAGAAAACGAGATGTGTAATTAATAAGGAGCAGTACGAACAAGAAAAAGAAAATTGGATAAGAATAGAAATCCCAGAAGAAGAGAAACAGACAAAAACTAGGAGACGATCGTCTAGAAAAGAAACTAAAACTCAAGACAAAGAAACGAAAGAAACGCAATCATGACGACTTTCCAAGAAGTATTGCTAAACAGATTAGACACAGTAAATCAATCAGTAATTGATGTTTCGGCTGCGATCGGAAGTGGTGGAGGTGGGACTCAAACAATAAATGCGAGTATCAACCTCCTCTTTTTCTCTGGTCAAATTAATGTAACTGTACCTCCATCTATTTCAGCTTCAATTGTTGTGACTAGAGGAAACGGCACTTTAACAGCACCTTTCAACCTTCCTTTAGTTAGAAATTTCAATCTAGATTTACCATTTAGATCGTTTAATTATTTATATCCACAAATTGAATTTACTTTAAATACTGGCAACAGTGAAGCTTATGTTTTTTACGAGTTAACTCCTTGATAGTTAGGGATGCTTTATCAGCCACAAAAAGGGTATTTAATTGATGACGGGGAACCAATATATTTAGCTACAACTGGGAAAAAGTTATTTAAATTATCATCTTGGTGGCAATATCAAGATAGTTTAGGTAATAATTGGGTAGTTCCTAAGTCTTTTATTTCCGATCTAGCTAGCGTACCATCAATTATATTTTGGTGGCAATTTGGCAACTATAATGTAGCTGCGGTGGCTCACGATTGGATCTATATTTTCGGTTATTTAATATTAGTTGAAAATGGGGAACTTAAAAAAATAGACTATACAAAAAAAGAAGCCGATCGTATATTTGCCGATATCAACTTCACTTTAGGCGTTAGTCCGATCGTCAATACTGCAATGTATCTAGCAGTTAGAATTTTCGGGCGTGGCATATGGACTGCTAAGGATAAGCCAGAATATGGCAAGACGATCGAGCAACTACAGTTAGAATTTTTAAGCTAATATCCTGTAACCGCCTTGCCAACGTTTCTTGAACTCTTCCCGCTTAATTCTGCTGTAAGCTCCATTAGTGTTGGTGTAGTTACTAGAGAGAGTGCCATAAGGATCGTGAGCGATAAAGTTACCCATTTTACGAGCTATTAAAAGTATTACATGACCGCCTCTAGGTCTGTTGATAGTTCCTCTATGTAATATATTCGCTACCACTGGGAATCCAACATCTAGTAAATCTTCCACGAATTCTAGATCTATATCGGTCATCCATTTTGTTTTGAACCCCCATTCCTTGATTGCTGACGATTGAACGCCATGATATATCGTGTCCCCATCCTCAAACACTTCCCTTATATATTCGTCATCGCTTTTAAGTTGAGTTCTACCTGTTACCCTTAAAAGCCAGTCCAGGTACATCGCATTTGACGAACTATTGCAAGTTCTGTGAGCGTCCCTATAGTTGTCTCTCTGGCTGAAATAGCGAGTAGGAGTTTTGAGATCTAATGCCAAACCATCTTTTAAATACTTTTTAAGGCGTTCGATCTGCCTCCCTACTGCTGGATTGTCAAAAGTAGGTATCTCAGTATTGGCGATCGGATCGTCAGTTTCTATTAATCCCCAATGTGGCGCGAAAACATAACCAGAATCAAAAGGGCAATTTTCAATCTTCTCTTCTAAAGTAATCTTGTAATGGCTTTTGTCTAAATCGCCTAACTCTGTAAGTTCTAATATTTTATCTCTTCTTACTGCGAATTTTTCATCTTCTGTTAACTGTGTACTGTCAGCTAATTTCGCTTTAAAGTAAGTATGGCAGGTTGATTGTATAGCAGATGACATATTATTAAACTCGTCTAGTTCATTATTATTTTACATCAACCGCATAAATACTTAATTTAATTCAACAAATAAAAGCAAATAAGCGATCGTACTGTTTAAATAGTGCAATTGCTCTTGCTATAACTGATTTATTACTTGAACTCCTAATAGGTTTTTTATTTATTCGTTTTTGTTATTTTTGGCTTAAATCGCAATGAGACCTAACTCATTCCTTTATAAATAGGGGATGAGTTTTTCTGTTTTGATTCTATCTGTTCGATCGTGTTGCAATATTCGATAACTGGCTTGAAATACTCTCTTACAATAGCTTTGTCTTTATCGCCAGCGACAGCTATATAATTCTCTCTCTCTCCGTCCTCATCTGTAGTTTCTTTAGTAAGATAAATTATATAGCGAGTATTCCCGCGTTTTATAGAATCCTCTGTATTGCCAAAATCCACATAGAGTATTTCCTTAACATTTAATAACATCTGTAGTTCAACTAAATAGATCCAATCTTCAATGTTTTTCATGTTTTTAAATGCTCCTTATAGGAGCATTGATTCTTAAAATTTATGCTGCTGTAGTTTCAAGATATTGTAATTGAGTTTCTCTCAATCCATAAATTAAAGATTCTAGTTTCTCTTCATCTTCAATTGAAATTATCTCTAACTCCTTGCCGTTTTTCATTGAGATTACATATATAGGTCTCAAAATTTCTTCTTTTTTAGATTTAGACTTACATTTTAATTGCTTAATGTAAAAGTGACTTATACAATCTGTATTCAGAGTAATTCCCGAATCTTCGAGATAGAACCAATTATTTTGTTTGCTCATTACTTTATCTCGTCTAGTGTAATAACTGTGGGGAATATCCCCACAGTTATATTAGGCTACCTTATTACTTTCCTCAACCTTCTTTAACTTTTTGCAAAGGCGATCGATTTGTTCTTTCTCTCCTGGTGGCAAGTCGTTATAAACCCATTTCATCGTTTCTACACAAGAGTTAGGATCCTTTTTCAAAGCTTCTAACTCTTGTTTAGAATTACAATCGAGCATGGCCCACCTGTAAAATATGCCCATCTCTTCAGTAGAGCGATCGTATCTGGTAAAGTCTTTATGCAGCCAGAAGCAATATTTTTCTGGCAGATCGCAAAACTTAAAATTAGTTGCTCTCCTTTGGAATACTTCCCCAGTATCTAAGTTTCGGCAGTTGATAAACCCTTGCTGTATCCTATCCTCTAATATTTGATAATACTTTAAGCCATCATCTCTCAAGCTTTCAGAAGAGACAACCGCATACATCAAATTATCTAACCCTACTTCCAATACGCTTTTACCAAAGCAATCTTGAAATCTTATTAACTCTTTTTCCCTGGCTTCACTATTCCTGGGAGTGTCTAAAATTTCTGCTGTATCCTCATCTGTTTTCTCAGATTGAGCGTGCAGCATTTTATCTAACTGCACTTCGAGGACATTTTTGCCAAAAGAATTAGCTATAAATTTTAATTCTTTTCCCTCGTCAGTAGGATCGGGATCTGGTACAGTTGTTTCAATCTCGCACCAACGATCGCAACATTGCCCGTGCCAGAATTCTTGAGGCGTTTTCTCAACTTTAGAGGTAAATTGAGAAGGGAGATCGGAACTAAAGTTAAACTGAGTCAGCCATCCTATCAAATCGTCGTCTAAACCTTTAATCTTAAGTTCGTACTTAAAATTAGTTCTTTGAGCTTTTCTCAAGACGATCGCAATATTCTCTAACTCTAAATTCAGCAACTTACTCTCTAACCACTTCAGACGTGCTTTGTTATTTGCACCAACATATGTGGCTTGATTTACACCTCTCCTGACGTTGAAATAGTTATAAACAGCACTGTTGCTTGTCGGCTGCCAAGTGTAGAAATCGTTTGACTTGTTTTCTTTCTCAGGACGATCGATTAGTGTTTCTTCAACTTTATACCCACCCAAACGCGCTATATCTTCTTCAAACCTAGCTACCTGTTCAGCAGTTCTGGTAATTGGCTTTTGAGTTTTAACTGCTTCCATCCTGCTTTTAAACTCTTCTTCAGTCTCTTGCTTGTAAACTGGTCTTTGTAAAATTTCATTACGAGGAAAATTTTTATTTTTAGTGAAGGAACCTTCATTAGCAGTTAAGTTATTGACGCCAGTAGATAAGTTATCGTTAAAGGTTCCTTCACTAAAAATAATATTTGCGTTGCCAGTGCCAAATAAAGCTAAACCTTTTAAACCTTCTCTCAAGTACTCGATCGCTTTCCCGTCCCCTGCTATCTTCTCTACTGTTGCCCGTACTTTCTCGATCGTGCTATCTAATAATCTCTGTTTCTGCTGTATCTGCTTTTTGGCTGCTTTCGCGATCGCTATCTCGTTAGCTAAGCTGTCGATTGTTTCTTCTAGTTGATTTAGTTCGGCTGTAAATGCTATATTCATTGGTAATTCTTTTATACGTCAGAGAGGCTGCAACCTCTTCTTTTATTTATTCTATTACATTGGGAGAATGTAAGTCAAGTGTCAGAATATATAATTAAGTAAAAGACAATTGATTATTTGTAAAATTCATGCCGCTATCGTCACAACAAAGATGGAACCGCGAAAACCGAGAGAAGCTCAAAGAAGCTAGTAAAAAATTCCGATCCAATAATAAGCAGTTTGCTTTTACGCTCAATGTAAAAGACGACAAAGATCTTATAGAATGGCTTGAAGACAGAGTAGTAAAGAAAAACAAGTCACTGCAAGACATACTCCACAACATAGTCGAAAACGCTTACCTTAAAGACTAATTTTTTTTGTCTCATTTACATTACAATAATGTAAGATGAAAATAGAAAAGAGGATTTTAAACTCAATGGAAAATAAATTCAAACTAGCAGTATTGGCAAATATGGCAACTGACAGGGAGCAGCCAGAAGCTTATATATCGCTCACTTTAGATCCTAGGGGTAGCGTATTGACGATATGTTTCAACAAGATTATCTCGGAGGAGAAGATCGCGTCAATGCTAGATCTCAAGTTCGAGTATTCCGAAGCTGCTTTACCTTCTAAGAGAGTGATTAACGAAAATAATCTAGTTTGTGTAGCTGACGGGTTTTTACCTCCGAAAGCTGGATGGATATTTGTATCGAAGGATTTTAGCGAGATTGAAAGCAGGTATAACTTTTTGCGACATACTTTTGAGGTTGGGTTTGCCAACGGATTCACAGATTTAGATTCAGCTTTGGAACACTTCAAAAATAAGCAATTTAGATTCAGCCTTAAACTTGCTGACGATATTTTTGAATGGGGCAAGCTAGCTTTTAAGAATGCTGAGATCCTGAAAAAATCTAAGTGTCGTTTGAGGATATACCGCAATAAGAGACAAGTTACAGTTATCGTATCTGAAGTTCCAGACAATGAGGGGCGATCGATAACTAATGGCGTTGAGTCGATAATTACCCACGGCTGCAAAAAATACGATATAGACTTCGATCGTGTCATCTGGCTCGAACACTATCCAGAAGAGATTACCAGTAGCAACGAAAAAATAGATGAATGTTTTTCACGAGTACACTTGCAGAGCAATAAAAATCCTTACTGGGAAAACTACTCCAAAGAACAAGCAGAGAGATTAATCGGAATGTCTCTAAATGACTAATAAGGAAATCGGTGTTCCTAGGAACACCGATTGCTAGTAAGATTGAGTCAACTAGACGAGCGAAAGAATTATGAAAACCTCAAAAGGATCGTTTTACACGATCTCTCAACTCCCTGGTGCTGTATCAGGTGGAGTAGAAATAGGCGATCGAGTACAAGCTATCTCTGATGCAATCGAGGTAGGGGATACCAGTAAAGTTAAACTAAAATTTCTCGATCGCTCCGGCGAGATAACTTTAGACGATTATTGCCTGCAGCCGCTAACCAGAAAAGAAGCCAACGAGATTGACGCGTTAGAGCAAGTAGCAGGGAATATCCCTATAATCTACCGAGATCCTCGCAAGCTAAAAACTCATCCTCTAAACGACAGGATATATGGAGCAGACGAGCCGATCGCCGATCTCTTGGAGAAAGTGAAAGAGACGGGAGAGATCCACCCAATAATCGTAAATCAAAACAATGAGATCGTAAGTGGCAATAGGAGGCAAAAAGTAGCGATCGAGCTTAGCTGGAAATTAGTTCCAGTAATAGTACAAAAGTTCGCTGACGATTTTGAAGAAAAAGAAGCTTTGCTATCTTACAATGCATCGAGAGATAAAACTGTTGAGCAAATAACTAACGAGACAAACGAATGGATAGAGATAATTAAGCACAAGAGAGAGAAGGAGCCGCAAAAAAAAGGACAAAGAAGAGAGAGAGTTAGAGACTTAGCTTGCCAAAAAAGCAATCAGAAGCCTAGCAGCTACCACAGAAGTAACTCAGTTTTGAAACGAATAGAGGAGCTTAAAAAAGAAGGGGAAATAGAACAAGCTGAGAAGTGGAAAACAAAGCTAAATAATAATCCTACAGCTGCTTACAAAGAGTACCAGGAAATCAAAAAGCAAGCTACTCAATTCAGCCATCCTATAGGTGAAATATGCCAAATATCAGCAGGTTCTAACTCGGAGCTAAAAGCATATCAAGGGTTGTGGGGTGTAGTAGTAAGTAAAAACGATATCCTAGGCGATTTTATGATCTACGATACCGTACTTAAAAACGTCAATTCTTTTTACTTAAAAAGCTTGAATTTTAACGAGCTAGATCGCAAAAAAGCTAAGAAAATCATGGAGCGTTTATATGCGATCGGAAGCCAAGATAAAGATGCCATAACTACAGATATGCTTCAAGGTATATCTAGGCGACCTAATCCTGAATTGACAGTTAAAGAACACAAACTGTTAGTAACTTTAGAAACTACTCTTAATGAATTCAAATCAGCTTAAACCAAAGAGGCGAGATGACTAACACGGTAATTAATGGCAACAATAACAATCAATCAATCGAAAAAAATTCACAGCCATCAGAACCAGGCGAATGGACGCTAGCACAGATACAAACAGCTTTAAAAAGGAAATTGCCAGATTCTTTACTAAAGGAACTACCTGGTAAATTTAAAGCCAAATATATCGCTTGGCATACTGCTGTTGAAATTCTTGACAAATATTGTATTGGGTGGCAATGGGAAATTAAAAGCGTTACTTACACTACAGATAGAATAATTTTAGTAGGGAAATTGTCAATCCCTACAAAACACGGATTAGTTATTAGGGAGGCAACAGGATCGGAACTCCTTAAAAAAACATCTCAAGACTACAATACAGGGGAAATAAAAGAAGAGGAAATACCTTATGGGGATCCTGCAAGTAATGCTGAATCAATGGCTTTTAGAAGAGCAGCATCAAAGTACGGGTTGGCGCTTTATTTATATAAGAAATAGTGCTATAATTTAAAGTTATTATAGCATTAAATGTAAACTGCTTTTGCTCTGAGAAGCAGTTTTTTTTAAGAGATCCATCACAGGAAAACAATCCTCGGTGTCTAAGCGAGGATTGTTTTTATTTAAGCTGTTATCAACTAATCTTAGTAATAAAAAGCAAGCAAAAAATGTCACTAGCAATCAAACAAAAGATTATGTTTTGATTACCCAATAACACAACTTAAGTGTCCTCCTATATAAAATTTACATCTCGTCCAGAATGTTTCGCTTTCTGTAGAGCTATCTAAATTATAATCAGTTTGTCAGCTAGGAAACATTAAGTTACTGACAGATAAAAGCTTGCTTCTTAGCACGAGTAAGAGCAGTGTATAAAATCTTTTGTCTGTCAGAGCATCTGTTTAAATCTGGCAAATCTAGAAAGGTAAAATCTATCGAGCTACCTTGCGCCTTATGCGTAGTTAGAGCGTAAGCAAAAGGCATATTATCAAAGTATTTAGAAAGCTGTTGGAACAGATTCCATTGTTTTTCATCTTTGTACTTTTTAAGGATTTTACCTCTTTTTATTTCTGACTGTGGCGTGAGTATTTGCAAATCTACAGTTGCTCCATCGTCAGCTTTAACTCTCACTTGATAATATTCTAATTCCCCTTCTTTAATACTGCCTTCAACATAAGTCTTTAGAGTTGGCTCGCACAAAACCGTACACTCTTCAGAATTATTTATTATAATGCAATCTTCAGATACCTTGCCTATGCCTATTTTGGCAAATACAGGAGTTCTAGCAATCAAGCGATCGCCAATACAATAAGGATCGCAATTGTTCCCCCACAGTTGCAGCCTGACAAATCTATTTAGCTCGTCAGCTACTTTATTTCTGAATACTATAAATCTTACATCTTGCTTGGATTTAAAAAACTCCCCTGCGCGAGTCATCCATTTAATTCTAGGCAAGCTGACAATAGTCTTATCTTCAGTAGTGACGAAAGGATAACCTCTTTTATTCCACTTCTCATCACTTCTAATTTCTTCAGCTACCTTGGCTATTTCCCCGTCATAACGAACTATTTCTAAAAGTTCTAAAGTCTTGTCAATATCGTCACTCAGATCTACTGCCGGCTCTTGTTCCCCCACTGGCGGGAGCTGCATAGAATCGCCCACGATAACTAATTTTAGATCGCTGCATTCAGCTTCGCCGATCAACTCTTGATAATTCTTAGAATTAATCATAGAGTATTCGTCAATTACAGCAACGTCAAAACTCTCCAAATCTATTTTATTGTGAGCTTTCCCAGATATAAACTCTTCTTTCCCTGTTTTTTTATTTAATACTGGCTGCTGTCCTAATAACTGTGCTACTGTATGAGTTCTTATATCTTCTAATCCAGCTTCATCAGCAATTGAAACTAGATTCTTTAAAGCTTTGTTGGTAGGGGAAGCAGCTACAAATTTAACTCGATTCACTCTCAACCATCTTAAATATTCAACTATTAAAAATGTTTTCCCTGTTCCTGCATAGCCGCATAATTTTAGATACTTTTGTTCTGTATTATAAGTGAATTTTTTCAAAGCTATCATAGCTTTCTCTTGAGACTTTTTAAGTTTCTTACTGCTTATTTGTGCAATTTCAATTTGTTCAATACTACTTACATCCTCTTCATAGTATTCAATCTCTTGCTGTTCAGGAGGTTCCTCCTCTAAAGTCATGTTTTCGTAAAAATCATTCTCTCTCTTTTGTGCTGCAAGTAAACTACTTTCTTGTAAAATTGAATAGCCGATCGCTTCGTGGGATAGCAAGCTTAAGATAGTCTTACATACTCCCACAAAATCTTCTGAAAATAGATTTTCATTATCCTTAAAAGCATAAAGAAATCCATAATATTTCTCTATTTTTTTTAATAATTCTATATCTAAAAAAACTGGCGATATTTTGCCAGAGTCTAGAGCAGTTGCCAAATTTTGCAACAATTCAGCATATTCAGTTTTTACTCTAATGCTAGAGATTTTTTTTTGATAAGCTCGTCTAGTTTGTGTCATAATAATAATGCGATTGTGTTTTGCATTCGTAAGATAGGTGATGCGACTTCGATTTAATCGAAGTCGTATAACAATATTATACTTCTATTCAATTTAAATCGTATTCATTGAAAGGAATATAAGGGGTAAAAGATTGAAAAAGTTTATCTTGCTTTGAAGGTAAATATAAATCGAATAATCCGCAAGATGTATGAATTTTGCAGCCTTTTAAATCGCATTTAGAATTAGCAGCTTGCTTGAAGCTTAACCCTAAAATATATTGACTGTCAGAGTTATACTTTTCTAAAAAATTTTGACAGCTAAAAAGTTCAATCATATTGGGGATAGCTGCTGTTGTTAAATAAGACATTTTCTTATTAAAAATTTCCCCAGTCTCAAATTTTTCATATTTTTTAGATGGGTCTAAAAGATTACAGCCAAATTGAGTAATATCAAAAGTCAGAATTCCTTTGCCATATTCGGAATAACAACATCTTGCAGCTTTAGAAACAATCTCGCTGATAGGATTTCTAAAAGTCAATCCTTTAAAAAATACCCTGAAAATATAATCTATATCTTCATGGCTTTTATAAGCCGGTTGCACAGTTCCAAACGGTTCGAGCATTTTTGCACCTTTATTCAATTAAATAGATTATATAATCTATTTAGTCTGGATAATATTTGGTATATTTGACGAGGTTTTGAAGTGTTTCTCCTCGTCAGTTTCGTTATAATAAAAAGCGATCGTATTTTGTTGTTAATTGCGATCGCTTCAAAAGGAGTAATCAAGTTGTTAAATTCATCATAGAATAAAAAAACAATTGATTATATTAAGAAATGTACAATCGGTGTTCCCAGGAACTCCGATTGAATAATCAAAAAAGATCGTTCCTAGCTCCCACAACTATTACTCTTTCCCTGGACTGTGGAACCCCGTAATACTTAGAATTCAGCAATTGTCCTTTTACTTTGTATCCGCAGCTTCTGAGGTCGCTGACAGCAGATAGATAAAATGGTTTCATGTGACCTTTGACTATCCCGCTAACATTTTCCATGACAAAGCATTTAGGTTGAAATCCCTGAACCAGCCTAACGAATTCCTTAAACAGAGTATTCCTAGAATCTGTGGCTCTCCGCTTGCCAACAGTAGAAAATCCTTGACATGGGGGACTACCTTGTAAGCAATCTAATTCCTTTGGCTTTAATCCAGTCAAGTTAAGAGCTTCTTCTACTGACAGCTTTGCTATATCTCCATGAAAAACAGGAACGTTAGGAAAATTCATTTTAAAAGTAGCTATAGCGTTATCATCCCATTCAACTGCTAAAAGTTCTTTGAACCCTGCTAAGTGGAACCCTAAAGAAGATCCTCCACACCCAGCAAAAAGACTAACTACTGTGGGGGAGTCCACTTTTTTCAAGAAAGAAGATTGCTTTAAATTGAGAGCGATCGCTCTTGCTAGCAGTGGAGGAACTGAATTGCCCATCCTAGCCAACCTATCCTCAAAACTTCCCACAAATATAAAATCGTCTGGAAATGAACATAGTCTTTGTATTTCCTCTATCGATAGATAGCGCTTGCCACTAGGATGGATTAATCCTGCTCTAGCGATCCATTGTTTAGTAACAGTGGGAGCAACTTTTTTCCAGTAGAGAGGCATAAACCCTATAAACCCACCTGTCTTGCCAGTGTGCTTCAACAAAGCTTCTCTCATGTAGCGACAGCGATAATTTTTATGGGGATTAATTTTGTAATATTCTTGGCAAGCTTTTTGCAAGTTTTCAGATAAATATTTAAATTCAAATACAGACTTTTCAGGTAAGTCTTTAAAAGCTTCTTTAATAGTAATGGGCTTGCTTTGCGGCTTAGGGTGAAAAAACCATTCACCATCGATATCCGCATTGAGGACATTTGTGATTAGGAGTCTTGAGTTTTTCTTCATCTATATCTTGATTGTCTTCAGGAATTTCAATTTCTTTAAAAGTTTCTAACAATTCATCTAAGTTATCTTCAACTGCTATAGGGAGGGAACTTTCAGATTGCAGTAAATCTAGCTGCTGTTGTAAATTCTCAGCATCGAACATCGAAATAATTTCCTCTAAGCTTACCTCGCTACCCCACAGCACCGACCAATTATGTTCGATACTGAATGCGACTGCTTCAGCTTCACTGGTAGAATTCACGCCGAATACCACTGGCACTAACCAATCTTCTTTTAATCCCCTAGGCAAATTGAGATTTTGCGATCGCATTTCAATCAAACTTTCTAACCTACCATTCCCAGCTACAATTCCACCTTTCCCGTCGTTCAAATTAGGGTCGAACACCAAAGGATCCCTAAATCCATATCTGCGTATGGATTCAATTAGTTTAGCTACATCGTGTTTTTTAGAATTGTTATCTAGAAAGTGTTTTTCTAAGTTGTCTAAGGAGACGTAATGAACGGCGATCGCGTCCCCTGTCTTTTTTGCCAATTGATTTAAATCAGTATCCACAAGCTATGTTAGAATTCAGCCAACCAATTAATGTTAAAAAGCGATCGCGTTAGCACTCCGAAATAATAAACGCGATTTTTTTTTGATTGTCGATACAATAATATTGTTGTATGACTTCAGAAAGCTCATTTTTCAATGCTGACTGTTGCTCCACAAATTTAGTCAGTATTTTTTTTCAAAACGGCAAGTCGAGCCCCACCACGTCACCAAATTTATTTTTAATTAACTCGTATCCTTCTTTTTCAGCAGTAGCGATCGCATTAGGTCTCAGAATATCATCCTGTAATTCTCTTTTAAGGCGATCGAGTTTCTCATTCAATAATTGCGAGCGAGATTTTTTAGGTTCTGTTTTTAACCCCTTACCAAAGTTGCTCCGAAACTTAGCTAATTTCTCTTTTAAAGCTTGCATCTGTTCTGTAGTAGCTGGATTGTCGTCTTTCTCAGGTTTCCAGGGCTTATAAGCTTCAGCGTTGTTTACAGCTCCATATTCATCTGTAGGCAATGATGCTATGCTTTTATTATTATCATTGATAGTTGCCCGATCGCTCTTAATCTCCTCTTGAGCAATCGGTTTTTTAGTTTCTACAAGAATTCGGTTTTGTTGAACTTCTGATAATGGAGCAACAGAATTAGTATTTTGTTGCAATCCTTTATCCTCATAGGACATCTCTGGGGGCAATGGTTTGGCAACAGCCCGAACATTATTTTTAAGTTCTTTCTCTTCTTCAATGCCAACTGTGCAGCCGTGGGAGAGCCTTAAATCGGCATTCTCATACTTAGCCAAATAAGTCTCGCTATATTGCTCCCATCGAATAACTAGCTTACTCAAATCGTTCTTGTAGTAAGCCAATACGTTCGCTTTGGCTTCGTATTTATCCTTACAATCAAATCGCTCCATCCACCAACTGACAGACCACTTGACAAACTCAGGATCTAATTTTCCTGGCTCCGTACACCAAACGCCGTCGGGAATCCAGTTCAAAGCTTCTTGCAACCTGTCCATATTCGTTTGTTTCGGATTCGCCGCGCGATGTTTCAATTTTCTTTCAAACGTACTACACGCGGAGTAAACTTCCCTTTGGGATAAATTCGGATTTGCCACGATAGCGGTGGTAGTTTCTTTATCCGAAGTCGATACGGTTTCGGTTTGTTGGTCTATTGTTTCAGCTTCAACTAATTGGCTTGTTTGCTCTTGTTTAAATTCCTCAACCTTTGTATTTGTCTCCTCGTTATCTAGCCAAAAATCTTCCAAATTTTCTTGCTCGCTCTTAGAGTATGAAAAGTCTGGATTAGTCTGTATAGTCTGAGGCGTTCCGCGATCCGTTGGGAGTGCGGGTTTCGGCGATTGCTCGCGACATTGGTGTCGTGAGTCCGACATTGGTGTCGTGGTGGCGATATTGGTGTCGTGAGACGGGGAAATTTCCCCTAACCCTTGCTGTGTATTGACTTCAGCCACTTTTTTATCTATTTTAGGGGATTTTTTCCCTTTTTCCTTTGGTCGATTAGGGAAAATTTCCCCTTCGCCTTGCCCTGCTTTGGTTTCGGGGTTTGAGGGATTAGGGGATTTTTCCCCTTTCTCTTGCTGTGCCTTGGTTTTAGAGTCTCTTTTGTATTTAAGTCTGTCAGATTCTTGTTTTGCCTTATAAGCAGTTAGGTTATGCCCCTGCCATTTAGTAACCCTGTGATCGTACAGTCCGAGTTGTTTTAGTCTGCGCATAGCTCGAACTACCGAGTCTGTATCTGCACCTATAGCAATAGCTATTTCTGTTGGTGGGGGGATATCTTTGTATATAATGTCGTCCCCTGTTTGAGTGCGATCGCCAAATCGATCGACAATCATCAAGTAGATCCAAGTACGGCAAAGTATGCCAGAAGCTTTGTCGGCTAGTAAAGCGGCGGCATCTTTACAGCTTGCCATAAAGTAGCCTTCTAGAAAATCATTCACTTTTATTTCTGGGTAGTTTATTCTTTTAGTCTTCATCGTATTTCGCAGCAGGAGACCCCCGACTCTGTCGGCGGGAGGAATGCTGCGCCTCCAAGTAAAAGTTTGCAGATTAATCCGGTAGCGCGTTGCAATAAATGCACTTTGCTACGCGAAAACTGGGCTATGCGTTTCCAGTTAATATCGGATACGGATACTTGTGTTTTGGTATCTCCAGATACCCAACCGTGATATTGAATACCTTTTTTTTCGGCTTTGACATAATCGCCTTTTCGGAACCCATGACGAGTAACAGTTCCACCATATTTTCTTCTTACGCCACCTGGGGCAAAAACCATTAAGTGAAGTTGTCTTCTCGATATAGGTGGACGACGAATTATGGTAAATGGTGCAGACGTAATATTTACCTGACCTTGCCAGCAATGACCTCGACCTGAAGAATTTTCAAAGGGGAGATAATCTCTAAATTGACTAGCAGCCAAGACCACGCCATCAACTGCATGAGTAGCAGGGACAGCATCTGCTTTTGAGTATTTTTGTTTTTCTAAGCCCAGATGTTTTCTCAGATTAGAGGTTTGCCAACCAAGTTTTGTCACTACTGGTGCTAATTTTTCTAGCTGTTCGATTGCCCATTTTTGACCAACCATAACAGCAGAAAACCCAATACCTGAACGGGCTTGTTTCCGCCTCGAAGTTAGATCGACATCCGCTTTGACGTACTCGTACACAATCGAACTAAGGGGATAAACTTTGCCTAGTTCGGATATGACCCGAATTTCTAACTGACGGTTGGCACGTATACTGGGAGCGACTTTTTTTTGTCTGCGATTATCAAATCGCTTTTGACGATGGGCGCGAGCTTCAAAAGGTAGTTGACGGTTAATTCTTCTGCCTCTCCGATTACGTCGCATTAATCGACGTTGCTCCATCCGTTTTTTGACCGTTTCAAACGGTAGGAATAAATGAGCGCACCAGAGAGTAAAGTTTTTAGATTGAACACCTATTCCTGAATACTTTTTTCCTGGGTCAACTCCTACCGCTATTGGTTGAGTTTTTTTCCCTGATGGTTCAACAATCAGTTGAAGATAATATTGACCTAGCTTATTCCACTTGCCAATAGCTTTTCCATCTTTAATCCACTTTCTAACTCGACTAGGTTTAGTCGGCATTAGTGGTTTTTTGTTTTTGTCAATTACTGGTACTCGATTCAAGATATAATCCTCCGAGTAGAAGTTTTAGTCGCCTCGCGCACCTTAGTTAAGATGTCCACCTGTGAGATGAAACTCACCCTAAAAGTTTTGTAGATAATCCGAACTGGCGAAATATTCGGAAGTACGTACCAAACTAAGGCTATTTGCGCTAGTCAACTCTTAGTCACTAATTGAGGGTTAGCAAGCCTACGGTTTCACCGTAGGTAGTTGACTATTCCTCACT
>JASJCW010000152.1 GCA_030065265.1 Prochloraceae cyanobacterium
TTCCCCCCCTACAACAATCTTTTTACGGTTATTGGTACGGTGATTCTGGTTTATCCGGCCCGACTGGTGCTTATTTAAATGACGAACCGATTTATACCAGTTCCGATCTTCCCAGCAAAAATCATATATTTAATCTTTGCGCTCGCAGCACCGACGTACTCAAAGAACCTTTTCCCTGTAAGATTAGAATGATCGGTGTTGCCAGTTACAATATCCTGTTAGTAGCTTCTGGTGCAGCTTTAGGTGGAGTGGAAGCAACTCCAAAAATTTGGGATATTGCCGCAGTTTGGGCAATTTTACAAGCTGCTGGTGGTGTTTACATTCCTCTCGAACCAGAGCCAATTTTTCCCTTGACAAAAGGTAAAAATTATGGTGCAAAACCTTTTCCTTGTTTGATTGCTAGCAAATTAGAATTAGTCCCGAGATTTAAACCTCTAGTAGAATTTATCGGCGAGAAAGTTTTAGCCTCGATCGGGGAAAGCTAAACTTGTAGCAAGATTATCACTAAATTAATGAATCTCTGGGGAATAGTTGCGATCGCTAAAAATGGTTTCATACAAGTAATTCGCGATCGAATTTTATACTTTATCGGTTTTTTTGCAATCCTATTGCTGGTTATTTTTCAAATATTGCCCGAACTTTCTGCCGGACAGCAGAATAAAATGCTCTTAGATGTCGGTTTAGGGGCGATCGAATTTTTAACTGTTATCGTCGCTACTTTTGTCGGCACGGGAATTATTAACAAAGAAATTGAAAAACGCACCGTTTTAGTTTTGATTCCCAAACCGATCTCTTTTAGCGATTTAATTATTGGCAAGCATTTAGGTTTATCTGCTGTTTTAGTGCTGATGGTAATAATGACGGCGGCAATTTGGATGGTATTTTTAACAATATATAAAATACCCTTTCCAATTGGAAGTATCCTCTTATCTTTAGTTTATTTATGCTTGCAATTGGCTTTATTGAGCAGTATTGCTTTGTTATTTGGAGTTTTTACCAGTTCTCTTTTGGCAACTCTATTTACTTTCGGCATATATTTAATGGGTAATTCTAGTTCTGCTTTGGTTGAATTGGGTAAAATAAGTCAAGATAAAACAGTAGAGTTATTTACTAGGGTTATCTACGTTATTTTGCCTGATTTATCCCGATTTAATCTTAAAAATACGGCAATTTATGGAGTTTTGCCCGATTTCGATATACTTCTGAGTAGTGCTATTTATGGAATCGTTTATACCTTATTTGTATTAACACTTGCAACCGTTGTTTTCTCTCGCAGAGAATTTTAAATTAACTTTGAGAGAAAAATATATTAGTAATCGGGCAATCGTTAATAATTAAAAAAAAAGAGTATATTAATTATGGATTATTTCTCATAATCTCAGTTTCCCGCCAATTTAAGATCTTTAAGGAAAATTAATCTCGGTACATTTCGAGCGATTGTTTAGATAGCTACGATACTATTTAGAGAAATAATTAAAATAATATTTTCTTTTTGACCAGAGGTCATTTTATATTGTATAGCTCTGGAAATATGTTACAGCCACAACTCACACCCGAACAAAAATTGACGATCGACTTATCGATTGTCATTGAATCAGTTAAAACGGATCTCAGTGAAATTTTAGCGAGTTTGAAGGCGGGTAAAATAGATTTTAGCTATGAAGTTATGAGTATAGATCGGATAAGCTCGGATTTCTTTGCCGATCGAGTTGACAGTCTGATATTATTTTATCCTCAAGTTAACTTAAAAAAACAACAGAAAAAATCAAAATTATTAAAATGGCTAGAAATAGCGATTACAAATAACAACATCCCGCCGATTATAATAAGCGAAGCATTAACAGCAGAAAAACTCAGACAATGGCAAGAGTTAGGTCGCGTAAAAATCATTTCCAAACATGATTTATACTGTTTATCGGAGACAATCGAACACTATTTGGCTAAAGAGCGATTTAATAAAGAAAAACAACCACTAAAGCACCCGGTGAGAAAACAAAAAAAACGGGAACAGCTCATATATCAGATCGGGAAAAAACTTAATTCGATCCTCGAACCCGAAACTGTATTAGAGTATATAGCCACTCAAGTTGGAGAAACTTTTAATGTCGAGCGAGTCATTGTCTGTCATTTAGAAGCAGATCGAATTGAGATCTTACAACAATGGCGATCGCAAGAAAAGATCCCGCTTTTAAGATCGACCGATATTTCAATTGCAAGAGATCGGACAATTAAAACCGAACCAACCCCCCTAGAAATAGATATAATCAACGAAACAATCGCCAGATCCCTCGAAGATCGGCAACTTCACTCAATTTTAAGCGTGCCGATCGCAATCTCACAAGAATATTACGGCAGCTTAATTTTACAAAAAATTGATAAACAAAAAATTTTTATATTAGAAGAGATTAACACAATACAGATCGTTGCTGAATTAATTGCGATCGCCGTTACTAAAATAGAAGCTAAAAAACAAATTAATACCCTAGTCGAAGAAAAAGCCGCAGCATTAGAAGGAGATCGCCTCAAAAGCGAATTGATCGCTCACGTCAGTCACGAATTACGGAATCCACTTACTGCTATACTGGGTTTTGCGAGAATGCTAGGAGACGAAATTTACGGCTCTCTCAATCCAAAACAAATGCAATACATCAAAGCAATTTCTGGATCGGGAAATCATCTTTTAGAATTAATCAACGATCTGTTGGATCTTTCTAAAATCGAAGCCGATCGCGAAGAACTATACTTAGAAGAAGTTGAAATCGAAGAAGTAGCGCGATCGTCAATGTCGATAGTACAAGGCCTAGCCAGACAAAAAGGCTTAGAATTGGAACTAAATATAGAACCATCGTTAGTTTACTGTCAAGCAGATCGAAGACGCTTAAAACAAATTTTAGTCAATTTACTCTCTAATGCAGTTAAATTTACTGAAGTAGGAAAAGTCACCCTCGAAGTCAAACAAAACGATCGCGCGATCGAATTTAACACGATCGATACGGGTATTGGTATCGATGAGGTTAATCAGGAGAAAATTTTTGAACCCTTCACTCAAATTAGAAACCATCTCAGTAAAAAATATCAAGGAACTGGTTTGGGTTTACCTCTATCTGCTAAGTTAGCACGGCTTCACGGCGGCAATTTAACAGTTACTTCCGTTAAAGGACAAGGTAGTTGCTTTACTTTACATTTACCAAAACAGTAGCGATCGAAAATAAAAGGGATAGTTTTTTTAAAAATCAGGCTTAATGTTAGAACAAAAAATAGAACGACTCAAAAACATATTTGCAAAGATGGATCGGGTTATTGTCGCCTACTCTGGAGGTATTGATAGTACCCTCGTAGCTAAAGTAGCTAAAGACGTACTCGACGATCGCGCGATAGCTATTACTGCGGTTTCTCCTTCCCTTCTTCCCGAAGAATTAGAAGCTGCTAAAATTCAAGCACTGCAAATTGGCATCGCTCACGAGCTAGTAACTACTCACGAGATGGATAACCCTAACTATACTTCTAACCCCGTCGATCGATGCTATTTTTGCAAAAGCGAACTTCACGATACGATCGGCCCGATCGCCCGCGCGCGAGGCTATTCTAATGTAGTAGATGGGATCAATGCTGACGATCTCAAGGACTACCGGCCTGGTATTCAAGCAGCGAAAGAAAGAGGAGCGCGATCGCCTTTAGCTGAGGTGGGTATTACTAAGGTTCAAGTCCGTCAAATTGCTCGCCAGTTGGGACTTCCTTGGTGGGATAAACCTTCCGGGCCTTGTTTGAGTTCCCGTTTTCCTTACGGAGAAGAAATAACTTTAGCTAAGTTACAACGGGTAGGACGAGCTGAAATGTATTTGCGTCAGTTAGGCTATTTTAATGTTCGCGTTCGCAGCGATCGGGATACGGCTAGGATAGAATTACCCCCAAACCAGATCCAAGATTTTGTTATTAATACCGATCTCGATCGATTGGTCGAGCAATTTCAAAAATTAGGTTTTATTTTCGTTACTCTCGATCTCGAAGGTTATCGTAGCGGTAAATTAAATCGGATTTTAAATCAAGAAAGCGTTAATTAACTCGATAAATACTTTTTAAAGTATGCTTTGTGTTTTTGAATATTTCTTTGATAAAAACTAGAAAGCGTGCTTATTTTTGAGTTTAATGATGTTGCAACTGTTTCCCAAGTTAAATCTTCAACAAGAATTAACCACATCAACTTTTGCAAAGTTATGTGGGGACAACCGCGAACTTTGGTATTTTTGAGAATATTTTCTGGATCTGAGCGGATAAAATCTTGAACGGCTTTCCCGGCATTCTCAGACCGACAATCCTTTAAACTATAGTCAAGGCTATCTAACGATACGATCCGTAATTTGTTGTTTCTATTTTGTTTTAAAGCATCGTAAAATTTATTTTTAAAAATCCCTTTGACCCAAGGTAAAAAAGGTTTTTCTGGCTCGTAAGTATCAATTTTCTGGGAGACGACTAATATGGTATCCTGAAGGGCTTGGTGATGAATTTCTTCGTAGTCCGGTATCTTTGCATAACTGGGCATTCCCAGTAAATGTTTGTGCTTGTAAAGTGCTTCTAAAAGTTTAGTTAAAGCGATACGTTTTTTAACTGGTTCTTGATGTTTTTTTACCTCTTTAATTAGTTCTTCCATTTTTTGTGGAGGTGATGAACGATCGGCTAAATAAGAACTACGAAATCGACTGACGCACATCATAATTAATTCTCGATTTACTACTTTGTTGACTGAAATCTTTTAATATAGATTCATGTAAAAATTATTGATATTTTAATTGGTTATCAGGTAATTTTTGACTTTTTGCTCTTGTTTATATCTTTTGACCGTTTCTTGTCAATCTAAAAATGCTTGATTTTGACTTGATAATTCCTCATATTTAATCAATTTCCCTATTGTATTAATTATCTGCACGATTAGGTCGATCGAAACTTGTTGCTGCATTCAGATCGTAAACTGTGGCTTTAGCATAATAAGTTTGAGGCCGATTTAGTGACAATCTAATTGTTTGATTTAAGTCAGGAATAGCTTGTTTTTTATAACTTAATGCCAGACTAACAATCCTTCTTCTCTTATAAAGCATTTCTTGGCTATTAAATTGATATTCACTCGCCCCAATCAAATCTGCGATCGCCCCTCTTTTATGCCCTAAACTATTCTGAATTATTCCTTTTTCTGGAAAAGCTTTGTCTCGAGTGAAATTTATACATAGTTTGAGATTTTTTTGAAGATTTTCTAGTTTTTTTTGCCTATTTTTCTGATAATTGCTTTTAATTATAATTTTCATTTTTTAACTCCAAATTGTTAACTTTTGATTTTTTTGTCTTGGCAAACTTTGAAAAATACTCACATCTTATACATTTTTCATCTAAATAACAAAATGAATCTATTCTAGAAATTTTGGAAAGAATTTCAAAACTATAGATACTCAGAGAATTGTTTTATTTTATTGCATAACTATTACAATTTGAGGCTAATAAATTAAAATATATAGAATATTAATTTTGCCTCGAAGTCAACAAATCAATAATTTCTTTACTGTTCTGAATTTTGATTATTTTTATTTTATGTGATTCGCTTAATTCATTTGTAAAATCAATGACTCACATGAATTTTATCTTAATAGAGAATTAGCTCTTAGTCTAGCCTAGCTATCATATGACATCACGAAAAACAACATCATATTACATTTTTGTAATATGAGAAGATTATGACATCTAAACTTACTTTCGTGCAAATTTTGACATTTAAAAGCGATTCAAAGATCTAAAAAATAATTTTTAAAGCAATAAATTCTAAATATAAAACCTTTAAACCTCTAATTCATCTAATTTAGAGACAAAATAATTAATATTAAAAACTAATCGCTCGAGTTGAATTGTCTTTAAAAACGATTTGCATTTTGTAGTTTTAATGCAGCATGACAAGATTATGACAATTTTGATTGATTTAAAACGGTCTTCAATAAAGATTGAATATATTAGCAATTAATTGTAACTCATATTAGATCTATAGTCGGGCTGAGATATATACTTAAAAAAACAAGGTAGTTTAATTAAATATGCAGTTAAAAATGAAAGAATAAATAATACTTTTGTATTGTCCGAGCAGAAAAATGCGAATTTTAAATTTCTAGTTCAAGGAATTAAATTTTAAAAATAGCTCAAAAATTTAGTAGATAGTAATTTTCAAGTTTTCTAAAAGAATGGAATGCAACAAAATTGCCTAAAATATCTATTAAAATAAAGTGTCAGAAATGTAATTTATTAAGAAAATATAAAGATTGCTAAAAATAGTTCATGACAGACAAAAAAAACTCCCCAGAAGAAATAATCAAGATAAGTAACGCTGTAATTTACGAAACAAAAGGAGAATACGTCAACTTTTTGGAAGAAGAAATCATCAGAGGTACTTGGGAGAGTTTGAGTTACGAGGCGATCGCCACCAAAGTCGGCATTTCTGAAGGACATGTAAGAAACACAGCATCAGCATTATGGCAATGGCTGTCGGAGGGTTTAAGAAGACTGGGAATATTCAAAGAAAAGAAGATTACTAAAAACAATTTTAAATGCATTATGATCGCAAAAAAGGAGCAAATAGCGTCCTTGTTAAAGGATGCTGCAAGCCAAACAGAAATCGATTCTTTTATTCCTGTCGAAACATTCCCCGTCAAATTAAAGCCGTCGATCGCCTCGACAATCCCGTTTCAATTGCCAGAAACTGCCTTATCAGCAGATTCTCAAGTTTATGTTGGTAGAATAGAACAACAAAAAGAATCTCAGAGCGCGATCGACGCTCCGGGAGGGTTAGTCAAGATTGAAGGAGCAAAAAAAACCGGGAAAACCTCTTTATTATTAAGAAGTTTAGATTATGCAAAAAAGAAACAATATCAAACAGTTTATTTGGATTTTCATTTAGTAGATAATAACATCATTTTAAATTTAGAAAAACTCTTAAAATGGTTGTGTGCTAGTACCAGTCTTCAACTCGATCGACCCAATCAAATAGATGATTTTTGGGATGAAATTTTTGGTAGTAAAACAAGTTGTACCCTTTATTTTGAGGAATATTTATTAAGCAAAAGCGACCGCCCGATTGTTTTGGCTTTAGATAAGGTCGATTATTTATTTGCAGATATCGATCTAGCTCTTGATTTTTTTGGTCTTTTAAGAGCTTGGTTTGACAAGAGTTCCCATAATGATTTATGGAAAAAACTCCGACTTATTTTAGTTTATTGTGAAAATAAATTGCCTTTAAACGCTAAACAATCCCCTTTTAATATCGGTACTACCATTTTATTATCAGATTTTAGCCCGGATGAAATCAAAGAATTAGCTCTAAAATATTCAATTGTTTTGAATGATCGTGAGGTTCGAGACTTGATTAGAGTGGTCGGAAGTCTCCCCTACGATGTCCATCGTCTGATTTATAAATTTGCCAAACAACCTCAAAATTTTAGGGAATTTTTAAAGAATTATCCCATTGATTAATCGAATTTATTTAACTTTGATTTTCTGTCAACCACTTGTAATTAAATATACGCAGATAAATTTGATTGAATATTTTCAGAAAATCATCTCCACAGCCAACTAAACCGGATAGAATTAGCTCTATTTGTAGGTCAGAAAGATCGATCGCAATTGCGCCTTGCTCTAGAATTTGCTCGTATAATCTTAAAAGAGCGAATTTGTTAGCACTTTGAAGAATACTTTGTTCGATGACTTGAAAATGTGCGGGATTATCTTGAGTTTGCCAATTCTCAATTATTTTCTCTTTGACTAAAAGAGCGATAGATCGTGCTTCATCTCCAGAAGCAATATTTTGGCCTGAATGTACGATGATATGACAAATTTTTTGAGTTAAAAAAGGTTGTCCTCCAGTCCAAAATAATATTTCAGATAATACTTTTTTGCTATTATCGCAAAGGCGATCTAATCCCCCAGCTAAAGGTTGTACTTCATCAAGTTTAAAACCTTTCAAACAAATTTGTTGTCCAATATTAAAAGGATTTGCTCTTGGCTCGCGCATTAAATAATTTGGATTGGCAGTTCCAAGCAAAATAAAACTCAAACGAGATAAATCTCGGTTAGCGGCGCGATAATCGTATAAAAAACGAATTAATGCCAGAAAGTCATTTACATCAAAAGGTAAACGTCTAATGCTATCTATTTCATCAATAAAAATTACTATTTTACTTTCAATATTTTTGAGAATTATTTCACAAATAAATTTTTTAAATTTGCTAACCGAAGAAAGAGGATCGAGGTTTTTCCACCATTGAGTAAAAGTAGGACGAATATTAAATTGGGAAATTTCTAAAGATTTAGCTAAATGGAAAATTAGGCTAGCATACCATTGTTCTGAGTTTAAATTACTGCTGCCAATTTCAGTTAAATCGATCGCACCGCAACGATAACCTTGAGATCTTAGTTGAGCGATGATTTTATTTCGCAAACTCGATTTTCCCATTTGACGGGCGTTAAAGACATAAGCGAATTTAGATTGTAAAATAGCTTGATAAAGCTCGCGATCGCCATCCCTGACAACGTAGCTAGCAGCACTAGCAGCTAAACCGCCCCCGAGTTGATAAGAATAAGATAAATTATGACTGACTGGCTGTAAAAGCCAATGTTCTGCTTCGATTTGTTTGCGATCGCTCCCATCGTCAAAGACGAAAATAACGCATTCTATTCGGCCTGCTTGATTAATTATCGGACTGGCCCAAATATCAAGAAGAATAATTTCTTCGTCAGAACCAATTTGGAGATCGCAGATATAAGTTTTTTCTCCTTTTAAAGCGTTATGAATTAGCTTTTCTGCTTGAGGTTCGAGTTCTCTGCTTTGAAAATAAGCATTGTAAGTTGTAGCTAATTCCTCGATGAAAATTGAATCGATCGCTCCTTGACTGAAGATTTTTTTGGCCGTTCGATCGCAATAATTAGGTTTTGCTTCTCCAGTTGCGATCGATATTCCTAACGGAAGTTCGTCCAAAAATTGCATCAGTTTCTCTTCGTTTTGAGGCAATATTGTTGATTCTGCTTCGAGATTTTTGGACTCTAGTTGCGCTTTTGCAATTGCAATAGTAGCTCGAGTGCAAAGAGTTTTTAATAGTCGAAGACTATCGTTTGTAAATCTACCAGTAGTGAGATTATTTTCTAAATATAATACCCCAATTAATCGATCTCGATCGCTTAAGGTAGCGCAAAGTAAGGATTTAGGTTGATTTGCTGCGATATAAGGATCTTCGGTAAATTTAACCTCAAATTTGTTGTTATTGAAAATAATATCTTCGCGGGTGCGCGCAACTTCATTAATAATTTTTGTAGGTAGAAGGGGTAATTGAGTCTCCCTATCTTTTGATTCGATGGGTAAAGATTGCAAAACTCTAATTTGACTTGAAGATATCGAAGCGATCGCTTCGATAGTTAAATTGTCTTTTTGTTTGAGAATTAAATAGCCAATTTCTGCTTCAGCAGTTTCAATCGCAATTTTAATTGATTTTGCTAATATTTTTGCTAAGTTGAATTCTCTTAAAATGATTTGATTTGCTTTGAGTAGGGTATTGATATCCAAAATTTTGCAGAGCTGCTTTTTTAGTAGTTGTTCTTGAGTAATTGCAATAGTTTTTTTCCGGTTTTTAAAACTTTATTTTTGGCAATTTCATTAAATAATAAAGAATATTAGGTTTTGTTTTAGCACAGGCTTTAGGGCGATCGCCCTAAAATAATACAAAATTGTTACTCAAACATTTCTGCATTGCTTTAATCAGTAGTATTTAATTTTATTTTCTGATTTTTAGTTTCGAGCGATTTGAGAATCACCTTGATAATTCAGGATGATAGTTGTCTATTCATTTTGAAATTTAATAACTCAAAAACTTATAGTCATCTATATTTTAGCTCTTTAGAGATGCTGCGAAAATCTACCAGAAGATATATATATAATCGCAGGCAATATCGACAAGTTTACCATCTGCGATCGGTTTTTTAAAAATCATTCTTTAAATTTTTTTCAAACCACAAAAAGTTAGGTCGAGCAAAATAAATATAACTCCATTTCTAGAATCTAATTATTCCTTAGCTATTTTTGCTCCATCTACTTCCATAGGAAAAGATTTTCTTTGTTTTTCTACGTTGACCGTAGTTGGTGTGGGTTTTTCTTTAATTCTGAGAACTTTAAATTTACGATTCGATCGCGCCGTTTTATTATCTATTTGCACCAAATTAGATTGAGGTCGAACGGCTACAAAAATAGAACCAACTAATAAAAATAGAGAAATTCCGGTAATTGCTGAATCTTTAATTCTCACGGCATTATTAGAGTTTTCATAATGTCAATCTCTCTAATCTTACCCTGCTTTATCTTCCCGTGTTATCTAGCTTTAGATATAATTTATATAATAAGCCCTTAAATTGAAAAAATGTCAATTCTAGGCAGAATTGCTTTACATATATTAATATTTTCCATCATTAGCCATCTTCGCTCGGTATTGTGATTTGTCTTTTAACTACTTACCAATAGAAATACATGAGGGTTAGATTATCAAAATTAAAAATGGAGAGAAACCATTTATTTTTTCGCAACAGTCTCTAAATTCAAATTTTCGGGAAGTGCTTGTTTTTGCTGTCGCTCGTTTTCTACAGTTGAAATAGTTTTGTGCGTAACTCTAACAATTTTAAAGTTCGCGGAAGTAGATTCCGATCTTGGCTTAATTTGAGCGATATTAGATTTTGGGTGAACTGAGAAAATAATTAGACCAATTAAAGAAACTAATGATGCTCC
>JASJCW010000153.1 GCA_030065265.1 Prochloraceae cyanobacterium
TTGCCGATAGTGGCAGTAGGTTTGAAGGCAACTCTTAAAATAATATTTTCTCCGTTACTAATGCCCCCTTGGATGCCGCCCGATCGATTCGTTCTGGTGCGCGTTTTACCCGTTTCGTCGCGATAAAACTCGTCGTTGTGTTGGCTTCCGGTCAGGAGAGTGCCGGCAAAACCAGAACCAATTTCAAATCCTTTGCTGGCAGGCAATGACATCGCTCCTTTGGCCAACTCTGCTTCTAGTTTATCAAATACCGGATCTCCCAATCCTGGGGGAACGTTACGAGCAACGCATTCGACCACGCCACCGAGGGAATCTTTTTCTAATTTGATTTGTTCGATTAAATCGATAGTTTTAGCAACAAACTCGGGGTCTGGAGAACGAATAATATTATTTTCTACTTGCTCAAAGCTTACTGTATTCGGGTCTACTCTGGCTTCTAAATCTTTAATTCGTTTGACATAGCCGATAATTTCTACCCCGGCAACTTGAAAAAGAATTTTTTTGGCGATCGCCCCGGCCGCAACTCTGCCGATGGTTTCTCTGGCCGAACTTCTGCCCCCACCTTGCCAGTTGCGAATGCCGTATTTAGCTTCGTAGGTGGCATCGGCATGGGAAGGACGAAATTTTTGGGCCATCTCGTTGTAATCTTGAGATCGAGCATCTTTATTGCGAACTAAGATGGCGATCGGCGTACCTAGAGTTTTACCTTCAAAGACCCCCGAAACAATTTCACAAGTATCGGTTTCTTTGCGAGGGGTCGTAATTTTGCTTTGTCCGGGCCTTCTGCGATCTAAGTCTTTTTGAATTTCTGCTGCAGATATTTCCAGTTGTGGCGGACAACCATCAATAATTACGCCCACACCACCGCCGTGAGACTCGCCAAAAGTAGTAACGCGAAACAAATGCCCGAATGTATTGCCCATAAATATTATCTCGGAGTGAAGCAGTTTCAGATCTTACCATTGTTTTCCGAATTTAAGGGGTGATTTAAAGTTAGCTTTTTAAATCGATTTTGCGGTAAGATTACTTAATATATCAAGATTTTAATTGTAAAGGTTAGGTAAACTTATCGGCTGAGTGGCTAGCATCTTCGATATCTGAGTTGATACTTGTCGCACTTAAAAACAGAGAATCATTTAATTTCAATAATTTTACTGAGACCAAAAAATTTTATATCTTACAAAAAGTATAAAAGAACTCCGATATAACTTACCTAAGTAAAGTAGCCGAAAATTAGGAAAAAATTATAAATGAAAGTGCCCTTATTTAACAGTCTGAGATTCAAAATGCCCTCTTTGGTGCTGGCGGCAATTTTACCCTTAATGTTATTAGCTATTTTTTATGCGGGCAATCGTGCAACCAAAACAATTCGCTCCGAAGCAAAAGAAAACTTATCTTTAAAAGGAAATATCCTGGCAGAAAGCGTATCTAGTTGGGAGAGGTCGAATAACTTAGCTTTGCGTTCTCTGGCCAACCAAAAAGATATTGTCAGTATGAACCCTGAGCGGCAACAATCAGTATTATCAACATTTGTCGAAATTTACGAACATTTTTATTTAGCAATTACAATTGCCCCTGACGGCCAAAATATTGCGCGCAGCGATCGCAACGAACTAAAAAACGATCTCCAGCAAAATTATTTTAAAACAGCAATCTCGGGTAAAACCGGTCAAGAAGTCGTTATTGATAGTGCTATTAATCAACCAGCTCTTTGTTTGTCAGCACCGATCTTGCGAGAGGAAGTTAAAATTGTTGGCGTAACAGCGATCTGTACAGATCTTAATGCGATCGCTGCTCAAGTTGGCGAACTAAAATTCAGTCAAACTGGTTATGCTTTTATCGTCGATGATGAAGGACAATTACTGGCGCACCCCAATTCAAAATTACTTTCAAGCAGCACTTTAAAAGATTTTAGTTATTATCCCCCAGTACAAGCATTTTTAGCAAACAAACCAGGTCACTCGTACTTTGAAAATCTGAATAAGGAATGGGTTGCTTATACTAAACCTTTAGATAACGGTTGGGGTGTAATCGTCATTCAAGACAAGGAAGAATTTTTAACTAGCGAACGACAATTTGCGAATTTAGTTTGGGCGATCGCTTTAATTACTGTAGCTGGTGTAAGTAGCGTCACTTGGTTAGTTGCCAATCATGCGATCGGGCCTGTCGATCGCCTCACAAAAGAAGCAATTTCGATCGCTCAAGGTCAATTAAACCGTAAAGTCCGGGTCGATCGCAAAGATGAATTGGGAATTTTGGCTAAAGCTTTCAATCACATGGCCGCTCAATTAAGGTATTCTTTTAGTCATTTAGAAGAGAGGATCGACAAACGTACCGTTGAGTTAAAACAGGCTTTAGTCGCCGCAGAATCGGCTAACAAAGCTAAAGATCGTTTCTTAGCTAATGTTTCTCAAGAATTGCGCGCTCCTCTCAATAGCATTTTAGGTTATACGGGAATGTTATTGAGCGATCCGAATTTAGAACCCGATCGCGTGCTTAATTTGAGAATAGTCAAGCAAAGCGGAACTCATTTATTAACTTTAATTAATGACATTTTAGACTTTTCTAAAACTCAAACAACTAAAATACAATTATATCCAGACGATCTTAATTTTTCAGAATTTCTCGAAGAAATAGTCGGAATTATTGAGATGCGGGCCAGAGAAAAAGAGCTTTTTTTTGAGGCAATTATTTCGAGCAATATTGCTACCGGAATTAAAGCAGATGCCAAGCGACTCCGACAAGTAATCTTAAATCTTTTAGGCAATGCCGTTAAGTTTACTTATAGCGGAAAAGTTACTTTTAAAGTAAAAGTAATTGATGAATTTTGCTCTACAGAAACGAAAGTCTCTAAACAAACAATTCGCTTTGAAGTTATCGATACTGGAGTTGGAATTAGCCGCGAAGAAATTAATCGCATTTTCCAACCTTTCGAGAAAGTTGAAGAAACGAAAAGAAATTCCCACGGTACTGGTTTGGGCCTGTCAATTTCTAGAGAGTTGGTTGAATTGATGGGAAGTAAAATTGAGGTCAATAGTAAAATAGGTGAAGGTTCGATCTTCGCCTTTAATGCAACTTTTGACTTAGTAGAATTAGAGGTTGCAGACCGAGAGAAAAGTCAAACTACAATCGTCCAAAAAGTAGGTTACAAAGGGCCAGTTCGTAAAATTCTCGTCGTAGACGACCGCTCCAACAATCGTGCCCTGCTAATTAGAATACTCGAACCTTTAGGGTTTAAAGTTATTGAAGCTTCCCACGGACAAGAAGGTTTTGAAAAGGCTTGTAAACATCATCCAGATATTATTTTAACGGATTTACTGATGCCAGTAAAAAGCGGTTTGATGATGGTTTTAGAACTAAGAGAAATGCCGGAATTCCGTAATACTCCAACGATCGCTCTTTCTGCTAGCAATCAAGAAATGATGGAAAGAAAAAGCGATAGTGTTGGTTGCAATGCTTTTTTGCAAAAACCTTTTGAAGAAGAGAGATTGATGGCATACTTAGAATTATTTTTAAATCTCGAATGGATTTATCAAGAAGTTTCGATCGAAGGTCGGGCTAAAATTAATTAATTAAACAATTATTGGCAATTATTTGCGTTTATGTTAGTGCGATCGGCAAAATTATTAATGATTGTAATAATCTGCTACTTGTTATACCGTTTCTATTTAAGATTGCTTCAGGGGTCAGGGGTCAGCGGTCAGGGGTCAGCGGTCAGATAAGGCTTTAGCCAATCCTAGCTTTTAGTGTTATTTGTAGCCTGATTTTTCAGCAATGGTATTTAAAAGCGACTCCATAAACTCCAATTCGCTCTCTGGGAAGATAGGATTTCCAACAACCGATTCGGAAAAATCTCGATCGGAGATTGCAAAATGTTCGATTAATTGCCCTTCTAGAAATTTTTTTTGCATAAAAATAAGGGCGAAATTTGGAATTAAATGGTGAGTAAACCGCAAATAAATTGATTTTTAATAAAATAAAACATTATGCTTCAAGGGTTTGATTGGAAATCCGACGAAATAGATTGTTAGAAGATTCTTGGAGAAAATGCTCAGAAAATCAAAGATTCAGGGTTTACACTAGTTTGATTTGCGCGGCCTTCTGGGATAAGCGAGATCGAGCTGGTTGTCCCAACCTAATGCAAGGCTTAGCCGATTGAAATAGCAAAAAATGGCGATAAAGTTGCCAAATTGAGATGAAAGAGTTAATAAAAACAGAATTAGATGAAATGCTGGCCAAGATAGATGAGGCCGTTTTTAATATAAGAAATCGATATCTTAAAGACGTTGAAACTGCGATCCTTCGAGGAGCGATCGGCGATCGCACTTACGAGCAAATTGCCGAGGAATCTGGATATTCGGCGAGCTATCTCAAGCGAGATGTCGGGCCGAAACTGTGGAAGTTACTATCGGTAGCACTAAGAGAAAAAGTCAGTAAAACTAACTTCAGACAAGCCGTAGAAAGATATCAAATCATTGAAGAGAGATCGCCCCTTCTGCCAAATCGGACTGAATGGGGAGAAGCTCCTGATGTCTCCTTCTTTTTAGGCAGAACTGTTGAATTGCAAAATCTCACGAATTGGATTTTAAAAGATTCCTGCCGTCTGATAGCATTATTAGGCATTGGCGGAATCGGTAAAACAGCTTTAGGAGTAAAACTAGCTCGGAAGATTCAAGGAGAATTCGAGTTTGTGATTTGGTGCAGCCTTCGCAACGCTCCATTATTAACAATCTTGCTAGCTAAAATTGTGCCATTGGTTTCCAGCCAACAAGAAACAAACCCGGAACTAAAATATCTGCTCCATTATCTCCGCGCGGCAAAATGTCTGCTAATTTTTGATAATGTTGAGTCGATTTTAGAGCCGATGCAAGTAGGGCAATTTCGAGTCGGCTACGAAAATTATGGAGAATTATTAAGATCGATCGGAGAAACAAACCATCAAAGTTGTTTGATTATTACCAGCCGCGAAAAACCCTCACCGATCGCCGTACAGGAAGGAAAAGAATTGCCCGTGCGATCGCTCTGTCTGTGGGGTTTGCAAGCAGAAGCAGAAGTTTTACTGACAAGCAAAGGCTTATTCGGTTCGCTCTTCGAGCGCAAAACCCTAATCGGACTTTACGGAGGCAATCCCCTAGCATTGAAAATTGCCGCCACTTCGATCCGAGACTTATTTGAAGGGAAGATCGCTAATTTTCTCGCCGAAGGAACTGCTATATTCAACGGCGTGCGCCAACTGCTTGACGAACAATTTGCCCGTCTTTCACAATTAGAAAAAACGATTATGTATTGGCTGGCCCTCGATCGCGAAGGGGCGCAAGTAGAAGATTTGCTCGAAGATATTATGCCCCCCGTCTCCCGAAATCGTTTATTAGAAGGATTAGAATCCCTCTGGTGGCGCAACTTAATCGAGAAACAAGCGGGTAAATATACTCAGCAATCTGTAGTAATGGAATATGTTTGTCATCGCTTAATTGAAAAGATAATTCTCGAACTAACTACTGGCGAACTGGACTTATTTACTCGCCATGCTTTAGTAAAAACCACCGTCAGGGAATACGTACGCCACGCTCAAATTCGCCTGATCCTCGACCCGATCGCTCGAGAATGGCAAAAAACTTTGCGATCGCCAAACGCACTCAAACAGCAAGTTTTGAAATTGTTGCAAATCTTGCGAACGATCGAGAATCCTTTATCTAATTATGGCGGAGGCAATCTCATCAATCTTTGCCAGCACCTCGATTTAGATTTGAGCGGGGTTGATTTGTCGGAGTTGAGTATTTGGCACGCTTGTCTGCAAGAGGTCGAACTGCACGGCATTGATTTTACCCGTGCCGATTTTAGTAAAGCCCTATTCGCAGAAACCTTTGGCAATATTTTATGCCTTGCTTATAGCCCCGATGGCAAACTACTTGCTAGTGGGGATAGCCAAGGAAATATCTATTTACGGCAGATGCCAGAGGGTCAAATTATCAAGATTTATCGAGCGCATCAAACTTGGGTGCTCAATATTGCTTTCAGTCCTGATGGAACGAAGATCGCCAGTTCATCGAGCGATTGCAGCGTCAAAATTTGGGCTGTAACAACCGGAAAATCCTCGCACCACTTCAAGCACGATAACGTAGCTAATGGCTTAGCTTGGAGTCCCGATGGCACTAAGTTGGCAAGTGCTGGCTTCGATGGTACTTTGAGGTTCTGGGATTGCCAGACAGGAAAATGTCTCAAAGTTTTACCAGGAAATGCCCCCCAAATTACTTTAATTGCTTGGAGTCCCGACGGGAAAATTTTAGCTTGTCCTGACGGAGACAAAAATATTTTGCTTTGGGATGCAATTTCAGGAAAATTGCTCGAGACTTTACCAGAGCGTGAGGATAAAGTTTGGTCGGTTGCTTTCAGTCCCGACGGACAAACCCTCGCTAGTAGCTCTCAAGACGGTAAGATCGAACTTTGGAATGTTTCGAGCCGAAAATGTCTTCAAAATATTCAGGGTAACTTCAACCTAGTTTGGCGGGTGGTATTCAGCCCCGATGGAAAAATCTTAGCAGGTGCTTGTCAAGATGGGAAAGTGAGATTGTGGGCAACCGATACGGGAAAATGTCTTAAAATACTCCAAGGTCATGCCTGTAACGTTTGGTCGGTTGCTTTCAGTCCCGACGGAAGGACTCTTGCTAGCGGTAGCGACGATCGCAGCATTAAATTGTGGGACGTGGCTGCGGGAGATTGTTTGACAACTTGGCAAGGCCATACGAGCGCGGTCTGGGATGTCAATGCCAGTAAAAATTCTCAACAATTAGCTTCTGCCCATCAAGATGGAACGATTCGTCTCTGGGCCGCTGATGCTGGAAATTGTCTGAAAACATTGCGAGGACATAAAGCTTTAGTTTGGTCGATCGTCTTTAGCCCCAATGGCGATTTACTCGCTAGTGCTTCTCAGGATGGAACAGTTAGAGTGTGGGACGTTACTACGGGGCAATGTCTTAACACTTTCAAAGAACATAGCAGTCTGATTCTCTCCGTAATCTGGCATCCCAACGGACGATCGATCGCCAGTGCTTCACCCGATAGTACCGTAAAGATCTGGAATTACTATACAGGAGAGTGCGAAAGGACTTTAGAACACCAAGTTCTCGTTTCTGCCGTTACTTGGAATCGAGATGGAGATATCATCGCAAGCGGCTGTCATGGCGGCATTCTCAAGCTTTGGGACAGCTCTACAGGTCGATGCTTAAAATCGATTCAAGGACACGTAAAAGTGATTTCTTCAGTCAACTTTAGCCCTGACGGGCAAACTCTTGCTAGTTGCTCCCACGATAATACCGTTAAGCTTTGGAATCTCAAAACTGGGGAATGTCTCCATACCTTTGCAGAACATACTGATTGGGTTTGCTCGGTTGCTTGGCATCCTGAAGCTCAAATTCTCGCCAGTGCTTCCAAAGATGGTACGATTCGATTCTGGAACTTAGCAAGCGGACAATGCTGCCAAATATTGCGAGGACATAGCAGTGAGGTGCGATCGCTCAGTTGGAGTCATCGAGGCAAATACCTTGTTAGCGGCAGTCTCGATGAAACTATCAAATTATGGAATCCCGATACCGGTCAGTGTTTTAAAACACTCAGAGCCAAACAACCCTATGAAGGAACGAATATAACGGGGATAACTGGCATCACCAAGGCTCAACAGACTAATCTGATCGCGTTAGGAGCAAAGCTACTCGATTTAGTTCCCGTTTAGTTTGTTGGAGTGGAATTGCATTCGATCCCTCCTACAAGGATCTTGCTGCCAAGGCCAGGGTGATAGATCGCGATCGCCGCAAACTGCTTTAAGATCGGATTGTTATAGTAATCTGCTCGAGAATGGGAAGAAAGGGCGTTGCTGAATTTGAAAATTCTTTCTTGTAGTTCGTCGTTCGTGCCAACTCGAATTTAAAGATGCAACACCCTAAAATCTTTTTACCAGTGCCAAATTAGATCGTAATTATCAAATAAACTGGCAAGATCTTGACGGGAGATTGATTTAATGCCGTCGAGCATTTCAACTTTGGAAATACCGCGATCGCGAACATCTTCGTTAACGACATAGACATTTAAGCCTTTATCGATAGCCTGTTGCAAATCGCGATCGATTCTTGGCGGCTGAGTTTGTTGCCATTGACCGAAACTTAACGGCGGAGCATTCTGATCTGAGATAGCATAATTAACGGCATTTTCCCTGAGAACGATATCGACATCCGCATTCGCACCTTTTAAAACCAGAGCAAACCAAATCACCGGATCGTCTTGTTCTTCGCTGTTACAACGATAAGCAGATTGAACTATTTGTAATGCTTTCATTTTAAAACCTCTCTATTTAGTACCGATTACGAGGGTGGCATCGGACTCGGTTGCCCACTGCCAAAAATCTTTAGGTGCGCCGCGACGACAGCCAGCAATGGCTTCAGTTACGCCCCGTTCGTCAACGCACAAACCGCAATTAATCCAGTCGAGTTTGCCGCCTTTTGCTTCTGCTTCTTTCATCAGTGCAGCGATCCAATCCTTTGTTAAGGGATGATTTTCCTCTTCCGAAGAATGGCCGTGAATGCTGTTAGCGTGAGGGGTTTGTTTGGCAAAAGAAAGAGAAACTGCTCCTTCGTAGGCAAAAACGTTGACATTATAACCCCGCGCGATCGCCGCAGCAATGATGCGAAAAGATGTGGTGGTTCTGGCCTGCTCGAAAGGCCCGTCCATCATTAAAAAACTGAGGGTTTTATTACTCATTTCTAATCTTCTCCTTTTAAAGCCAAATCATTTTTTGTTTGTTTGCCATCGCATCGACAACGGCATTAATACTAGCCACTTCAATACCCGCAAAGATTTCTGAGGGCATTATTCCTCTTTCTTTAAGAGAAAAATCATCTGCTAATAATTTGACTTGTTTTAAATTGGTTAATCCGTTAGTCTTGGCAGACGATCGGGTTGCTAAAACGGCATTTTCCACCATGAATAAGGTAACTTCGTTACCAGCTTTAGCTAAATCTGCAGCAATTTGATAGTTGCGATCTACTTGTTGAGAATCCCAGGGATTTCTCGATTCAATTAAAAAATATTTTTTCATGTTTTTCTCGCTCAGAGACGTAAAGGTTTATTGATGTCAAAAAGGGAAAAATCTCAATCATCAAAACTTTCCCAAGATAGCCATCCTTGAGGATTGCTCAGATAACGCTCCCCAAAACTTGATTGAATCAAGACAATATTTTTGCCTTCGTTTTCTTTTCTTTTAGCTACTTCGATCGCGGCACATAAAACCGCCCCGGTAGAAATTCCCGAAAAAATCCCTTCTTGGCAAGCTATGCGTCGCGCATAGAGATAAGCATCAGAATCGCTGACTGCAATAACTTCATCGATCGCATTGAACTTAAGTATTTCGGGAATAAAACCCGCACCGAGGCCTTGAATTTTATGGTGTCCGGGCATTTTGCCGGATAAAACTGCGCTGCTAGCAGGTTCGACAGCAATTACTTGACACTCCGGTTTATGTTGTTTGAGCGTTTCGCCTATCCCAGTAATCGTTCCCCCAGTGCCGACTCCTGCAACCAAACAATCGATATTGCCATCGGTATCCGACCAAATTTCTTCAGCAGTAGTGCGCCGATGAATTTCTGGATTTGCTGGGTTATTAAACTGTTGCAACATATGAGCATTGGGCAAAGTTTGCACCAGTTCTTGACCCCTTTGGATGCTGCCGCTCATGCCTTCACAGCCCGGAGTTAGCTCTAACTGCGCTCCATAAGCTCTTAACATGGCTTGGTGTCCCCAGTCGATCGTATCGGGCATGGTTAAAATTAGTTCGTAGCCTTTAACTGCGGCTACCATAGCTAAAGCAATCCCAGTGTTTCCAGATGTTGCTTCAACTAGGATCGTTTTGCCCGGAGTAATTAATCCTTGTTGCTCTGCCACATCAATCATATTTAAACCAATGCGGTCTTTGATCGAGGAAGCGGGGTTCATTCCTTCGAGCTTAATTAACAGTTGAGCGACGCATTTTTCTGTTTGATAAATACGATTTAAACGCACCAAAGGTGTCCGACCGATTAATTCTGTGATATTGTTGGCAACTTGCATAAAAATAAGGATGTTATATCTAAGGGCAAAATAGTGGTTTTAACTGGTACACGCTCCGTACACCAAGTGCAGCGAAGCTAGCAAACTTTGCAGAAGATCGGTTTTACAGTCGAGATTCTAAAATGACGGTAAATAAAGATTTTGTCGAATGAGAAGGTTTTTTACGATCTTTGCAGTCCTTGTGTTTTAATTGACCGGGGAACACCGGTCACCGCAGGCACTTTCGTAAAAGCGGATGCGCCATATCTAAGGTGTCCTCAGATATGTCGGGCGCACCAAGCAGGCGGTGTAACGCTGACTATTTCAAGATAATGTCAATTTTTTTGTTTGTCGTTACAGAAAAGTTCAGCAGTTTGTGGAAAAAGTTCTGTAAAGTTCTGGTATTATTCTGACAAATGCCACAACCGCACCGTTCGTTCTTTACTATCTGGACTTTAGGGAATCAATTGTAAATCTGAGCTAAAATGCTTGTGTGATATTGCTTTGACTTAATTTTTGTTCTTGTAGTTATCTCCAAACATAACCGCGATTACTTTTATGGGCAGCAAAAAATTCTAGATTATTTCGTAACCAACAAAAGAAACGATTCGCATTTATAAAGTCTTAGATAATACGAGAATTATTAATAATTCAGGACAATTCAGCGGCCGCGATTTGAAAGAGATTTGCAAAGATGAATGATATGCAG
>JASJCW010000154.1 GCA_030065265.1 Prochloraceae cyanobacterium
GGTAGCAGAAGATGGTACGGTTAATTTAGTTTATAAAACTAAAGTTTATTTAGCTGAAATATTGCCAGTAGATAATTAAAAAATAAGCATTTGCAGTTTAACAATTATCAAATCTTTTACTTACAAATGCTTGGAAACAAAAAAATCTAACTGCGATCGCTCTTTCTGCCTTTTAAACCTTAACCGGATCGCCAAAACGAATTTTCAAATAATCCTCATCCATTTTCGCACCACTTGGATTTAAAGCCGCTAAAGATTGTGGTAAAACCAAATTGCGACGATGGTTGCCAATTCTAATATTTAATTCGTCCCCAGTTTTATTTAATTGAATTTGCTCTTTTTTAATTCCTGGCAAATACAACTCTAAACTGTAATTTCTGCCATCTTGAACTACTTTAATAGTATTTTCTTGGTAATACACTTTAGAGGGATCTTCATCGCCAGAATAAAGGGTATCTTTCAATCTTTCTAAAGCCGCTAAACCGCACATTTCTTCGGAATAAAGTGGCACTTCTTTAACTGGTAAAGGATGAAAATTATCGTGAATTTCTTTTTTATAAATTTGCTGATTTTCCTTCCATCTTTGGAAGAAAGGATCGGTTACTTCGTCGGGAATAATTCTATTTGCTACTACTAAATCTGTCGCGACATTATACAAACTTAAGTAGGCATGAGCGCGTAAAGACTCTTTAATTACCATTTTCTCTGGATTTGTCACCAGACGAACCGAAGTTTTAGTATTATCAGTTAAAACCTTTTCTAACTGCTCGATTTGCTCGTAAAATTCATAGGGAGCGTCCATTACTTCTTTATCTGGCAAAGAAAAACCCGCGATCGGTCTGAATAAAGGCTCTACTAAAGGTCTTAAAGCCACCGACATCCCTTGTAATGGTTTGTAAAACCTTCTCATGTACCAACCGCCAACTTCTGGTATGCTTAAAAGTCTCAAAGCCGTTCCTGTTGGTGCAGAATCGATAATTAAGATCTCAAAATCACCTTCATCGTAATGACGTTTCATTCTTACTAAACCGAAGATTTCATCCATACCCGGCAAAATTGCCAATTCTTCGGCTTGAACCCCTTCTAGACCTCTTGCTTGGAGAACTTGGGTAATATAGCGTTTAACAGCCCCCCAATTGCCTTCTAACTCCATTAAGGCATCTAATTCAGCTCCCCAGAGGTTAGGACGCACTTTGACGGGTTCGTGTCCTAATTCTAGGTCAAAACTATCGGCAAGAGAATGGGCTGGATCCGTACTTAAGACTAAGGTTTTATAGCCAAGTTCGGCACAACGCAAGCCAGTAGCAGCAGCAACGGAGGTTTTGCCAACTCCTCCTTTACCAGTCATCAGAATTACGCGCATGAGCGATCGAGTGATTTATGAGAAAAGTTTACATTACTTATATTAGTCTTTATTTTCTTTGATTATTGTCCTGCTGAGGGAAGAAATTCTGTTTGAGAACCTCAAATGGAGGTATATCCCAATAATCGATATGGGAGACAATCAGACGATCTGAATTTAGTTTTAATTCACTCTTACCTGGTATTGCAAGACGAGGTTTCCACGGTAAAGGAGAATTCATATATAAAGTCCATTCGCTGTAAATGGTCTCTTCTACCTTCTTGAGATCGCGAACTTCTAAGTCAATATCTTCAAACCACCTCGCAATTAGATCTATATTTTGTTTATAGCGATCGACTCCCGTAAATTGATTGAGAGGATCTTTAAAATAAACATCCTCAGCGTAAATACTGTATGTCTGATTTTCGGGAAATTGTTGATAATCTTGTTTGAGAATTTCTAAAATATCCATTAACTCGCTCCGCTCGAAGTCAAAAGTCAAAAGTCAAAAGTTTGAATCCAATATTTTTGGACTTCGATTTGAGTTTAAGACCCTCATTAAAATCTTAAATTTAGCGGCATAATTTTAGTTAGTGGTTAGAATCCTCAACTATAATTTACTCCTGACTCCTGACCTATCTATTATCTGGTTCTATTTCTGGCCACAACCGCTTTAATTGATATTGCCACGATTCGATAAATCTTTTTCTTTCTTCGGGATCTTGTTGCAATCCTCCTAGCATTCCTTCATGATAGAGACGTTCGATCGTCTTTAAAGTAGTTTCGAGATCTTGTCCTTGCAGTTTGGCCGCTTGGATAATTTGACGAATGCGCCCCTCGATTTGGCTTTGAAATAATTCTGATAAACCTTTTTCTCGCAAAGATACTAAAGTGGCGATCGCGCTGCTAAAATCTGCTTCGGTTAAATCTGTCAAACTATGGATGAAAACAGCCCATAATACTCCTTGATTGAATGCATAGCGTGCTTCTTGGGTGCGATCGAAATTAGCTTCGAGTAATTCGGATAAAAAAGCTTGTGCTTCTGTTGCTGGTGCGATCGGCACTAATAATCTCAACCAACTACTATCTTGGGAGAGAATAACTAACAAGCGCATTTGTTGCGTATCTACTTGCCAAGTATCGCTACTTGGTTTTTCTACGGCGCGATCGCCAAAGGTTTCTTTAAGACTTTCAGTAATTTTTTCTGGTTTCATAATTTTTAGTTTAATTATTTTTTTGCAATCTGGACTTTTAATTTTACCTTTACTAATTAGAGACAAAGTTTATTCTCTAAATTGCTCTTTTTTGTTGCGATCGCTTTTATAATTAAACTTGAAAATAAAATCTTTAATTCAATAAAATAGTTTTACAGACAGATGAGAAATCTTCCGGCTTGGATTCCCACTCTCAATTCTTGGATGAGTGCTGTATTATTAGCTGCAATCGTTTCAATTGGAACTAATATCGCAACTCAAATTTACGGAATATTTGCTGCAATCTTTTTATTTTTCTATTTTGCGATCGTCTTTTTATTATCTTTTTTAGCTCCGATCTGGAATTTTTTACTAAGACTATTCTCCTTACTTCCTGGTTTTATCCAAAGCTTCATTGTCTGGATATTTCAATTAATATTTTTAGCTTTTTCTTATATTTTCTCAATTTTAACTACAATATCCTCACCACTGTTATTAATCGTTCCGATTGTCGTTATTGCTTTTGCCCATCACTATCTACACTTATTTTTAGATAGATTTTTTCCCGATATTCGTTTGCCAGAAATGGAAAAAGTTAACGGATTTTTCCCCAGTATCATGAGTTGGTGGGAAGGCTTTTATGGTTTACTGGTAATTATAGTATCTTTATTACTGAGCGATATTTTCTTATCTTTTTGCCCTTTTCTCGCATTTAACAGCGATCTGCCCACTATCGAACCCGCTAATACAGGTCGTCTATTCTATTGGTTTTATTTTGCATTGGCCCTATTTACTCAGCCAATATACAGTCCGATCGCCCGTTTTTTTGTTTGGATAATTGCCGCAGCCTATCTATATCAATTTGAATCTACAGTCAGACAACATTTAATTGCTGTAGGTTCTAGACTGGGATCGATAAATAATAACGCTCGATAAAATTGAATTAAGAAAAAAATAGTAAAAATAACAATTTAATCGATCTTTAAAGATACTAGAAAATGCCCTCCAAGTTACTTTAAAATTAAAAATTGTTTCAAAATACTATTTATAAAAAAAAGCGATCGGGCTATTTTCAAATAAACATATGCCAAAAAAAGAAAATTTATTAGATCGAAACGCTCCACAATGGCAGCAAGGCAATTTAATTGAAATTGAAATTTGCGATCTCAATCATACCGGTGACGGGGTTGGCAAATATTGCGGAAAAGTTGTTTTCGTTCCCAATACTGTGACCGGAGATCTCGTTAAAGTTAGATTACTGAATGTTAAACCTCAATACGCTTACGCTAAGTTAGATCGAATAATACGACCATCGCGCGATCGCATTCGTCCTAGATGTATTGTTGCCGATAAATGTGGCGGTTGTCAGTGGCAACATGTCAATTACGATCGCCAATTAATTGCGAAAACAGAAGCAGTATTTCAAAGCCTCAGAAGAATTGGAGGTTTTGTCAATCCCAATGTCGCAGCAACTATTCCCAGTTTCGATTCGATCGCTTATCGCAATAAAGCTACTTATCCTCTCGGTAGATCTGCTACTGGTAACTTGCAAGCTGGTTACTATCGTAAAGGTTCGCATCAAATAGTTAACCTCAATCAATGTCCGATTCAAGATCCTCGCTTAAATCCCCTACTTGCAGAAATTAAACAAGATATTCAGCAGCAAGGTTGGTCTGTATATGACGAAAAGAATCATCGGGGACGGTTGCGTCATCTGTCACTTCGTATTGGTAAAAATACCGGAGAAATGTTAATCACTTTGGTCAGTGCTAGCAAAAGACTAGAAGGTCTTGTTGAACTAGCTGAAGTTTGGTTAAAACGATATCCCAATTTAGTAGGAATTAATCTCAATTATAATCCAACTAAAACTAACGTAATTTTTGGCCCGGAAACTTACTGTATAGCTGGTAGAAATTACTTAAGAGAAATCTTTGCTAATCTAGAATTTCAACTTCGTGCCGATACTTTTTTTCAAATAAATACAAAAACAACGGAAAAGTTGTTAAAAATAATAATCGATCGACTCAAATTAAAAGGAAATGAAATATTAATTGATGCTTATTGCGGGATCGGTACTTTTACTTTACCTTTAGCACAAAAAGTGGCAAAAGCAATTGGTATTGAAGTACAACCACAAGCGATCGAGCAAGCTAAATTAAACGCTAATTTAAACAATATCAGTAACGTTAGTTTTAAAACAGGAAAAGTAGAAAGTATTTTGCCAGACCTAAAAATCAAACCCGATCTGATAATCCTCGATCCTCCTCGTAAAGGATGCGAGCGAGGTGCGATCGAGACTCTACTCGAAACTTTACCGCCTCATTTAGTTTATATTAGCTGTCAGCCTGCCACTTTAGCTAGAGACTTGAAAATACTTACAAGTAACGGTAAGTATCAGTTAAGTTTAGTTCAACCTATAGATTTTTTTCCCCAAACCCCCCATGTAGAATGTATTGCTTTTTTGAGAGCAATATCGTGATAATATCTTATCTAAGACTGCAATTTATTTAATAACTATAAGCTTAAAAGTAGTTAGGGAAACAAGATATAAAACAAAAGAACATTAAGCACAAAGTAACTATATATCCTTAGATTTTATATTGGAATTAGATCGAATATTTCCGCTATAATAGGTTTATGCAGATTCAGTAGAATAAATAAAATCTAAAGTAAAAAAGTCTTCAAACTCGATCGACTTATATCCAATAGCTTCTGCTATAAAAATAAATCAACTTTGCAAAGTTAAAAACCGATCGGATCGTTTTAAAGAACGTTCTTCTAAAAAACATTACTTAGATTACAAAAAAATGATAGCTGTTAGTTATCGTTACCAAAATAAGAATGAAGCTCGCACCGATCGCAAAAACAATTAGTAATAGCTCTGAATTTTAAGTAAAAATCGGGCTAACTTGACTAAACTATTGCCATAAAAGCATAAGGATCCTAAGTGATGGTTATTTCGCTACTTCCTAAAAAACATAATTGGAATACTGTAAGCTTTACCTCTACTCTCTACCTTTATCCGGTTTTAGATTTATTGCTAGCAAATATACCATCAGAATGGCAACCGGAGATAAGACTAGGACTCCAAGAAGCCCTAGTAAATGCAGCCAAACACGGTAACAGGTTAGACCCTAGCAAAACAGTAATGGTTGAATATTCTTCAATTGAAGAAAAATATTTTTGGGTAATTTCCGATGAGGGAAGTGGTTTTGTTCCCAACTGTAACTGCGATCGCTTACCTGATTTAGACTTACCACCAGAAAATTCAGAGAGCGGCCGAGGATTGTGTATATTACATCAAATTTTTGACAAAGTTCGTTGGAATAAAACAGGAACTCAACTAAGTCTTTGTAAAAAAATTAATCCAAAATCATCAAACAATCGACCGATCTTGATTTAAACTCACTTTCGAGCGTTACCGTGAGTAGGACAAGGAGGGGCAGAGATCGAGCGATCGAGCCACTTAGAAGCGCGATCGAGATGCATTAAAGCTTCTTCAGGTCGATCTTTAAGCAAAAAAACTAACGCTGCTGCTGCTTGTTGACTTGCTTGTGCTTTGCGGTTTGCCTTTAGTTGATGCCACTCAGCAGGTGAAATTCCGAGACGGTGAGCTAATTCTCGAGCCAATTCAATCGTGCTAACCTGTTCGAGCAGTTCTGAAGAAGTGGGATTTTGCAATTCAGACATAAAGATTCAAAACTTTTTTATAAGTTGGAAAAAATTGATATTTTTAGAGAAGCGTTTATTAACTAATATACTCAACATATTATGTCTGCTCCAAATTCAGAACCGCTAGAAGATAACGAAAACGATCTCGAACTAGGACTGCTAAAAGTAGAGCGATCGCTTGCAGCTCTAAAACAAAGGATAGTTAAAATCAAAGAAGACAGTCAAACTCGCGATCTCCTCCAACAAAAGCAAAAAAAATTAAAGCAACAACAAAAAAATAATAACACTAAAGAGCAAATTAAAACTGAGTTGACACTCATCGAACAAGAATTAGAAACCATAGAACGGAATTTAGAGAGTCGCTTGCTTAAATGGAAAGATTTAGTCGAACCCTTTTGGCAAGCATTACGTTTTGGTGGAGCAGGAATTATTATTGGTTGGATCTTAAAAACTTTGATTCAATAAACTATCCTATAACCGGTCGCAAAGCCCGAACTCGAACCAACAAGATTATTTCGAGACCTTTGATGATTTTCAAACAAAGCGATGAAATTTACTAATTTTTTAACCTCGACTATTTTTGCATTCTGGATCGGCACAATTGCAGTTTTCTCCGTTCAGAATTATACTAGTGTGTCCTTGAAATTATCTATCTTTGAATTGGTTAAACTCGAATCAATTCAATTGCCCCTCGGGGTTATGCTTGCATTTTGTTTCGGTATTGGCGTAATCTTTGCACCAGTATTGCCCCTCTTATGGCAAGGACAAAAATCAAGACAGCCCAAGTCAAAAAAACGAAAATATCGTCAAAAAAGAGAATATTCTCAAAGTATTCCCGATCCCCTAGAAGATTGGTGATTTGAATCTCGGTTATTCCATCATCTGTTTTTAAAATGCTCGATGCTCTCTCACAGATAAAAACCAATTGAGGAGAGAGATTAAACAATTTGCGACGAAAGTTCGATAAAATTATACTTTAGATCGATATATAGACGGCGATCGAGTCGTTGTTTAATAATAATGTTTTTGGTAACTGGTGCTACTGGCTCTCTCGGACGTAGAATTGTCAGATTATTAACACAGAGGGATACACCCGTAAGAGCTTTTGTCAGACTGAGTTCTAATTACCGAGAATTAGAACTGAGAGGATCTCAAATATTTGTTGGTGACTTGCAAATAGATAAAGATATTAATCGTGCTGTTGATGGAGTTAAGTATATTATTAGCACTCACGGTTATCCTGGCAATCCTTTTGCGATCGATTATCGAGCGAATATAGAATTAATCGATCGCGCTAAAGCAAATAAGATCGAACATTTTGTTTATATTTCCGTTCTTGGAGTAGACCGAGAAAATTTAAACGATCCCACTTTTAAAGCCAAAAAAGAAGTTGAGAAATATCTCCTTCGCAGCGGACTGAATTACACTATCTTAAGACCCGCTGGATTTGCCAATAATCTTTTACCTTTAGCCGAAAGATTTCGAGATACTCGAGGACTATATTTGTTAATTGGAAATCCGAACAATCGTCTCTCGATCGTCAGCACAGACGATTTAGCTAAAATTGCGATCGATTCGGTAGATATAGCAGCAGCAAAAAATCAGATTTTTCCAGTAGGAGGGCCGGATCTGCTCAAAAGAGAGGACATACCTGGGATTTTTGGACGTATATTTAAGTTAGAACCTACTATAGTTAATGCTCCCTTGTTTGTTTTAGATGCTTTGCGAGCTGGTTTGGGAATCTTTGATTCTCAATTACAAGATAGTCTAGGAACGGTCAGAACTCTACTAGCTAATGAATTTTTTTGTACTTCAGAAGAAATTGCTAACTTAGAATCTGTATATGGGATCGAAATGGAATCTTTAGAAAGTTTTCTCAAACGATATCTAGTAAAAATGAATTAATTGTATATAGATAATAGATTGTATTGTTTAATTTTATGGTAGAGCGATCCAGCCAAATGAACCACCAAACTAGAGTAATCGAACGCATTTTAGATGCTAATTTAGATCGAGCTAGGGAAGGAATGAGGATTATTGAGGAATGGTGTAGATTTGGTTTGGAAGATCGGGATTTGTCAGAGCGATGCAAACAAATAAGGCAAGAATTGGCCCGTTGGCATACTTTAGACCTTAGAATCGCAAGAGATACTACAAACGATCCCGGTACCGATCTATCTCATCCCCAAGAAGAATATCGCAGTAGTATAGAATCTCTTTTGCAAGCTAATATATGTCGCGTTGAAGAAGCATTAAGGGTTTTAGAAGAATACGGCAAGCTAGATCGACAAGAGATGGCAAAATCATGCAAACAAATGCGCTATCAAGTTTATATCCTTGAAACAGATCTCTTTGCTTACCGATCCCATCAACAGCTTGAAAGATCTTTACTCTATTTAGTCACCTCAGATTCAGACCAATTAATTTCCACTGTCGAAGCTGCTTTAAAAGGAGGGTTAACCCTCGTTCAGTATCGAGATAAGCACTCAGATGATTCGGTGAGACTAGCTAATGCGGAAAAGTTATGCCAATTATGTCATGAATATCAAGCACTATTTATTGTAAACGATCGAGTAGATATTGCAATAGCTGTTAACGCTGATGGAGTTCACTTAGGGCAGCAAGATTTTAAAATTAGTTTGGCAAGAAAAATTTTGGGATCTTCAAAAATCATTGGTTGTTCTACAACCAATATTGAAGAAATGCAAATAGCGATCTCCCAAGGTGCAGATTATATTGGGGTGGGGCCGATATATGCAACACCAACTAAACCAGGCAAAAATCCTACTGAAATCGATTATTTACACTACGTAATGAAAAATTGCCCTGTTCCTTGGTTTGCTATTGGTGGAATCGACACTAATAATGTCAACGATGTTTTGGCAACAGGGGCAGAGCGAATAGCTGTGGTTCGCGCTATCATGCAAGCAGAAGAGCCTACTAGAGTAACCCAGTATCTACTGTCTCAACTACACACAAACCGAAATTATCGCAATTTTGAACAAAAATTTTAGAGTCTAATGTTTAACACCAAAGACGCGATCGATATTACTATTAACGGTGAAGGCTACAATTGTGCAATAGAAACTAAATTGCCAGATCTTCTTGAAAATCTCGGATTTAACCTTCGTTTAATTGCAATAGAATATAATGGCGAAATTCTTCATAAACAATATTGGCCGCAAACTGAACTTAATCACGGCGATCGATTAGAAATAGTAACTATTGTTGGTGGTGGTTAGATTTCAAGAATTCCAGATTCTAATGACACGTCCGGTTATTTCTCGTTCAAACCAAGGAGTATTAGCAGAAAGAGATTTAAGATTATTCCGGTTAACTTTCCATTTAAGGTTGGGATCGAATAAAGTTAATTCAGCATTCTCTCCACAAGTTAGTTGTTTGGGTGTTTGATGCAAACATAATTGAGGCCCTATACTCAAAGCACGCCACAATTCTAAAGCTGTTAATTCTTCTTTAACCACTAATTCTTGCCACAACAAAGGTAAAGCTAACTCTAAACCAATTACCCCCGGTGGAGCTTCAGCAAAAGCTACGGTTTTCTCTTCATAAGTATGAGGATGATGATCTACTGCGATCGCATCAATAGTCCCCTGTTTGATTCCTTGAATTAAAGCTTGAACGTCAGTGCGATCGCCCAAAGGAGGATCTAAACGTAAATTAGGGTCGTAGTTTTCGATGATGCGATCGCTACTAAGGAGTAAATGCATCCAAGTCGTACTAGCTGTAATTGGAAGTCCCCTAGCTTTAGCTTTAGCAATCAGTTCTACACCTCGAGCAGTAGAGATTCGCATAACATGAACTGGCGTACCAATTGCATCTACAAGTTCTAACATAGCAGCTATAGCTGCTGCTTCTGAAACTCCAGGATCGCCTAGTAAACCAGCAGAAATTGCGGTTTTTCCCTCTCTAATCGTTCCATTACCTTTTAAATCGTTGTTAACACTAAATAATGCTACTGGTTTGTTGAAAGGTTTGAGATATTCTAATACTTGTCGTAAAAAACCGAGATTTTCGATTGGATATCCATCAGTAAATCCAATTACTCCTGCTGAAACTAGTTCGGCTATTTCCGTCATCTTTTGACCTTCGATCCCGACACTCAATGCACCCCAAAAATGAAGGTGAGGAGATGGATAAGAGTTGCGATTTCGTAAGCGATCGTTTAAAAGAGATGCTAATACGGCTGAATTATCAATAGCAGGAGATGTATCGGGTAAAATTGTTAAGCGAGTAAAGCCTCCTGCTGCACCTGCTGCTGATAAACTTTGTATAGTTTCTTTTTGTTCGTTTCCCGGATCTGCGCTATGACTGTAAAGATCTACTAATCCCGTTCCCAGCACTAGTCCTTGACTATTGAATACCTCTATTTCATTTGGCAAATCTATTAAATCTGCCCCAATTGCTTGAATTTGAGAATTAACAATTAAAAAATCGACAATTTTATCTGTATTCTCAACCGGGTCTAATAATCTAACTTGTTTGAGTAACACTGGTAATTGATTGTTCATTGCATATAATATTCACCTCAGATTTTTTTTACTGGTTAAATATTATTAACTCTAACTAAAATAATCTAGCCTTCTTACTATGAAAGAGCAAGAAGGCTAGATTAAAGAAAAGATCCTGGCACTGAGCTATTTTCCCAGTTGGCTACCCAACAAGTATCTTGGCCGCAACAACGTTTCACTTTCGAGTTCGAGATG
>JASJCW010000155.1 GCA_030065265.1 Prochloraceae cyanobacterium
GGTATTGTTGTCGTTCTTAAAAATTCGACAATTCCCGATAATACTGTGATTTAAATAATCAGTAAATTTTTGATTTTTGAAAATGTTAATTTAAGGGGCTTTAATTATGTCCCTTTTTTTGTTCAATTTGTATCTATAGCAGTACAAGTTTTGGTTAGGACATTTAAGAGAGGCTTAAGCCCTAAATCTTAAGCATAATCCCTCTGCCTTCTGCCTTCTGCTATAGAAATAGGTGTTTATCAACCAGAACAATTTAAACTTGCTAAATAGACGAAATTTTTATAAAGCGATCCTTCAAAGTGTTCCTTGAACTGGAAAAATTAGTTTGTCAAATTGTAGAGACAATTAACATAAAAGAATAAAAAAGTCAATACAAATCAGGACTGGTACGGAAATCGCGATCGCCTCGGTGAGTAAGAACCGAACTCCTCAAACTTGACTGTTTTGTTATTTTTATTAATGGGGTAAATTCTCAAAAAAATTACTAATTTTTAATAGTTAAACCCGATTTATAGATATAAAAATATTATTTCTGAAACAGTCAATTAGCGAGCGATGGACAAGGAGAATTTTAGATAATGGCTTCAACTGACTTCAAAGATTACTATTCTATTTTGGGGGTAAGCAAGACGGCTAGTGCTGAGGAAATCAAAAAAAGTTTTCGCAAATTAGCCCTCAAGTATCACCCCGATCGCAATCCCGGTAACAAGCAAGCTGAAGCTCGTTTTAAAGAAATTAGCGAAGCTTACGAAGTGTTAGGAGATGCTGAAAAACGGAAAAAATACGATCGATTCGGTCAATATTGGCAAAAAGCCGGATCGGGGCCTGCTTACAGCACCAGAACTAGTTCTGCAGATTCGGCTAATTTTGATTTCGGCCAGTACGACAATTTTGAACAGTTCATTAACGAATTGCTAGGTCGTTTTTCAACTACTGGCGATCCCAAAAGCCAAAGTTACGGTTATACTCCTGGGGGACAAACTGCTTACAGTAGTAGCGGTTTTAGCGAAGGATTTGGAGCGCAAACTGCAACTGCAGGCGATCGCGAAGCTAAAATTCGTTTGAGCTTTTCTGAAGCTTATCGGGGAGTGCAAAAAATCCTCTATCTCGGAGAAGAAAAAATCGACGTTCGCATTCCTGCTGGAGCGAAATCTGGTAGTAGATTAAGATTGCGAGGTAAAGGCCAGTACAATCCTTACAACCAACAAAGAGGCGATCTTTATCTCAATGTCGAATTAGATTCTCACCCTCATTTTCAGTTTGAAGGAGATAATTTAGTTATTGAAGTGCCGATCGCCCCAGACGAAGCCGTTTTAGGTGCTTCGATCGAAGTACCGACTCCCGACGGGATCGTGACGATGAAAGTCCCTGCGGGGATTCGTGCAGGTCAATCTTTACGATTGCGAGGTAAAGGCTGGCCGATTCCTCAAGGCAAGCGGGGCGACTTGTTAGCAAAGATTGCGATCGCAATTCCTCAAGATGTTAGCGCGATCGAACGAGAATATTACGAAAAAATTCACGCTAATCGCACTTATAACCCCCGCAGCCATCTCAAGCAGGTAAGATTGTAATTTTAACTGGCCGGTTCGAGTATCGATTGCAATTTTTCGCTGCTAGCATTCGGAGAAAGGAAAGAGAATAAATGTTTGTATTGTAATTTTCCTTCTCGATCGAGGACGAATTGTCCCGATAGGGGCGCGCCTAAAGCTTGGCCGACTTTGTAGCTTTTAAATACTTCACAGTCAGGATCGCTCAATAAAGGCATCTTTAAACCCAGATCGGAAATAGCTTTTTGGCATTGTTCGGCATCGATACTGGTAATCATTAATAATTCAATGCCTTTGCTTTTAAAGTTGTCGTAATTGTCGTTTAGTTCTTTGATGTGGGGCTTGCACAAAGGACAATAGTGTTTTTCTGTAAAAATACGAGTAAAAGCAAGGATTACGGGTCGATCGCCTTGGTAATTTGACAGTTCGATTTCCGCGTTATTCGTTATGTCGGTTAGCTTGAAGTTCGGCACAGTGTTTCCCAAAGCTAACTTACTTTTTGCCGGAATTGGCAAGAAATTGCGCCAAAAACGCCCGTTGAAGAGTAATAATCCCAGATCTTTAAAAAAATTCAGCATACGCGATCGCAAATAACTTCCTAGATAAATAGTAACCCCAACAATGGTTCTAACCTAATGTCGGGGTGAAAGTTTCAAATGAGTCGTTGGTAAATCTAGTCTACAGCCGCGAAGAAGACTTTAGATTTGACTGGATCTGGATTCATTGTTTTGTCTCCTTCTTGCCAACCAGCAGGACAAACTTCATCGGGATGAGTTTGTACGTATCTGATCGCTTTGAGGGTTCTTAAAGTTTCGTCAACGCTGCGACCGAAAGAAAGGTTATTAATCGTTGAGTGTTGGATTACTCCTTCTTTATCAATGATAAACAATCCGCGTAAAGCAACCCCCGCGTCGGGATCTAAGACGTTGTAAGCGGTGCTAATTTCTTTTTTAATATCGGAAACTAACGGATAAGCTACGTCTCCTACTCCACCTTCTTTGCGATCGGTTTGAATCCATGCTAGGTGAGAAAATTCACTGTCTACAGAAACTCCTAAAACCTCAGTTTCAAGGTCTTTAAATTCTGAGTAGCGATCGCTGAATGCTGTAATCTCAGTCGGACAGACAAAGGTGAAGTCCAGAGGATAAAAGAATAAGACTACGTATTTACCCTTAAAGTCGGATAATTTAATCGTCTTAAATTCTTGATCCAATACAGCTGTTGCTGTAAAATCTGGAGCTTTTTGTCCTACTCTCAAGCATCCTTCTGCTGGATTACTCATGGGGTGATTCTCCTTATTTTTATGAACTTTTTCGGGTAAAATGCCCCATTACCTCGATATTTATGAGATTCTGGGTTCGCCTTTTGATAAACAGGTGTTAATTGCTGTTTAATTTTTAATTAACTTTTTTCACTATATCATAGTCATAACGATTGTGACTAAGTTAAAAGTTAAACCTTACTCAGTCGATCGCTAGGTTCGGCGAATTACCACAAAACATCCTACCTCGAATGAGGAACGATCGGAAATCGGAAATATTAATTTAGAGCAAACATAGCGATCGAGATCGAGCTAGACTGCAACCAAAATTCAGTGAAATATTGAGATCGATCGTTTAGTTAGTAGGAAATGTTAAAGAAGAGATTAGGGAACGATCGCATCACCATAAATTGCGGCAGCAGTAAATGGTGAAAGTGTAATCCTAGCACGTCCATTGGCATCAACATCAATAGGATCTCCGGTACAAGTTTTGGCATCGGGGTCGTAATCAAATTGAATCACATTACAATATTTTCCTGCTGGTAGACTGGTTTCAAAATCACGGGATAAGTCCGGGCCTTCTTGACGATTGATGACCACAAAGCCGCGATCGCCTCTGCCAAAAGCAATTTGATTAAATCCGTTATCCCACCAATCAGTGACAAAAAAATTAGGTTGAGTATAGTTGCGAAAAGCTACCATATTCGAGATTGGTCGCCAACGATGTTCGCACTTCCATTCGTTAAAACAGTTAGGATTGTCACTGTTATTTGAATAAATATTATTGGTATTACCCAGGCCATCTGAAGGAGGCCCTTGATCGAAACGACCAAACTCATAACTGGACATAACTTTAGGATACCCATAAGGCCATCCCAGCATAAAAACGTTAATTAAATCGTATAATGTTCCATTTTTATAAGTGACGTAAGGTGGGTTTTCTTTGCGTTGTTCGTCGTGGTTATCTGTAAAAATGACTGCTTTGGTACTATCCATTAAATCCCAAGACGGGCCCAAGGTTTTAAGTTCGGAGATATTTTCACTTCTACCGCTATTGTCATTGTAAAAAGCATTGAGAAACTTTTTGCCGACTTTTTTGCCATACTTAAATTCGGTTATATCAGCCTGACCTTGATTGACCCAGAAATAATCATCATCTTTGATTGCTTCGTTGCCAGGATCGATAACTTCAAGAAAAAAATAAGGATCTGGATCGATTTGCTCGTTGACTCTTTGGATGATATTGTTAATATCTTCTGGATTCATATGCTTTGCGGCATCTATTCTAAATCCTTTGATTCCCAAATTGGCCAAAGAGATTAAATAGTTCGCAATTGTTTCCCTAACATTATCTTGAGTTGTATTTAGATCGGCTAAGCCAACCAACTCACAACGTCTGACTGCATTAGAAGGGTTAAGCAAATAATCGCTATTTTTGATATTGCGATCGCAAAACTCGGGAAAATCTACACTATCTATATGAAAATCTAAAACACCATATGGCACTTGTGGATAATCGTATTTTGTGACGTTTGAACCATTACTACCTATAGCACTATCTCCACCAATCATATGATTAATTACGGCATCGGCATAAATATCAACTCCGACAGCTTGACATCTACTAATCATATCTTCAAGTTCATCAATAGTACCGCTACGACTATTTTCAAGACTGTAACTTACTGGTTGATATCTTTGCCACCATGGGAAGCCTCGATCTGAGATTAATGCATGTTCGTTAGGAGGAGATATTTGCACTGCAGCATATCCTTTGGGCCCGAGATGATTTTCACATTCTTGAGCAATATCCGTCCATTGCCACTCAAAAAGATGCACAAAAACTGTTCGGGGAGAAGGGGAAGATTGTGCTTGAACTGGCAGTGGATTTTGACAGAGACTAAAAATCAAAATCAAAAGCAAAACACTGATTATTTTCTGAATACGTTGATTTTTCATTTGATATCAATTCTTTAATGATTAATTAATAGTCCGAGCGGACTAATTTCATATCCTTGAACTGTCTCAATTGAGGGATTGTTTTAGTTGAAAATCTTTAATAATTTCAAATTGAGATTTTCTTGCCACTAATACTTTGAAACTCAAAACTTCCGACTACTTCTCTATAAGTCCGTTTAACATCTCGCAGCATACTTACCGCCATTTTTTCACCAAGTAAATTACCTCCGGTTTCTAGACCAGTTGGAGAACGATCGTAAGAATTATTCGGGCCTAATGCTGTTCCATCCGTACGCCAATGCATTCCAGCTCCATCCCGAAATAAAGTAATATTAGCGATCAATTTATTTAGCTCTCCATGCACGGTTAAAGTCGGGCCAACATAATTGTCTAATTGCTGACCGTTAGAAATGGGGATTTTTGGCTCGGGAAAAACTTCATCGGCAAAAAAGGCTTTAAGAATAGTTGCAGCAGCAGCAATAAAAGCCGAATGTCCACCTGGATACGCAGGATGAGTTGGAGAACCTTCTGGAAAAGCGATCGGTAATAACCAAGTACCATTGCGATCGCCGCGATTATATGTTGAGTTTTGCTGTTGGTTGTATTCAAAGATGCGATCGAGGACTCGAGTTTCACGCCATACTTGTGCCCCTTCGCCAAAAAGTTGGTTAAATAGTTGGTCATCGAAAGGGCGATCGGGTGAATTGCCTAAGTCTCCCCGTCGGAAAAGCTCTAAACGCTGAGCGTAAACTTCTGGTCGCAAACGCCGATGAACGCACCATTTTTGAAACCAAGCGTGTTTTAGACCGTAAACTGCAGCTAGTCCGCTTTGAATGCCAATATCTGGAGCACCAAAACTACCAAATGCCTCGGAAGTGTTGATTTGTCCGTTTGCATAAGGACTAGTATTGGATATTTTGGCATTGAGTTGGAAAAGAATAAGAGTAGCCCAGAGACCGGATTGAAAAGGTAAATCAATATGTACCCATTGTCCTGCATCCCTTAAGGTAATAATATGGCGCGTACCCTCAATAGTATCGGAATCAGTCGGATCGATGTCTCCATTATTAACTTGTTTCCAAGTGTCAATATCAGTCAAATAGTCAAGATTTTCTCTTGGATAGTTTTGTAACTGAGCGATCGGTTGATTCCCAAACTGAAAATTTTGCAATAAAAATTGCGAAACATGAGGCCCGACATCACAACCATCGTATGAGCCTCGAAAAATAGTATTTGGGGTGCATGTAAATCCAAATTCTTGCTCGAATCCTAATTGATTTAAATCTTCACAAGCCTCAGCAATTAAGGGGTTTTCATCGTATCGATCGAAAGGAATATCTCGAGACAAAGCCATCCAGTATCTTTCGACCATATCTACAGCAGTATTGCGACTGGCAAAACTTGGAGCTGATGCCATCCTCGCCCCATTAGAGTCGTCACCAATTAACTGAAATGAATAAGCATTGAGTGGATTGACAAGTTTGCGTATGCCTCCACCAAGTTGGACTTGCTCGAAGCCTATTTGCGTGCCTTTTTGAATTGCTGTTAAGAGTGATTCAAATGAAGTTTTTTCAACTAAACCAATTAAGTTATGGCTTAAAGCTTTAGTAAAAGAAGCAAAACCTTCAAATCCGATCTGTCTAAACTTTTGTTCGTCTCCGTTCGTTGGCGGTAGGGAAGTGATAAAGGAATCTTCGGCATCTTCAGATATTAACTCACGAATATCGCTGGCTCTTTCCTGGCGTTCTTCAAAATCGCGATCGTCATCACTCATTGGGAATCAAATCTCCTTTAATAAGTAAACAAAATCTTTTGTCAAGTTTTAAAAGTACCTAGCAAGAATAAAAATTCCAATAAAAGCTTAATTTTTTAGCTCGATTTTAGTCGATACTCGAGCCAAAATAGCAATTTTGGCACTTTTAGTCTTGTTGATTTTGATAATAGCAAGTTTCCTTGTCAAGCAATAGACATTTTTTTATAAGTTCACAATGACTAAGTGAAAATTTAAAACAGCGATACCAAGTCGAAGTTATAGCAACTGAACTATAGATTAGGACACTAATTGTCACAGCAGAAAATAGTTAGTATAGTTATTCGCTCTATTAATTACAATTTTCGTTTGCAGAAGGCAAGAGGCAAGAGGCAAGAGCGGTGAGACCCCGCGCGAGGCTAACGCGCAAGGGAACGCTCACCAAGACAGGCAAGAGGCAAAAAAAGTTTTGTAAATTACCTAGCGATTAACTGTAGTTAGTAGGTAACACCATTTCTGAAAAATCGGGCTACAGATAACGCTAAAAGCTGAGATCGGGCAAAGCCTTATCTGACCTACTACCTAGACCGACTGACCCCTGACCTCTGACTGTAGCAATTTTAAATAGAAACGGTATCAACTGCGGCTGCACTCTAGAAGGAAAAAGCGATCGAAAATTCAGATCGGTGGTTTGCCATAAAAATAATTGCCCGGCTGTTTTCTGTGAGGAAGCCTTAATTTTAGATTTTAAAGATCTTTTTTAATAAAAAACGCAGCACTACGAGCAGCTTCTAAAATGGTAATTAGTCCGCTACCAGGATGAACTGCACCACCAATCCAATATAAACCGCGAGTATTGCGCGATCGAATCGGGGGACGGAACGGGCCTAGTTGAGTCCAATTGTGGCTTAAGTTAAAGACAGCACCACGAAAAACGCGGTAATCATCTTGCCAGGTGTTTGCAGTGTAGCAATTTTCAGTCACGATACTATTTTCAAGGTTTTCATAACCCAGAACTGATAATCGTTTAACAATAAAATCTCGATAGGATTTTTGTTTATTTTCCCAATCAACGTTAAAACTGGTGTTAGGGATGGGTACTAATACAAACAAAGTGCTGTGACCTTTAGGAGCATTGCTAGGATCGATAATCGTCGGATTGCAGACGTAGAAAGAAGGGTTTTCTTCGTCTAATGCTGAATCATCAAGCCAGGGTTTTTCTAGACGGCGAATATGTTCGGAAAGATAGATTTGATGGTGCGGTAAGTCTTCATAGCGGCGGTTAATTCCCAAGTAAAGCATAAATGTAGAACAAGAAAATTTCATCTTATTAAGTTTCTCGTTCGTATATACACCCCGATCGCACTCGGGAATAAGATTTTCCATAGCATAGGCAAAATCGGCATTGACGACGACACCATCGGCTTGAAAACGTTCTTCGTTTGTTAATATCAGACCGCGAACAGATTTGTTTTCAATCCACACTTTTTCGACAGGACAATTGAGGTGGATTTTTACTCCTAAATCTTTGGCCGCACGAGCGAGGGAGGATGCTAAATTGCGGAAACCACCTTCAGGATGCCAGACTCCATCTTGAAATTCTAGATAAGGAATTAGACTAAATACGCTCGGGCTGATGGTGGGGTGCGTACCTAAATATTTGGCAGGGTAGCTCAAAGCATACACTAGTCGCTCGTCTTTAAAAAAGTTCCAAAAATTTTGGTATAAGGTTTCCCAGGGTCGAAATTGTAAAGCTTTGAAAATCTCTCGAGGACGCAAATATCCCAATAAGGAGCGCACGGGAGATCCTAAGTATGATTTGTAATAAAGTTCGTTTTTGCGATCGTGTTCGGCATACCAAAGATCGAAAGCTGCGGGCAAATCGCTGCGAAATTTTGCCAGTTCGCTCTTAAACGCTTTCAAATCCGAGCTTAGATCGATGTGAGTATTATCCCAAAAATGGACTCTGTTGAAAGGTTCGAGTTGTTTGAAAGTAATATAATCCGATCGATTTAGTCCCGACTCGGCAAATAGTTGGTCGTACAATCGCGGTAGTTGGAGAATTGTCGGGCCGGTATCGAATTCATAAGGCCCGTTTTTAAATCCTCTCATTCGACCGCCAGCGCGATCGCTTGCTTCAAAGATTTCTACATCATATCCTTGACCAGCTAGCCTTATAGCCGTAGCCAAACCACCAGGCCCCGCACCAATAATAGCAATCGAATTCGACATAGAATTTTGAGTAGATTAGATCGTAACAATAAAACAATTGTAAGAGACTGTTTATAAAATAAACATTAAAGAGTATTTTGAAAAAAACCACTATTTACCCTCATATTGCTTTTTTGTGGGCGGACAATCCTGCTGATAAGAATAGAATGAATTTGATAATAAATGAAAATTGAATACTATTTGGAATTTTCTAAAATCAAAGTGATATTTTGAGTTAAATTGGTCGACATATTTAAATGATTGGTAAAGTTTCTTATTTTTTGCTGGGGCTTTGAATTTAGATCGGTCGCGATCGCAAAAATGTAAGCATTTAGACTGATTTTAGATATTGTAAATCGTTATTATGAAAGTCTTTGTTTGCGTTCAACCTTAAAAATGAAAATCTGAATTTAAAATGTAAAGTAATGTTACTGATTTTTTAAAAAAAAGTATTTATATGAACCAGATCCGCAGGCGATCGCCTTAACCTTAAAAAATATCCAATATTTAATTAAGGCAAAATTAATGAATAAAGAATTTAAGAAATACCGCATGATTTGCACCTTGACTTTTGGCGATATCTACGGGCAGATTTTTGTTTGGTTGTTTGTTATTTTCCTCACTCTCGCAACTGCATTGGCTTTGTGGAGTAGCACCCGCGAAATTTACGCTTTAGCTACTGTCGGGCTAATTTTGGTGTTGTCTTTACCCTTCTTGCTTTTTGCTTTCGTAACTACTTTATTAAACCATATCGAATTTGCTCCGATCGAAGCCGAAGCAAATACACCTGAATATTCAAGAAGCCAAAATAACCACGCTAATAAACCAGCAGAAGCTACAAGTTAAGCAGTCAATGGTGGGTAGTGGATAGTAAACAATCTTTCTCTCCCTACTCCCCCAGACTAAGCTCCCATTCCCGAATATTGTTTTAAACCTTGTTTCCACAACCAACGATTGAGCAGATAAAAAATTAAGCCCCATCCAACCATCGTTAGTAAAGCTCGAGTAAGATCCACTGGTAAACCGACTAATAAAGCTGCTGGAAAATAGACAAAATAAGGAAAAGGTGTCCATAAAACAATTTCGCGAATTAAACTAGGAAAGACTTCTAAAGGAGCAATTAAGCCGGAAAAAAAGATATAAAATAACAGCCAAAATTGAAGAATTGCACTCGCTCTTTCCGTCCAAAAGGCAAACATAGCAAAAGTATATTGAATTAAAAAACGCAACGCAAAAGAAATTATAATTATTAAAATCCAAAGCAATACAGTGCTTAAACTTGGCAACCAAATTGCTTTTGGATAAAGCCAGAAAAACAAGCCGATTAATAAGATAACTAAAGGTATTCGCGTTAATTTTTCTGATACATGTCGAGCTACGTGATGCCAAGCAGGATCTAAAGGTTGCAGCAGTCTTAAAGATAATTTGCCTTCTACTACTTCTTTTTCAAAATCCCAAATTACCCAAATATTAGTAAATTGTCTCACTAAGAAGACACTGAAAAAATAACGCGCAAAATCAAGAGAATTGAGGGCAAAATTGCCGCGATCGGAGGCTTCGATCCAAACTCCCATCAAAATAATTGGTAAAGATCCCGCTAATGCCCATAAAAATATTTCTGCTCGATATTCCAACATATGAGCGTAATGAGCTATTAAGAGAGCTTTCGCTTTTCTAACTATCCATTTCATTTTTACGTTGTCTGAAAATTGCCTAACTCGAGCTATTATATAAAATTGCTTTCCCAAAACAAATTTTAAAAATTAAAATTTTATTTTGAATAATTTTAAAAACTGCTTTTTTAGTTTGTAAGTTGCTAAAATCAGCAGACTTTAAAGACAATTTTTCCAGGTTTCAGTAGATTCGGGAAGAGTTTTTTGACATTTAATAATAAGTGCGATCGCTAGATTCCATAGTTTGGTAATATAAATTACAGTAAATAAAAAAACTATTATTGAACGTGAAAATTATTGAAAAAACAGACGCAAGTCTAAAATTGCACTATAAAAGCCCCCGGCCTTTCTTATTTAGTGTTTTTGGAACTCTATTTATTTTAGTGGGATTGAGTGCGATTTTCTTTTTTGGCAAAAAACACACTTTAGAATGCGAAAAAGTTCCATCCGATCGCGCCAACTGCCAAATGGTAACTACAGGTTTTTTTGAAAATACCAAGGATGAGATTATTTCAGAG
>JASJCW010000156.1 GCA_030065265.1 Prochloraceae cyanobacterium
AGATAAATTAACTTTAAATCTGGAATATAGCACCGATTTATTCGCTCGGGAAACAATAATCGAAATTTTGGCTAATTTCCAGAAGTTATTAAAAGCGATCGTTGAAAATCCGCAACAAAATCTAACAGAACTTCTATTAGCAAGCGGTTGGTCGCAGAAGTCGGTGCCAATTTCATCACAGACAGCGACAATTTACCAACTTTCTAACTTGACCCAAAATCAACTTTTAATGTGGTTGGGACAGGAATTATATCCAGATAAACCTATATACAATAATTTATTTGTCTCTTACATTTATAACGAGATCGACCTGGAATATTTTCAAAAAGCTTTCCAAACAGTCATTAATGCTAGCGATGCTTTAAGAACAGTAATTACAGCAAATAACGGCATTCCCCAGCAAAAAGTAATCGACGATTTCCCCTATTTAGTAGAGTGCATCGATTTTTCCCAAACAGCAAATCCTCACGAAAAAGCGATGGAATGGTCCCGCGATCGTGGCTCTATTCCTCTAGATCCAGAAGAGCGTTTATTCGATTGCATCTTACTCAAAACAGCAGCCAATAAATACATCTGGCATTTGTGTTTGAGTCAGATTACTCTCGATGGATTCTCCTTAGCTTTAATCTACGAATACACGACATATCTGTATGCTAGTTATTTAAAAAACCAGGAAGAAGCTGAATTTAACTTACCCCAATTCAAACAATATCTAGATTACGAACGTTCTTTTAGAAACTCCCCAAGATATATCAAATCGAAATCTTATTGGGAAGAGAAATTAGCCGATAAGTTCGAGTCTATCTCTTTTTACGGTCGTCCCAGCAAAACACCAACTACAGAAGTTAACAGAATATCTCATGAATTAGGGATCGAAAAAAGCCAGCAAGTCAAAGAAATAGCTGAAGGAAAAGACGCAGATATATTCAATACATTTCTCGCCATATTTGCCGTATATCTTTATAAGATTAGCAATGTCCGCAAACTTTCCATTGGCATACCTTTACGAAATCGGCGCTTGAAAAGCTTTAAAAAGACCATCGGCGCTTTTATGCAAGCAGTTCCCTTAATAATAGATATCGAGGATAACGACACTATATCTTCTCTAGTCGATCGCATTGGTAAAAGCACTTTTGAAGCCTTGCGTCACGGTCAATATGTAATTACCGACTCTCGACTGCAAACAAATATCTACGACATTACCTTTAACTATCACGTCGAAGGATATTCTCATCCCAACTTCTTCGATACTCACTATACAGAAATCCAACATGATTGGATTCATTTAGGACATGGAAAAGAAAACCTCAGTATTCAGGTAAGAGACTTTAATTGTTCGGAAAACTACATTATCGATTTCGATTTTAATTGCGAAATCTTCGATCGCCAGTTGCAAAATCTAGCAATTCAACACTTTCTACAAGTCTTAGATTCATTCCTAGAAAATAAACAGCAACTAATCGATCGTGTCAATATACTCTCCCCAGCAGAAAAAGAAAAAGTATTAGTTGATTTCAATCAAACTAAAACAGTCAGATCGAACCATTCAACTATTGAAAAACTATTTACCGAACAAGTTAGCAAAACCCCTAACAATATCGCAGTAGTTTGCGAGGGTAACAGTTTGACTTATTACGAATTAAACGCTAAAGCCAATCAATTAGCGCATTATCTCCAATCACTTGCAGTTACCGAAAAAGAAAGCACGATCGGAGTTTGTTTAGAAAAATCCTTAGATACAGTTATAGCAATATTAGCCATTCTCAAAGCTGGCAGTACATATTTACCATTAGACCCCAACTATCCAGCAGAAAGATTGACTTATATGCTCGAAGACGCAAATGTCTCTCTTTTACTGACAAAAAGATCCTTACTATCTTCAAGAGTTGACCTCAACACTATATATATAGAAGAGAAAACAGAGATCCTCGCCAAACAAAGTCCAGAAAATCCTGACAATAGAATTACAGGAGATAATCTAGCCTACGTAATTTATACATCTGGATCTACAGGAAAGCCAAAAGGAGTAGCGATCGCCCATAACAGCTTGGTCAATGCTTACTTAGCATGGGAAACAGCATACAAACTGAGAAACAACGTCAAAACTCACTTACAAATGGCTAGTTTCTCTTTCGATGTCTTTACTGGAGACTTAGTTCGGGCACTGTGTTCTGGTGGTAAATTGGTACTGTGCCAAAAAGAATATCTTTTAGACTCCCAGAAGCTATACAAGCTAATGGTAGAAGAAAAAATTGATTGCGCGGAATTCGTACCTGCTGTAGCGCGTAATCTCATGGTATATCTCAGACAAACCAAGCAAGATCTGAGTTTTATGAAACTGCTAGCTGTCGGATCGGATAGTTGGTACATCAAAGAATATCAGGAATTGAAAAACTTGTGCGGTAAAGATACTCGCGTCATCAACTCTTACGGTGTCAGCGAAGCAACGATCGACAGTTGTTATTTTGAAGCTACAGAAGAGAATAACTTAAATGAACAAAAATTAGTACCGATCGGGAAACCATTCAGCAACACGCAGATATATATATTAGACGATCGACTTCAACCAGTAGCGATCGGAATTACTGGACAAATGTATATAGGTGGGATACAACTTGCTAGAGGTTATCTCAATCAACCTAATTTAACCAAAGAAAAATTTATCGATACTCCTTGGGGAAGGTTGTATAAAACAGGAGATCTAGCTAGATATTTACCTGATGGAAATATTGAATTTCTAGGTCGCAGTGACAACCAAGTAAAAATTAGAGGTTTCCGCATCGAATTAGGAGAAATAGAATCTATCTTGAATGGTCATCCCGACATACAACAAGCAATAGTAATAGCTAAAGATGAAAGATTGGTCGCTTATTTAGTTTTAGAAGGAACAACAAACAACAAACAACAAGATATCAGAAATTTCCTCAAACTAAGATTACCCGAATATGCAATTCCATCTGCGTTTGTGGTCTTAGAAGCATTTCCTTTAACTCCAAATGGAAAAATCGATCGCTCAGCATTACCCAAACCCGATCGCCAATCGATTAACCAGAGAGAATATCTTGCACCTCGCAACGATTTAGAAAAACAACTGACTCAAATTTGGTCGCAAGTTCTCAATCTAGAGAAAATTGGCGTTCAAGATAGCTTCTTCGATCTCGGAGGGCATTCATTGCTAGCAGTGGGTTTAATGGCTCAAATCGAGCAAAAATATCGCAAAAAAGTCCCTCTAACTAGCCTGTTTCAAAACCCGACCATCGCACAACTAGCTCGAGCGATCCAATCCGAGCCAATTCAATCTAACTCGGTATTAGTCCCGATTAAAACTACAGGAAATCGCTTGCCATTATTCTGCATTCACCCGATTGAGGGGCATGTTTTCTGCTACAGCGATTTAGCATCTCATTTAGAAGAATATCCCGTGTATGGCTTGCAATCGGTTGGTTTAGACGAAGATTGTCAACCTCTAACCACAATTGAAGAGATGGCAACCCGTTATCTCGAAGCAATCAAAACTGTACAGCAACAAGGGCCTTATCAACTCGTAGGTTGGTCGTTAGGTGGTGTTATTGCATTAGAAATGGCACAACAATTAGTTGCTCGTGGTGAAAAAATAGCCAATCTGAGTTTAATAGATAGTCACGCTCCCAGTACGATCGACTTTTCAGCATCAATACACCAAAGTGAATTTTTACTTGAAATAAGCGAAGATTTAAGCAGACGATTAGATCTAGATCTGGATATATCCCTAGGAGAAATTCAAGCAATTCCACCTCAACAAAAATTAAAATACCTATTGGAGCGATTCAAACAATTAAAAATATTACCCCCCGAACAAATCGAACAATTATGGCAAGTTTATCAAACCAATTTAATCGCATTTTCCCAATATCAACCTCAAAAATATTCCGGGACTATTAACCTTTTCCGAGCTGGAGAAAATAACAAAGTATCTTTGTCTCTCGACTGGGATAAATTTGCTAAAGTAAAAACTGTTATTGTTCCATGTAATCACTATCAAATAATTCGCTCTGTTCAACTATATCAACATATTAAAAATCAACTTAATTAAACGTGAGTTCGACGAAACAAAAAGAGCTGAAATCAAGGCAGATGGGGCTATACCGATATGCAAGGCGTATCGGTATAGCCCCCCAAAATAGCCAAACTATACGTTCTAGTTTGAATGCGGTGGAGACAAAATAGATGTTTATATCAATATAAGCGGCCGGATAATACTTCTAATTAATCGATTTTTATTAGAAATTATCTGAGATTATTAGTGATGGATATAAATTCTCGCATTGATATTGTTAAAGTTTTTTGTGATCTAGATGATTTTTATCGAGCTTTTCAAAAATACTCAGAATCCCAACCTAAATTAACATCATTCCTTGGAGAAAAATTGTGTCGTTCTCGTCTTAGTCTAAGTGAAGTGATGACAATAGTAATTGCTTTTCATGCATCGGGATATAAAACTTTTAAAGAATTTTATATCCGACTTGTTTTACCCTACTGGAAATCAGATTTTCCTCAATTAGTTAGTTATAATCGTTTTGTGGAATTAATGCCTTGGTCGATGATGTTACTATGTTGTTTTTTGCATACTCGCAAAGGAGAAAACACTGGCATTAGTTTTATTGATTCTACTCCAATTACTGTTTGTCATCCTTGTCGCAGCAAATCTCACCGAGTTTTTGAGGGGTTAGTTGGATGGGGGAAAAATTCTGTTGGTTGGCATTATGGTTTTAAACTTCATTTAATTATAAATGAGGTCGCCTTCGGCTCGTGCCGCAAGCGGGGCGGGGTGAATTGCTAGCTTTTAAACTTACATCTGGGAATACTGATGACCGTAAACCTGTACCAGATTTGACTAAAGATCTAGTTGGAAAATTATTTGGAGATAGAGGTTATATCTCTCAAAAATTATTTGAAGAACTATACGAAAGAGGACTTCAATTGATTACTCGTTATAAAAAGAAGATGAAACAAAAATTAGTTAAACTGATTGATAAAATTTTACTACGTAAACGTTCTTTAATTGAAACAGTAAACGCCCCGCTTGCGGCACGAGGAGCGTAGCGACGACCTCAATTAAAGAATATTTCTCAAATTGAACATTCAAGGCATCGCAGTGTTTGGAACTTTTTGGTTAATCTTTTCGCTGGATTAATTGCTTATACTTACTTGCCTGTTAAACCACATTTAGATCTAGAACCAAAAGGCAACCTAACCTTACCAGAGGCACTTTTCTAACTTTATCAAAAATAGTCAACTAGACCGTCTAGTTTGCGAGTTGGGGGAGATATACCGATGAGCCTGCGTATCGGTATATCTCCAAATAGCTTTAATTTCAAGCTTTCTAACTTCGTCGAACTCACGTTAATTTTAAAATCTGTCTTTAACAGGCAAGTAGGTCATAATCAGATCGGGAAAACCTAAAAAAACAGTCATTACCCTTGACAAGTAATCACTGTTGAAAGAAGTTCTTAACGTTAATTATAAGTGGTTAGACATAATTCCAGCAGTGTGCAGAGTTCTTGAGCTTGAGAAGAAACTGGAGGGTATGCCGATACGCCTGCGTAGCGGTATACCCTCCCCCTCCCACCAAACTAGACGGTATGGTTTGAAAGAGGCTCTTGAATTCCCACTCTGACTAATACAAAAATATTAATTAGTTAATTATTCAGTGCAATAACAACAATGAGCAAACCAATTGCGAACATCTTCTAACGAAATTAAACTTAATCCTTCAGCAATAGCATCATCGAGAACTTCTTTCGTTCGAGCTGCCATCTTTCGCAAATAATTTTTAAGTTTAGACCATAAATGTTCGATGGGATTAAAGTCTGGAGAATAAGGAGAAAGATAAACAATTTTTGCTCCAACTGATTCTATTATTTCACTTATTCCTGTTACTTTATGAGCAGGCAAATTATCCATTACAACTACCGCTCCTGGCCATAAACAAGGAACTAAAACATTTTCAACAAACCATAAAAAAGTATCCCCATTAGTGCCACCCTCAAAACTAAATCCAGTTAGAAAACCATGATTCAATGTCATTGTACCAATAATAGATACGTTTTTACCTCGCTTTTGTGGTTTAGAGTCGTATGCTCTTTTTCCTTTAATGGCGCGACCGTAGAAACTAACCATTGCTAGATTAACACCAGTTTCGTCTAAAAAAACTAGATCTTCGACTTTTATATCTTTAATTATATTCCAATACTCGTACCTTTGAAATTGCTTGGATTCGGTATAGGCTTCTGTGGCTTTAAAAGTTTTCTTTTTTTTAGTTATATTTAATTTTTTTAGTCCACGACCAATAGTCCAAATACTGACTTGAAGGTTGGTCTTCTCATAAATTCTTTGAGCCAATTCCAAATTGGTAGCATCATTATCTTCAGAAATTAAATTAGCTAGAATTTCGAGATGTTCTGTTTTTAATTTTGGTTGATTTCCACCAGTATAAGGCTTGGGAGCAATCGATCCGGTACTTAAATAGCGTTTTATTAGTCTACGAACAGAACTTATGCTGACTTTAAAACGTTGAGCTATTTGCCTGATTGTACCTTCATTATTTTCATAGGTATCGATAATTCTTTGACGTAAATCCAGGGAATATGGTTTCATTCAAGGGGAATGGGGATTAATTTTCAACACGGTCAATTATTTTAGCTAAGTTTTAAAATTAATCACCAGCTTAAGTTTTAATCAAGGGTTTAGTCGCCTAGTGGGTATGATATATCGATAGGCTAACTTATCGGTATATTATTCGGTTATATTTTTGAAGTCAAGAACTCTGCTCATTGCTGTATCCCTCTTCTGTCACTCTCCGAAAACAAATGTAAAATCGAAATGCTATGATGCTCAATTTATAATAGCTCTAGTCAATTTCAATTAATAACTAATAGAAAATCAAAAAAGAGAGATTTCAATCACGGCGATCGCCTGCGCTATAAAGCTTATAGAAATTGACTTCCCGGAGAGTGACAGAAGCGGGGTATGTATAGGCAATTAATCCAGCGAAAAGATTAACTAAAAAATTCCAAACACTGCGATGTCTTGAATGCTCAATTTGAGAAATATTTTTTAATTGGTCATTAACAGTTTCAATTAAAGAGCGTTTACGTAGTAAAATTCATCAGAAAAATAAACCTTTTTTTTATTAAAAGTTTTTTTCTTAAATAAATCTTAATTAAAATTTAATTAAGATTTAATATAAGATTAACTAACTAAAATTTATCTTGTATTTTTGTTTGATTTTAGGTTCAATATTCTTTATTTTAGTGAATAGCATTTAAGCAAAAAAACTGAGTGCTTATCAAAAAAAATTGCTTTAAGAAAAAAAATAAATAATATTTTGCTGATTTGTCATTTTTGAGTTTGATTGATTAAAATTTGCCTTGTATTTTTATCGAAATATATATAGAATATTTTAAGTTTAGTTAATATTCTTTAAGTAAAAAAAACTAAATGAATATGAAAGAAGTTACTGCCTTAATTGAAAAAAAGAAACCTGTAATTAAAGAAGCTGTCATAGAAAAAAAAAGATGGACGATAGAAGATATAAAAGATGTGATTGAGGAGCGGCAAAAAGGCCTAGAAAGCAAGACACTTTTAAACGTTCTTAGTCGTTCTTCCAAAATTGAAGATCTAAAAATTATTGTTCCGCACTTTCACTTTTTCGTTCTAGCATTTCAAGATATGCTGCGTCTCACTCACGGACTGATTTGCGATCCTCTCCTCAAAGAGGTGGCGCAAAGTTTAGCTCAAGAAGATGCCGGGCACGAACAATGGTATTTATTCGATGTCAAACAACTCGGTTGCGTGCGTGATGTTCGCTGGCTTTTTGGAACCGATCACCAACCAGTGAGAGATTTTGTTTATCAGCTTATAAATGAGCTTTTGTCTGCTAAAGATGATCGAGTTCGCATCATCTTCCCATTAGTCTTGGAGGCAACAGGGGCTGTCTTCTTCAAACATATAGTGGCACTTGTACAGAGTTTGGGCTACGATCAGTCCTTACGCTACTTTGCCAGCTCTCATCAGGAAATTGAAGAGAACCATGTTATCTACAGCGAAGGTGGACAGGGAGCTTTTGACGACATTGAGTTTGACGCGAATGCATATCAGGAAGTGATTGGGCTTGTAAAGCGATGCTTCGACTCTTTCGAGCAGTTTGCAGATCATCTCGAATACCATCGAAAAATCGGACATTAGTTCTATGAAAATCTCCTAACCATTCTGGCTAAAGAATGTTTAAATTCTTTGATTTCTTTTTAGAGATATTTACAATATGCAAACTAAACTCAAAAAATATGATGTTGTGATTTGTGGGGCTGGACTAGCCGGACTTACCTTGGCTCGACAACTGTTAATGCAATTGCCAAACCTAAAGTTACTGTTAATCGACCGTTTGAAGAGACCTTTGCCCCATGCTGGTTTTAAGGTAGGCGAGTCCACAGTTCATCCAGGCGGCACCTACCTTTGTAATGTACTGCAGTTACGCGAATACCTTGATATTAATCACATCGAGAAATATGGCTTGCGCTATTTCTTCGGCAGCCACAAACTGGATTTTTCTTCCCGTGCTGAATCGGGACGCTCCGTTTATGATGCGGCCATCAATGAACACCAGATTGATCGTGGCATTTTTGAGAACGATATGCGGCAAATGGTTGTTGATGGAGGGGCTGAACTGCTGGAGGGGGCAGTGCTCAAAGATATTGAGCTAAGCAAACTCGAAGACGATCACGTGGTTCACTTCAAGTGTAATAACTCAAATAACTTGCAACAGGTGAAAGCTCGTTGGGTAGTAGATGCTACAGGCAGACGACAGTTTTTAAGCCGTAAGCTTGGCTTGCGTCAGGAATTTGAAAGTAACTGTAGTGCTACTTGGTTACATGTCAAAGGGCGATTTGATGTGTCTGATTTTGTACCAGCCGACAACAGGGACTGGCACGAACGGGTATCGCGCGAACATCCATTCCTGAGCAGGGATCGTTTTAGCCGCTATAATTCCACAAACCACATCATGGGCTACGGCTATTGGATCTGGGTAATCCCTTTGGTTTCAGGCTCTACTAGCGTTGGTATAGTAACCCATAACGATTACCATTCCTTTTCATCGCGTAATACGCTAGACAAGACTATGTGGTGGTTGTCTCAGCATGACCCGTTAGTAGCTGATCGTTTGCAGGAGTGTGAAGTCTTAGATTTTAAGGCGATCGCTAATTATGCTTATACCTCCAAACAAGTGTACTCGATTGATCGTTGGGCTTGCACTGGAGAATCGGCAGTTTTCTCCGACCCTTTTCAATCACCGGGGACTGATGCGATTGCAATCGCCAACTGCTATATTAAAGAGTTGATCCATTCAGATCTAGAAAGTAAACTAACCCCAAAACTAGTAGAAAGCATCAATCGTGAGTTTATTGATTACTCTCGAACGCTCACGGAAATGATTCAGTCTTCTTATCCTACCTTCTACAACGAAACCATTGGTACAATTAGCGTAATGTGGTATTTAGCGTGGGCCATGTCTTTTGTGGTACCCAACATGCGTTTTCGCATCTATAAAGACGGCTACATAACTTCATATGGCGCGATTAGCAAAGAAGAATACAAAACCATCGAAGAAATCAATCAACTAGGTCTGCTCACCTCGCGCTTCATTCGCGACTGGGGAATTGAAAAGAAACAACGGCCGGATCGAGATGGGTATCAATGGATGAACCTTTGGCATGTGCCTTTCTTTAGCGAATATCGCACACGTATGCTTACCCAAGGCAGTCCTCAATGGGCTGGTAATCTGAAAAAACTGAAACATTTTGCAGCTGCTATCTTTTTGGTTGCTACCGAAGAAATTCACCCAGAAACTTTTCAAAAGCTCCCTGCCCAATTTGTACCCAATGTCAATGTGCTAAGTATAAATCCGAGCCATTGGATAAATGATGGTTTATACGATAGTGACTCGGATATCGACTGGGAAAGCTGCATGCTCATCTACAGTGATCTTAAGAAAGCCTTTTATAGTAAAACAATGGTTAGTCAAACATGATAAGCACCTAATATCAAGTGAGGATTGAATGGCGTGTTAAATTTGTGAATGAAAAAAGGTAGTTTGAGACTGGGACTTGATGGTGGGGATTGAAATTAGAGCAAATCTCCTCCACCAACTTTTAGTCTTTAATTTATCGGTATATATTTCGCCATTTATATCGCAGGGCACGAGATTATCGGTTATAATCTGCACTTCGTTAGGAGTCAGGAGTCAGGAGTCAGGAGTCAGGAGTCAGGATGCACGCGAGACCCCAGGTCTACAGATTCCGCACCCGCACGGGTGCACGCGAGCACGCAGTGCGAGGGATGGCGCAGCCGCAGGCTGCACGCGAGCGGATGCGAGTCGTGACGGCATCCGCCAGGATGCACGCGCCCCGCTTGCGGCACGAGCGTAGCGACCTCATAGCGAGTCGAGATTCATCTCAAATTCAGATTATCACGATACTATCGTTTTTAATATACCGATAGCTGGTGACGCGCCCAACGGGCGCACGCGAGACCGCAGGTCGAGGTATTCCGCACCCGCACGGGTGCACGCGAGCGAAGCGAGTCGAGATTCATCTCAAACTCTAGTTGATATGCACATACTATCTTGTAATATTAGCCTTCCAGATTATCACGATAATATCGCTTTTAATATACCGATAATTGATCCTGACCCCACACCGCAGAAGGAAATTGAAAAATCTGGCGACATCCGCTTACTCTTCTTTCGAGGAGAACTGTTAGCATATATTATGCGATCGCTAAAAGCGGCTCTTCGAGATCGCACGCTAATTGAAAAATCTCGCGATATCCGCTAACTCTTACTTCGAGGAGAACTGTTAGCATATATTATGCGATCGCTAAAAGCGGCTCTTCGAGATCGCATGCTAATTGAAAAATCTCGCGATATCCGCTAACTC
>JASJCW010000157.1 GCA_030065265.1 Prochloraceae cyanobacterium
GAACAGAATTTACCCGCAGATTCTCAACTAAATCTTACTGCTAATCCTGCTTTATTTGGCACTAATGCCGATCCTCAATATTTAGCTGCACTTGACCTGCTTAAGTAAGCAAAATCTGTTAATTTACCTTAAAAAAAAATAAAATTATTGCCAACTCCCTAGTAGGGAGTTTTTGATTCGTAAATATGAATATTATCTCAGAAATTGATTCGGAGCGAATTAGCATCTCGAAGGTTCATAAATCTGCATTTTTTGACCATTTTTTGAATTCAAAATTCAAAATTCAAAATTCAAAATTAGTAATTTGAAAATAATTACACAATTGTTTAATTAAGGATACAAGCCCCTTCTTTTAAGGAGGAAAAAAGATTATTCGTGCGTAGCACATCATTACTTCAAGCCCTTTCCTTCAGGTAAGGGTAATAATTTTGCGGATGCGCCGCCGCCCTTTGTTTCCTCGACATTGAGGCGCACCAAGCAGAATTTTTAATTGATAATTTTGAATTAGGAGCCTAGCGACGTGACCCCTGACCGACTGACCTTTGACCTTCTTAGATCTACCTCCTCACTACCCTACTTCCGTTACTTCTTAAAACAGTCCGATCGCCGTAACTTAGCAAATCTTCAATACTTTTCAAACGATTCGACCAAGCTTGCACCAAATAAGTATTATCCTGTTGGTATTGTTTCAGCCAAGTAGGAAACTGTCTTTGATACGATCGCAGTGCCGATCGCGCTGTCAGAAAAGTTCTGTTAGAAGGACGATCTGCTAAATCTTTTAAAGCTGTTTCGAGATCTTGAGATTTGCTCGCCCATTCTTGCATCGTAGCGCGATCGAGGGATATTTGACCCTTAGATACTAGATAAATCCATTCTTTTTGCAAACCATCATAGCGGACGACGCTGGCTTTAAATGGCTCGCGATAGGGTAAGATAGATTGCGATCGCTTTACTTGTCCCTGAATTTGACCTAACATATTCCCTAAATTGGCATTAAAATATTCGGCAGCAAAGAGGGCATAACCTCCAGTTGGCAAATGTCGCAGCAGTTGCATTTGATCGATTACTACCGGATCGGGAACGTTAGAGAGTCTGATTCCGGGTAAAATTAAAGCCCCCAGTTTAATAAACTTATTGAAGAGTGGTTTGCTCTTGCGATCTAATTCCGATGCTGTATTGGCATAAGTCATCGGCGCGAGACTGTCTACCCAGCCTTTTCTTGCCCATTTTTCCCAATTTTGTTGAATTTGATAGGATCTGTGTCCTTCTGCTGAGGGAAATACGGCCGCAGATAAAATTAAATTGGGATAGCGAGATTTTAGCAATCTAGAAGTATCTTCAACGAAGCGATCGACTTGTTGGATGCGGAATTGATTCCATTTATACCATTGCGGTTCCCTAGCACCAATTTCGATCGGATCTATTCCATATTTTGCTTCAAATTGCGATCGCGCTGATTTACTATAACCGAATACTAGATCGGCATGGGGAGATTGAAAAGGATAGCGAATATAATCTAGTTGAATGCCATCTACTTCATAGTTGCTAGCAATTTCTTCAATTAAAGATAAAAGATATTTACGTACTTCTGGATTGGCAGGGTCGTAAAATGCTTTATTTGTTTTAGGATTAAATATATTACCTTGGCGATCGCTCATTGCCCAATCTGGATGGCGTGCCAGTACGGGGCCGAGATAGTCTGTCGGTTTGTTGAGAATTTCGTTATGACGTTTGTTTGCAGCAGCAAAAGTCCACACCCACGCGTGTAACTCCATATCTCTAGCTTTGGCAAGTTTTACGGCTGCTTTGAGGGGATCCCATCCTTTAGTTAAGGGGTTTTGTTCGGGAGCTATTTTACTCGGGTAAATCGGATAGCTAGCGTTGAGGGTTTCAAAAAATACTGTATTGATTCCTGCTGCTGCTAGGCGATCGAACAGTTTGACTAGATCTCGTTCTCCTTGGGCTTTAACTATCGTACCGCGATCGAGCCAAATTGCTCTTACTTCTGCTGTTGCTGGGGTGCGATCGGTGGGATAGTTTGCTAAAAGAATGTTTTTTGCCGAGATCCATTCTTGTTTTGCTCGAGCGTACTGGCCCGATCGCATCAATTGCTGAAATTTAGTATACTTTGTTTTAGCTTTAGTTAAGGCTCGTTCTGCTTCGCTGTTGTTTGAAGTTCCTTGTCTTGTTTGATTACCCGTGACAAATTCTCCTAAAGATAGGCGATCGCCGATCGAGTGTGCTGCTATGGCGACGATTGTACTTTCAAAACGACCCAAAAGAGCGGCGAATTCTTCATTGATGGCGACGATGTGAGAACCCGAGACAATTAACTCATTATCTGGGCCGGAAGTCTTTTTCAGCCCGTTATTCGGGGAGTATATTTCTGGATTGGATTCAAATTTACCAAAATTCTCGAATAATTTAACATCCATTTCCTGCAACATTTTCGGAGCAGGTTTTTCTACCCTTTTCACCCCTTCTGTTTTCTCTGTAAATGATGCTTTGGCTGCTTTGGCGGAAATAAAACTTAAAGACAAAACCGAAAACAAAATAAAAAATATTTTTTGTCTGCCCGTTTTGGCGGTAATATTCTCCAAAGAGCTTTTTAAGTAATACCAATTTATCCTGAACATTACTTAACTCCATAGTATTGATGTGTGGGTAAATACACTGACTCGAAATTTACCCGCAACTTTAGTATTGACCCAATTCTCTTATCCTACACCGGAAAGCGTTTCATTTGGGCGATCGCTTTTCTAGCATTGCTTTGTAAATTTTCTGGCAGTTGTTGAACTTGGGGTATTTGCCAGAGTATATCTACAGTTCGGCGAATCATTCTCAAAATATCGCCCTCATCGAGACTGGTATTTTCGCAAAGCTCGCCCCATTCCACTCCTAAAGCCCATTGCTCGATCGAACCAATTAATTTTCGCTCCAACCAGACTGGCATGGCAACATCGTAACGGTTTTGAATTTGATTGAGTTTGCGACGAGTTTCTGATAAATTGGCGATCGCCACTTCCCTAGCTTCATTTGCTGGCTTTTTAATCCCGAGAGCTTGCAATACTTCAATCGAAGGTTCGTAATTACACCAACTATCCGATCGCGGTGTTTCAATAATTAAAGCCCCGATCGCTGCGGCTAAATGGTGGGGTGCTAAGTCGTCGAAACTCCCCGACATTAAAGCCAAACCGAGCCAAAGCTCGTTTTCTCCCCTGATGGTTGCTGCTGCTTCTCCTAGTGCGGTGGGGGTGAAACCAGAAATTGCCTCAAATTCTCGCAAAACTTCGATTAAATTCAGGAATTCCTCCCAATAATAGGAGCTGTAGGATTTATGTTTTTGATATTTTACTTGACTTTTGTGCAGTTTGCCCCTCAAAATGACGCGCTGTTTGTGACGTTTAATTAAGCTGCCGGGACTTTTATATTGTTGCAGGGGATGATTGTCTAATTGTGCCTGAACTTTGTCTACAACTAATTGTTGTTCGATGACTTCTGGTGCTATTTGCTGAAAGGTATTTGTTTGTTTGGCAATTAAATCGCCAATTTCGGCGGTTATTTCATTACCTTTGCGCCACCTTCCCAATTGAATTTTGCCTTGTAAACTGGGTAAAACAATTTTTGCTATTTCCGCTTCTGGAATAAATTCGTTTGTAATATCGCTTACGTCGTTGCTACTGGCGATATAATAGCGATTGTCTTTACCCAAACAAATCAAATCGGGCGATCGCCCCGCTCCTGGTATTTTAGCGATCGTAACTGCTGCTAAAGGTGGAGTAATTTTAACGTGCTTGCCTTTAAGAAATACAATTCTTCCGGGTTCTATCTTGGGAATTAAAGGAGCAATTTTCTGCTTTCTATTGCTTTCTGCTTGCTTTTGCAATATTTCTAAGAGACGATATTCTTCTCTGAGTCGCTCTCTGAGTTTTTCAAAACTGGCAAAGTGAGCGGTATCGATCGCGGCTAGTTCGATGTCTATTTTAGCTAGTTCTGTAGTTATGCTGGCGATCGCTTCTTGTTCTGGTTCTAGTTTTAATTGTGCTAAATATTCGGCAAAACTTCGCTCTAAAAGATTTTTGGCTTCTTCAATAGTGTGTTTTTGCAATAAATTTAGTACCATACCGTAAGATGGTGTAAACCAACTCCGCAATGCTTCGGCTCCAGTAGTAGCTAAATATGCTGCTTCTTTTGCTCCTTCAAAGGGAGTTTGTAAGGTAACTACGTGACCGATAATGTCTTTACCTCGTCTTCCGGCTCTTCCGGCAATTTGCAAAAATTCTGAAGGGGTAAGCAATCGGTGTCCTTCGTCAGATCTTTTAGAAAGGGAAGATATAACTGTGGTGCGAGCGGGCATATTAATTCCGGCCGAGAGGGTTGCGGTGGCAAAAATTAATTTAATTAAACCCAATTCAAATAATTTTTCGACCAATTCTTTCCAAGCTGGTAAAACTCCAGCATGGTGAGCGGCAATTCCTCTAGTTAAAGGCTCTAATTGTTGCCCTCTAGCAAAGTTGGAATTTTGACCTAATACTTGAAAAAATTCGGTCTTAATTTTAAGATTGCGAGCGAAAAATTCTATCAATTCATCTAATGCTCCTTCATTTCTTGCCGCATAAGATACTAATTTCTGCTGCAATTCTGGCTCTTTTTCTGCAAAATACTCTACTAATATTTTTTGTAATTCGTAATTATTGGCTAGAAAGAATTCTAACAAGATTGCTTGTAATTTTTTCCCTTCTTCTCGACTGACTAAAACTAAGGATGTCAAATCTTCTACGGCGCGATCGCATCCCCTGCGGCTGAAAATAACATAAATGCACGGCAGCATTTCTTTTTCTTGCATTGCGGCGATCGCATCGGCAATTTCGGGGCAGTCTTCTCGGTTTAATCTTCGTCTCGATCCGCGATTGTTACTTTTTAATTTTAAGCGAGGATTAACTTTATCTTGTTTGGCATTGAGCAGGGGAAATAAGCCTTTTTTATTAATAAAATGGAATTTCAGGGGAACTGGTCGGTAATCGGAATTAACTAATTCGCAAGTATATTTTTTCTTTTTATCGACATTAGCTTTTTCTCGCACTCGTTCGATCCAGTCGGTTAATTCTTGGGGGTTGCCGATCGTTGCAGAAAGGGCAACTATTTGAATTTCTGGAGGACAGTAGATAATCGATTCTTCCCAGACCGTACCTCGACCTTTATTGCTAATATAATGACATTCATCTAATATGACTGCTTCGACATCTTTTACTGAAGTCCCGACTTGTCCGATCGGGGTTTCGTATAGCATATTGCGAAAAATTTCTGTAGTCATTACTACAATTGGGGCTTCTGGATTGATTAAGATATCTCCAGTAATCAATCCTACTTCTTTAACATTTTGACCGACTTGCTCCGAGCCAAAACGCTGCTGAAAGTCGCGAAATTTCTGATTGGAGAGGGCTTTTAATGGCGTAGTGTAAAAAACCCTTTTCCCCCTTGACATGGCGCGATAAATTGCATATTCTCCCACTAAGGTTTTTCCCGATCCAGTGGGGGCGCAAACTACTACTGATTTTCCAGCATTAAGAGCTGCGATCGCTTGTTTTTGGAAATCGTCTAATTCAAAGGGAAATATCTCTTTGGGATTTAATTGTAATGTCGCAGGATGATCTTTCACGCAGGGTTAATCCAATTAAACTATCTGTCAAAGCTCCAACAGTTCGAGTCGAATTCATCTTAGGGTAGTTTCCTCAATTTCACAAATTTTGAAGCGATTTTACTTCCGTTTTCGATCGACTTTTTGCTAAGCCTTATAACAGTCTATACTTTATTAATGTAATTTATTCGGACTAGTGCTAATCTAAGTCTTCTTTGAGGGCTAGTTGTAGTCTTGGTGGAAACTTCCGCGCAATTCTTCCTTTTTCCCGATCTACTGGAACTAGAGTCACTGTACCGCTAACGTACAATTCTTGTCCTTCTGGAGATTCGATTCGATAATCCCAAATAATTTTTACTCTTGCAATGCGATCGACTCTAGTTTTAACGATCGCTTTCATGCCCATTTTCATCGATTTATGGTAGCGTAAAGCAAGATCTACGACTGGCAATTCGTAACCAATCTTTACGAAGTCGGAATATTCTAAGCCTCTTTGTTGGAAATATTCTATTCTTGCTTCTTCCATCCAATTGATGTAAGCTCCGTGCCAGACTATGCCAGCACAATCTGTATGATGGGGATGGACTTTAACCGGATATGAAAACCAATTTTTCTGTTGTTCGCTCAAGATTTTCCTCTACACAATTATAAGTAAGGGGCCAATAGGCAAAAGTAGCAAGGTGAAACGGTTAATAATTGTTTGGCGAGTAAAGAGTTTGAACTCAATCGATTAATTTCAAACTCCTAGAACAAGTTACATATTTTATCTCCCTACTACCTACTACCTACTACATATTACCTATTAACTTTTCGCTTGTTTTTTAAGATAATCGAAGACGGATTTATCGCCGATATCTGGGGGGATTTCTTGGAAACTTTTACGCCCGACAAAAACAAGAAATAAAACGATCCAAAGGTCTAATAAAACCTTTTCCCAAGATCCTGGTACTAAACCAGTTATATGACCTAAAAATAATGCCGGAACTAAAAAGGTTAAAGTTTTTGCTTCGACTCGATTAAAACAAAAAGCTTCTTTAAAATAAATTCCAGTTAAAGCGGCAAAAATAAAACCGACACCTAAAATACTCAGGGGATGGTTATAAAGATATAAAGCGAGAGGTTGGTCAGTCTTAAAAACTATTATTGCTGCAGATAAAGTACCTATAAACCAAAACAATTGTAAGAGACGGTGTAAAGGAACTAAATAGATGTGAATTGTTAATAAACTAATTCCCAAACCAGCAGCAAAGGTAAAAAATAAGACAGTCAACCAAGATAAAACCGTTGGAGTTGCACCAAAACCGAGGAAAAGAAACCCGCCAATAGCTACGCTTAAAGCTGCGATCGCCATGCCAACGCGATAAACAATTACGCCGATGCGATCGCTTTTATCGATCGTAAATTCGCCGAATTGACCTTGATAAATTACATTTTCAGACATAATTTAACCTCTAAATCTCCAATTTGATTTCTCGCTTGCTAAAAGGTAAATCGTTATTAATTGCTTCAATTTCTTGAGCTTCCATTTCGTTAATTTGAGCGATATAAGCCCGAATAATTTTTAGCATCCGAGGATCGTAAAAACGGTGCAAACTGTGGTTAGGAGTCGCCGGAAAACCGCGCCTTCTTTTGTGTCTTCCTCCCGCACCAGGATCGAACATTTTCACGCCATTATTAATCGCCCATTCGATCGGTTTGTAATAGCAAGCTTCAAAATGCAAGCAATCGTATTCGTCAAAACATCCCCAATATCTACCGTAAAGTTTTTCGTCTTTATGCAAACAAAAAGACATTCCCACTGGTCGGCGATCGTTGTTAGCACTAAAAGCAGCAACTAACAAAACGCGATCGCTATAATTGGGATAAAGTTGCTCGAAAAATTTACGAGTTAAATATTTACTTCCACCCCAAAATTTATCGCAAGTGCTGCTATAAAATCGATGAATTAAAGGATAAAAATTGCGCGGAATTTCTTCACCAGTAAATACTTTGACATCTAATTCGGCATTAACTACTTTTTTGCGCTCTCTTTTGATATTACGGCGTTGATTGGCGTTAAATACTTTTAAATAATCGTCAAAACTGCCAAAATCTTTATTTTGCCAGATATAACTGTGATGCATCCAAGGAGTATAACCGTATTTTTCGACAACTGACTTCCAGTCTGGATCGACAAAGAGAAAATGACAGCCAGATATTTTATGGCGATCGCAAAACTGGTCGATCGCTGCTACCATTATTTCTGTTATTTGCTCTTCATCTTCTCTCGGATCGATTAAAAATCGATAACCAACAGCAGGAGTAAAGGGAGTCATACCTAACATTTTAGGATAATAAGGTATTCCCAAACGATAAGATAAATCTGCCCATTGATGGTCAAAAACAAATTCGCCGTAACTGTGACCTTTAATGTATAGTGGTGCAGCAGCAATTAATTTGCGAGCGCGCCAAACTGTAAGATGACAGGGTTGCCAACCAGCCCGAGGTACAGCACTGTGGGATGTTTCGATATTATTGAGCCATTCCCATTCTAGAAAAGGTGTTTCGAGGGGTTTGGCTAAGTTATCCCATTCTTGCTTGGGTATTTCTTTAATATGTTCGATCCAAGCTACGCTTAGTTGGGGCTTAATTTGTTCGACCATAATATTCTTCAGTAGAGGGAGACATTATTAAGGTAACAGCAATATTACTTAATGTTGTACTCGATAATGAAGAAATACTTCACTTTCTACTTGCTCAATTCCTACCAATTCTAATCTTTTGGCAGTTTTTGCACTTAACCCGATCCCTTCTACTGGAGTTGGTGCGTTTACTCCGCCTAAAATTAAAGGACAGATTGTTAAATAAATTTCGTCAACTAAGTCTAATGCTAGCAAGGAGGCGACTAATTCTCCACCTCCGAGAATGGCTAGTTTGTTTATCCCTAATTCTATTAATTGGGCAAATATTTCGATCCAATCAATTCGATCTGAAATTAAAATGCGATCGAAATAATGTTTTTTATTTTGCCATAGTTTACCTCCTTGAGAAGTGGTAACCAAGCAACGGGGGATTGGCTGGGAAAAAAAACGCAATTGGGAGTTAAGATTGCCAGAAGCAGAACAAACTATATGTATTGGTTGGGGTGGTAGTTTTAATTTTGCTCGATTTGCTAAGAGTAGAGGATCTGAAATTGGTAAACTAGTTCCGTAAGCTCGTAAAGTTCCAGCCCCGAAAATTACTCCATCTACTAAAGATATCTGTTTTTCTAAATGAGATTTATCGATCGCAGAGCCAAAACGAGCTGGCGATCGCATTTCGTCGGCAATCTTACCGTCAGCAGTCATGGCTAAAACTACTCTAGTTTGGGGGCGTTTCATGGCAAGATTAAAATAATTTATTATATGTCATTTATTACATATTAATTATTATCAGATTCGAGAAAAACTATTTCGACGCGATCGCCCCAGTTAGCACCTAATGTAGATCGAGCATTACCGCTATTAACTGCAATTTCCACCCAACCGTGAGAGCCGATAATGGCGACAATTCTGCCGACGAGTCGATCGCTGTAAGTTTGACTGCTGAGAACAATCTCATTTTTGAGCTTCAATCCCCAGTTTTTATTTTTTAGGGATATTTCAGGAATGTTGGTAATTAAATTACCAAAGCGATCGATGTATTGAATGCTGCCAATAATTCCAGTATCAGTTATTGCGATCGCGGGAATAGCTAAATTAACTAAACTATTAAGTTCGATTTCCGGGCCGAGATCTCTAATATTGACTTCGTTTGCTAAATATCCTCCTACTGGGGCAAAAATATCCCTGCCGTGAAAAGTGTTGCTGGGATTTGCAGTTAACCAATATTGGGAATTAGTCAATTCTACGGCTGTTGTTGGTGGATATAAACTGAGGATACCGCTAAATATACCATTATCGGGCCCGACTAAAAAACCTTTACTAAATTCGATCGCCACTCCTCTGCGTTTAGTATTTCCAACTCCAGGATCTACTATTGCAATATGAACTGTTCGAGGGGGAAAATAAGGAATTGCATTTAACAAACAAAATCTAGCTGCAGCTAGATTTTGTGGTGGTATTTGATGGGTTAGATCGATTATGTTCGTTCCGGGATCGATCTGGGCAATAATTCCTTTCATCACCCCTACATAAACATCTTGCAGTCCGAAATCACTTAGTAGGGTAATTGTAGAAGACATCCTATCCTATATTCAATTTATATCTTTTGGGGGAATTATATATATAGAAATTTTTGCTTACAACTAACTAATGAAGGATGACATTAAAATTGATTGCAAAAGACTCGAATATTTTCTCTCATCTCGGCAATGGGAGCAAGGAGATCGAGAAACTTGGATAATTCTATCCCAATTAGCCAACAAACCGAGGGAAACTTATTTTTCGCAGAGGGATCTCAATAATATCCCGAACCATTATTTAGAATTAATCGATCTACTGTGGGTGGTTAATTCTGGAGGGAAATTTGGCTATAGAATACAAACGCAAATATTCTCGGAAGTGAAACAAGAATATCATTTATTCTGCGATCGCGTGGGCTGGCCTTTTCCTCCTCCTTTTAATCCTCGAACTGCTGTTTACGATTATAGCGATCGCTCTGCTATCGGACATCTACCTTCTCCCCGTTGGTTTGGCGGATCTTCTTGGCACAAGCATTTGCATATTTTAAATTCAAAATTAGAACGATGTGGGGTTTTCGCTGCAACTGCTGAGGAGCGTGAAATTAATTTAATTTCTACTAGTTCTCAAACTAATAATAATCTAGTTTTTGTGAGCGATCGCGGTGTCGATTATACTTGCCTATTTAACTTATTAAAAAATCGCGAGTGGTTTGCGGCCAATCAAGAAACGGAACGGGTTTTACTTGAAGCTGCTGCTCAACAAAGACGGGGTTGGTTGGGGAGGGATGATATTAATTTACTTCCTTGTCAAGATTTAGAAATTATTGACGCGCTTTGGCTCAAATATTCGCAACAACGTTTTGGCTTCAGCATACAACATAATATTTGGCAAAATAGCGATCGCAAAAACTATAAAATATTTGGCGAAAAAGTTGGTTGGTGCAATAATGACAGTTGGTTAACCCTCAATCAGTTAAATTTTTCTATTAATGCTGAATTAGGGCATCTTCCTGTTTTAAGTTGGTGGTTTGGTAACGCAGTTTGGGGTTTAAAAGGACTTTTTAAAAAGATGAATGCTTGCAATTTTTACGATTGACCAACAGGATCGAATAAATAATACTGGGATTTGCCTTTAGCTTTAGCTTGATACATTGCCGCATCAGCATTTCTTAATAAATCTTCAGCATCTTGATAACCGGAACTGCTCAAAGCAATACCGACACTACCGCTAGGAAATAATTGATGTTCGTCAAC
>JASJCW010000158.1 GCA_030065265.1 Prochloraceae cyanobacterium
TCGGCTTGCAAGGCGCATATGTACTATACCATTAATCCTGCTTATTTTTAAACCCAGACGGGCTTACATTCCATCGCCTCTGCAAACAGTAGGCGTGGGTCTTACGCCCGAAAAAGATAAAAAACAATTGAGCCGATCGCAATAATTGGTAGGGATTAAAAATTATGAATTCACTTCTAAATTATTAAACTCTACTGTAAAATGAAACTTACAACTATTATTTTTTGCTTGCTTGAAACATTTTTCCTCTTTTAAAGATTTTTTTTCGATAGCAAAAGTATTTCAACTGAGTAATAATAATACGAACCAATCCTAGTTTGGTGCCTGTGAGCCACTTCAGGGATGCTTCGCATTCTCTTGAAAAGAAAAGGACAAACATGGACTCCAAACAATCAGACAATTCTATTCAAGGTTCAGTTGGCGAGCAACCATTAGTTTTAGCGGTAGATGAAGACGAAGATAATATCTTAGTAATTAGCTATTTAATACAATCTTTAGCTTGTAAATTAATTACTACAAATAGCGGTCACAATACATTAAATATTGCAACTAAGCATCTACCAGATTTAATTTTACTGGAAATTGCTTTGCCCGATGTCGATGGATTTGAGATAATCGAAAAACTCCGGCAGAATAAAACCACCGGAAGTATTCCCATCGTTGTTGTCACAAGATTAAGCGGTGCAACAGAAAAAGAAAGAATTATCAACATCGGTTGCAACGGCTATCTTTGCAAACCTTATCTGTTTGAAGATTTGGAGGATCTGATTCGCACGAACTTAAAAATCTTATCCGACGTTCGATCTTAACTGGATCGTGTCATTGGGGGAGCGATCGCCATTTTTGGGAGGAGGATCTTTCGGTTTTAATCCTAGAATTGCGATCGCTCCAGTGCGACTGGTATCAATAGTAGTGTCGCAAAGAAAATCGACCACTTCAACATTCATTATCTCTTCAATCGAGCTTTCAATCTGCGGTTTAATCAGTCGATCGATAACTTCTCTAACTTGTTTGGCTAATTTTTTATGTTCGTTCGCGTTAAGAAACTGTTCTGGCGGGGTTAAAGCACCCTCGATCGTAATTATCAAAGTATTATCAAATAAATGGTAAGTTATCTCATCTATTTCGTGCTTGAGTTGCTCGTAATATAAGTTTTGAATCCTTTCGGAAAGGAGATTTTCTAAATGTTTATACTTTATAAAGGATTGTGACATTTTTTGAACCTCAATGTTAATTTGTAAACTGAATGAGGTTAACTGAAATAAGTAAAATCAACCCCTGACGACTCCTTGAAATTTTCTGTTATTAAATTAAAGTTCAGTTATTGCTTTTTCTTAAGTTTGGGAATAGATTCTGGATTGCGGACTTCTGGGGTATTAGCTAAGACTGCGATCGTCCCAGTCCGAGAGGTTTCGAGGGTGGAATCGCTGAGCAGATCGGTCACTTCAACTTCAAGAATTTCTTCAATTAGAGTAATTAATTTGGGTTTGATAGCATCATCTAAACTGATACGAACTTTTTTCGCCAAATCCTTTTGGCCTTCTTCAAGCAAAAGTTCTTCAGCGTTAGTTATCGAATCTTCTAGTATGATTGCTAACTTTTCATCAAAAAGTTGACAGGTTACTTTTGATGGCTGATGTCCGATTCTTTCTTTATAAAATGCCTGAATGCGTTGAGAAAGAGTTCTTTCCAGTTGACCTCGAGTCGGGTTAGCAGCCTTGTTTGTATCCATTTTTATGTCTTCTCCTTACTTAGACAGCTACCGACAAGCAGACAAAAACAATAGTTGTGACTGGTTGCGCGATAACCGTGCGGGTGTATTAAAATTTTGAGATTGAGGAAAGTTTGAGCTGTTAACTTTCCTAATCTTGTATTTAATTTTACTCTCTACAATTTAGCTCATTTCAAGGATGCGATCGCTCCCTTATAAGATAGATAAATCTTTATATTTATCTTAAATTTTCTCTATCTAAAGATAGATTTCAATTGGGATCTGCCTTTCGATTGATAAGAAATATTCAAAAAGATGGATACTCAGACTAATGATTAAATGGTTAGATAACAAGTGTAAGCAGAGAATTAAAACAATTCGATCTAATTTGATTTAACTACTTATTAAAAGCTTTAAAACGATAATAGATCGACCAAGCCAAGTTAAAGAGCGATTAATAGCACAATATAAAACTAAATCAAATTGTTAATTCAAGTATTAGGAGAAAAACCATAATGAGTAACGAAACCAACTATAGCGACAATTACGATAGAAACATTACATCTGCTGAAACTGCAGCACGTCAAGAAAGAGAAGGAGAAAGCTTCGGCGAGACTCCAGATGCAAATGATAATGGCATCGATACCACAGCAGGTTACACCGTAGATCGAGAAGGATTGATTAATAACTATCCTATCGAACCGGAAATGTATATTGAAGAGCCAGGAGACTTAAAAGAAAAACTAGAAGCAGAAAAACAAGAGCGAGTTCAAGAATTAATCGAAATCAATCAAGAAGGTGGTAAAGGCCCCGGTATTATCTAAAAAATTAACTAAATAATCCTCTTATCTCCAGGAAATAAAAGAGTAGAAACAATCTTGAAGTAATGTTTCTCTCTATTATTCCTGTTTTTTTTACTTATAATATAAAAACTTCAGATTAATGAGCCAAAGATTAGAAAAAATCTCTAAGACTCTTAAATAGAACAATTGCGGGTTAAGAAAATGTTTAAAATTGGGGGGTTAGTAGAAGAATTAAAAGGTTGGTTTTCTACTGAGCAAGCAAAAATCAAAGCTCGAGCAGCCGATTTAGAAGCTAAATTAACTAAACAAGATCTCAATCCCCTACCAAAAGAAACTAAAACTTGTCTGAGCGATAAAATTAGCGATTTAATACCCCATTCAGTCCACATAGCAGCAGTAAAATCTCAGCTAGAAGAAGCTATCGAACGATGGCAGTCCGATTCAACTGCAGCTAATAGTTTAGTTATATTAGTCAGCCCAGTCGAACCTGTAGAAGCTATTTTTAAAGAAGTATTAGCCGAGAAAGATCCAACCAAACTGGCAATTGAATCCTTGCCTCATGCTCTGCGATCGCCCGATGGATCGCAAACTAAAGAGCGAATCTTAGAAAAATTAGACCTGTCTCAAGATCGAAAATCGACCCTAACAGCCATCCCCGATCTAAGTTGGTGTTTCTTGCGCTGCGCTGAAGGTTTAGAAGCAATCGAACACTTGCAAGAGATGATATTAGGCGATCGCGAACGATTTTGGTTAATTGGTTGCAACAATTGGACTTGGCAATACTTGGATTGTGTTTGCAATTTAAGTTCTTATTTAGAGCAAACTTTTTGTTTGCCAACTCTCAAAGGAATCGAACTCAAAGATTGGTTAAAACCAGTCTCAGAAACAATTGACTTTGAATTTGCCTACGATCTCGGGGAGCGCGATCGCAAATCAATAGATAAAGATAAGTCTGAATTAAATCCCGACGGCGAAGAAAATTGGACATCCGAATCAGAAAAGCGTTACTACGAGCATTTAGCTTACATATCTCTAGGTTTGAGTCGTGTAGCGGCTAAATTATGGTTGGAATCTTTGTATGCTTTCAACTCTGAAGAAGAAGATGAAGATGACGATAAGGATGAATCTAAAGGCGATCGCAAACCTTTCATTTTTCAAAGAGCTACTCTACCTGAATTACCTTCTTTAACAAAAGAGGATCGCTACCTACTTCATTCTCTTAACCTGCACGGAGATATGACTTTATCCGAGCTAGCTTTGAGTTTGGGAGACCAAGAAAGAAAAATTCAAAGACAGGTTCGATCGTTGCAAAGATCTGGAATTATCGAGGCTAAATCGGCTGCGATCTCCCTAAACCCTAGATATTACCCTAAAGTAAGAACTAATTTAGATAACAATCGCTTTTTAGTCGGAGGACTTTGATCGTAGGTCAGTCGGTCTAGGTAGGTGGTCAGAAAGGACAAAATCTTTGGAAATCGATTTTATTTTAAATCAATTCCTCATGTATCTAGCTATTTTTGAGAATTGGTATTAGTTCTTCTCAAAGTTCACCAATATTATGATTCGAGATTAAAAAAAGAGAAAGAAATTGGCTGCCGTATTTTCCTTATTAATTGCTATTACTATATCTTTACTAATTACTCGCATTGCCACCGAAGCCTTAGTCTTAACTGGTTTATCTCGCCAATCAGCTAAGTTTCAAGCTCGCTCGGCTTTTACTGGCACGGGCTTTGCTACTAAAGAATCAGAAAAGGTAGTCAATCATCCAGTGCGAAGAAGAATTGTCATGTGGCTGATGTTTCTAGGCAATGCGGGAATCATTACTGTTATTTCTTCTTTAGTCTTTGCTTTTCTTTCCACAGCTAGGGCTGGAAATTGGTTGATTTTATTATTATCTTTACTGTTAGGAATCGGCTTATTGTGGATAATATCAATTAATCCTTACTTTAATCGCTATTTTAATCGTTTGCTGAGAAAGATTTTGCAACGTTGGACTAACTTAGACGTGCGAGATTATGCCAGTCTTTTGCATTTGAGAGGAGAATATAAAGTTGCAGAAATTCAGGTCAACTCATTTGATTGGATGGCCGATAAGCGTCTTGAAGAACTGCAACTTCGTTCTGAAGGAGTTTTGGTTTTGGGAATCGAGCGCAATGACGATACCTATATCGGCGCGCCTAACGGTGCTACTGATATTCGTTCTGGGGATATCCTAATTGTTTATGCCCGTCAATCGGCTTTAACGGAAATCGATTCTCGCAGAGCAGATTTAAGTGGAGATCGCGCCCATCAAGAGGCGATCGCAGCTCATCAAGAAATCCTTAAGGAACAAGAAGAACGAGATCTATAATGCTTAATGCAAAAAATTTAACTTATATAGCAGTACAAGTTTTGGTAAGGACTTATAAGATCGGCTGAAGCCTTAAATCTTAAGCATAATCCCTCTGCCCTCTGCCTTCTGCTATAGTTCCGATTCTGTTTCCGGTGCTATTTGAACTCCTCTTCTTGCTCGAGCCATTTGCCCTTCTGTAATTAAGTCACTTAATTGCTCTATTTCAACTCCAATCTCTTGACAGGCTTGTTTGAGAGCTACTTGGAAATCTTCGATGTTATTTTCGTAGCCGCATTGTTTTGATGCTACAGATAATCCTTGTTTGGCATTTGCTTTAGCGCAATCGATTAAATCTGTTCCTTGAAGTTGTTTTGGTGATGTCATATTTTTCGTTTTTATTTACAATCGTTTTATATTATTTAATTCTCGGCTTTAATGAGCTTAGTATATATTTTTCGCAACTTCTAGTAAAGCGAGAATCTCTATGAATCCGATAATTGATAAACGAGTAATTATTTCTGCTTCCATTTTGCAACTATTTTTCTTAACTTAATTGTATTATCTCCAATAGATCGAATTTATAAATCCTCCTTTGGTCTTAAATTGATTTCTGTTACGAAATGCATAGGTTGAAAGTTATACCTTTTCTCTAAATTGATAAGCAATTTAATCTAGGCCAAAAAGGTCAGAGAGCGCGAATGATAACAATTTGCGAAAATAGCTAGATACTTAGCAAATTGGTGTTAACTGTTTTATTTAAATCCAAAATTTTAACTCGTTGATATTTCTATTTCTGCAATTAAAGTTGCAGATCTAAATCGAGCTGAAATATTTTTTTATTATCGATGAATTTAAATTAATCGAACATCTAATTTTCAAGATTTGTTTTATAAATAAACTAAAAAATCAGTATAATTTATAAATTCTTACTAAAGCTATATTTTAGTTTGAACAATTAATAATTCAATTTTGATGATAAACGATCGCAATGTTAGACTTTGTAGATTATTTTAATTTAAAATACTATTCCTTAGTAGTATTCGCTCAAACCAATCCAAATAAACCCGATAATCTTTCACAAATATTTTCTGAAATTACTACTTTTAAAGTGATTCAGGGGGTGATTATTATTGCGATCGCCTACGGAGCAATGTGGGCTACTCAAAAATTAATGAGTTGGCTATCAGAAAAAGTCCCCCTGCGTTTTAGATTGCCGATTAAACAGTCTATACCGTTTTGGCGAGCTTTTATTTTAGGCTTTGCCATAGTCTTATTAATCGATCTATTTTTAACTTTATCTGCTAACAATGTCTTAGCACTAACGGGAACGGTAACAGTTGCTTTAGGTTTTGCTTTTAAAGATTATGTTAGTTCTGTAATTGCGGGAATAATTGGCTTATTTGAAATTCCTTATCAAGTCGGCGATCGCGTCAAAATTGGCGAACATTATGGCGAAATTGTTAGTTATGGTTTGAGAGGAATTATGCTGCAAACTCCCGATGACGATACTGTTACCATTCCCCATAATAAACTGTGGACTGATGCGATTGCTAATACTAATAAAGGTAACGTCGAAGCGCAAACAGTAATTGATTTTTACTTGGCCCATGATGTCGATATCGATCGCGTCATTCAGATTTTGTATCGAGTTGCTCGCACGAGCAAGCATACTCAATTAAAGTTACCTATTTTAGTAGTTATTCAAGAGAAACCTTGGGGAACTCATTTTAAACTAAAGTGCTATCCGATCGACGCTCGAGATGAATTTATTTACAGAACCGATCTAACTAAAAGAGCCAAGCAAATCTTTGCTAAATATAATATCAGTTACCCTCCTTTACCTGCTCGCGAGTTCGATTAATTGAGAGATTCAGATTGCATTAATTTTTGCCATACTCTGGTAGTGTAAGCAAATTCGATCGCCCGTTTTTCAAATTCTTGTTTGATTCTCAAATTAATTTGCTGTTGCGCGTCCATATAGTCTTTATAATCGCTAGTCGCGACAAAATAAACTGTTTCAAAATCGAGACTAAAATCGCCGTAAGAATTGAAATGAACGCGATCGAAAATAACATTTTCTGTCTCTTTAACGATGTTTTCGATTAAATCTGGAATTTCTTGAAGGGCTTCTAGTGAAGTCGTGTAAGCTACGCTAATTTTAAAAACAATTCGTCTTTGCTGCATCTTTTTAAAGTTGCGAATTCGCGAATCAGTTAAATCTGTATTCGCCAGAATTAATTCTTCTCCACCAATACTTTTAAGCCGAGTTGTTTTAATGCCAACTTGTTCTACAGTACCTAAAAAATCGCCAACAACAATGAAGTCGCCAATTTCAAAAGGGCGATCGAACAAAATAGAAAAGTAGCTAAATAAATCTTTTAACACTCCTTGAGAAGCTAAGGCGATCGCAACGCCACCAATTCCCAAACTAGCTACTACTGCGGAGATATCGAAGCCGAGATTATCTAAAATAAAAACTATGCCCACCGCCCAAATTAATACCTTAATGGCGGGAATGAGAGCGTTAAGACTTTGTTTTAAATTGGGATTATTTTCGTTGTGAGTTACCGAATAAAGCAATAAAAAATATTCAGCAAGAGCAACACAAAAGCGAATCCCTAAAATGGTTGCTAAGATAATTGTCAGCGGATCTATTGCTTGTTTTAAAATCGGGTTTAAAGTTAAATTGCTAACCGCTAAATTAAAAATTCCCAAATAAAAAATCGGGATTAAATTAGATTCAAAAATTCTAATAATAGCATTATCTAAACTGGTAGCTGTTTTTCTAGCCCAACGTTTTAAGCGATTTAAAATTAGATTGAGAACAATTTTAATAACGATCGCACCCAGCAAGAGAGTTGCTAAAGCAATCAGATAATCGGAAACTGTATTATCTAAAAATTCTAATTCTAAAAAATCAAAAGACATCTTGAATGGTGATTATTTATTTTCAATATTATTTTTGACTGGAGGAAGATCGGGAAGATTGCGAAAACTTAGGGTATAAATATCCGTTGGCATCTCAATATTTTCACCTTCTAAAGCTTCTTTAACCGCTTGGGTAACTTCAGAAGTTGTTGCTAAAAATCCAGCCCGTCGCGAATCTACCCAAAAGCAAATTTCTAAATTCACCGTACTGGCAGCAAGTTCTTGAACTAATACGTATGGATTGGGAGTTTTTTCAACCTTTGCAATGCGATCGAGGGTTTTGTAAATTATTTGTTTGACTCGATCGATATTTTCGGCGTAATCGATCCCGACAATTACAGAGCTGCGGCGACGGGGCGAAGCAGTATTATTGATAATGCTAGCTTGAAACACTTCTTGATTGGGAATGTAGACCAAACGTCCGTCATAGGTTTTCATAGTTGTTGCTCGCAACTGAATTTGGGCGATCGTACCTTCGTAGGCACCGATTTCGACCTGGTCATTAATTCTAAAAGGTCGAGCCGCTAATAAAATCACCCCAGAGATATAGTTACTCAAAACGTCTTTGAGACTAAAACCGATCGCGACGCTAGTCAATCCCAAAGCCCCCAATAACGCCCCAAAATCGAGTCCGACAACTCCCAAAGCAACGATACTGCCAATTACCCAAATACCGCCGTAACTGAGCCTACCGATTAAAATTTCGGTGCTAGAATCACCTTCAGTCTTTTGCGCCCAACCAAAAGCAGCGTAGCGTACTCCTCGAGCAGTTCCCCAAGTAATACCAACGATAACGATCGCCCCTAACAGAGATGGTAAATTGTTAACGGTATCCCGCAACATTTGCCGCACGGTTTCGTAAAGACGCTCTCCCACGTCGATCGCCAGGGGAGGTTTTTCAAAAGCTTCGTTGAGTTGGTCGGCCCATCTTTGAGCCAAAGCTTCTACCTCTAAACCGAAGTCTTCGGCATCTTGTTGGGTTACTGTCATCAAGATCCGATTGTTAACTTGCAAGGTGGCAATTTGACGCGGATTATCTGGTTTGACTGTAATTTCTCCGGGCCGGTCAGATCGGGCTAAAATACTAGCAATACGGCGATTGATAATTTTTGCTCGTTCTCTGGCACTGACTTTAGCTAAACTGCCAACTTGAAAAACGGGTTTTCCTCGAACCAAAATTTCAGCAAAATAGATGCCGTCGTCGTTAGGGATCGAAATTGATGAACTATTTTGCTCGAGTTGGATCGCTTCTTCTTGAGTTAAAGCCGAAGGGGTGAAAATACAGCAAAATGTACTTGCAGCGATCGCTACGTAGAGATGACGAGATTTAAATAAACTGAAATATTTCATTGATTTTGACGCAACTGGTCTACTTGGGCTAAAGTTGCTTCTGGATCTTCTTCGCGAGAATTTTGGACGTAATTTACCTTTAATTCTTCTAAAAGATCGGATAATAATAACTCTAGTTCTGATTGAGTTTGGCGATCGAGTAATTCTTTGCGTAATTCTTGCTTGAAATTTTCTGTCAAACGATCGAAAAGTTCTCTACCTTGGAGATCTGAATAAGAACTAGCGATTACTTCGTAGGTTGTTTGGGCTAAATAGTCGGCTAGTTGTTCGGTTGCTTCTGCTGGCAATCCTTCCATTCCCGGAACTTGTCGAATTGTTTGATAAAAGTCTGATTTTCTCAGTGCTTCTTTCATACTGTAGTTCAAGAGGCTTTCCACATCTGGCTTGACCTCGGGCAAAACTCGATAGATTGATAGTTCCAGAAGGCGATCGACAATCGCATCGAATTTATTTGTTTTACCGATTTCAATATAATCGTCGGGAGGATCGAGCAACATTCGGGCCGCATCTCCGGTTTTTACTGCTTCTTGGGTCTGATCGATCAGTCTCACGATTAAAAACATCGAGACGCGATCGGCTAAATATGCGGCAGGTTCGTGGGTAATTTGGGCTAAAATTCGCTCCATATCTACCAAACCCGATTTATGCAGTCTGACAGCCACCGGAATGACTCGCAACCATCGCCAGGTGGGTATTAATAATAGCCCGTCATACCAGCATCTTAAAATTGCATCAAACCAACTGATACCCTCTTCTCGTTTAGCAATTAAGAAAGTTCTAGCCAACAATTCGATCGCAAAAAAGAGGACAAAATAAATATCGACGCGCCAAAATAGATCGACAAATTGACCGTTTTCATCGATGGTGCGATAGTAGTTGGTTGCTAGGAGGGGTTCAATTTTGCGATCGAAAAAAGTAAATACGGCTTCAGTACCTGTTTCGATTAAATATGCTTGCGTCCAAAAAGTAGCAAAGGCTAGTTTAGCAGAAGTGCGATCGACTCGAGCTTCGATCCGTCTTTGCAGTTTGGCAAAAGTAGTTAATTTGTTGGCAATTAAAAAAGGATTTTCTTCGATTAATTCGTTGCTTTGTTGTCGCAAATTTTTTAAAATTTCTGCTGTCGAACTAGATTCAATTCCGGTGCGATCGACTGCTAATTTTAACTCTTCTACCGTGGCGAGATAGCGTTGAGTGTCTGGGTGAGGAGAAATAGTTTTTATCGGATCGTAAAGATTAACTACCGCAGGTAAGTGGCGTAAGTAGATATCTCTGAGGGGAATGTAACTGACATTAAATATCACCAACAACAGATTAATAACTGCAATGATAGCAACAACTTTGTCCCACCAGTTGCCCCGTTTGGAATTAATATTATTCACTTCAAACGTCCCGATCTTAAAATACTAATAATCAGCCACAATCCCAAAAAGCTAGCTGCGGCAAAGAGAATATTGCTGACTAAGGATACTTGAGAAGTTTGCGAACCTGTCGAAACAATTGCCGCGCCCATAATCAAAGAACCAACTAAAATACTAAACGAAAGGCGATTAGCCGAATCGTCCAAACTGCGTCTTAGGGGTTCGAGATCGCGAATGGTGATGTTCCATTTCAAGGTTTCAGAAGTGACTCGATCTAGAAGTAATTCTACTTGACGAGGCGATCGCAAAGAAAGACTTTTAAGATCGAGAACGGTTCTTAAAACAGTTTCAACCGGGCTGTCTCCTAGCAGTTGACGGCGAAATAAGTCGGTCATTAGGGGTTTAATTTCGCCGAGCAAATTGATTTCTGGATCGAAACCGCGGGCCACTCCTTCCATATTCGCTAAAGTTTTGGCATATAAGCCCAGATTACCGGGTAAGCGAATTCTATTTTTGCGAGATACGTCGAGAATTTCATAGAATACCTCGCTAAAATTGATTTGGGACAAGCTGAGATTATAGTATTTACGCAGCATGCGATCGTAGTCGTTAGTGAGGCGATCTAAACT
>JASJCW010000159.1 GCA_030065265.1 Prochloraceae cyanobacterium
TAACAATTTTTAAGATTGACTCAAAAAAATCTGCTTGTAAATCAGAGGATAATATCTATTTTTGCAGAGCTAAAAGTAAGAACTAATACCATTTTTAAAAAGTAATAAGAGGCTTTGAAATCTTTTTGCATATTATTAAATTAAAGCCCCATATATTCTGTTATTTTTGCAAATTGCTACGATTGAATTTTTTGCATTGAGATCGATTGTTTGACGATCGCACAAATTGGTTGGCATCTCTGAGCGGGCTCTAGATCGCTAATTAATCTTGAACTACCTACAGCCTAAGCGAAATTCAAATTATCGACGCGGGCCTGCTGCAAACAACAAAGCTTTATCTCTCTAGGTCTGGTTCAATAAGTAGATTAAAGATACAATGTATTGTAATGCATAAAAAATGTTAATTTTTCGGGAATTTTTAAGAGTATGGTGCAAAATTTGACGGTATATTCTCTAAAAATCGGGAATTCTCTGGATAAATTAAGCTAAATTGCTCTTGAGAGCCTTTTTTATCGCGATCGAAGTTAAAAAAATTAATGAACAAAGAAGAACTGATAACTTTTACAGATAATTTAATTTATGCTAGGACTGGCAGACATTTAAATACTCTAGAAATTGAGATTTTAAAAGGTGCTTGGGTAGGGGGGAAATACGAACAAATAGCGCAGAATTATCATTGCTCGGATCAGCACGTCAAAAGAGTTGGTGCTAAATTGTGGAAGTTAATTTCCCTTTGTTTAGAAGAAAAAATTACTAAAAAGAATTTTAAAGCGACAATAGAGCGGAGAATGGAATTATCTCAGTCTTCGCAAAAAAAAGCAAATGCAGATGCGATCGCAGAAAAAAGTAGGGAATTAAAACTGGTTGAGTCTGAGTTACCTCAAGGGCCGATCGCACTGAAATCGAAATTTTACATTCAAAGACTCAACGTTGAAAGCGAATGTTATCGCGAGACTTTAAAACCGGGAGCTTTGATTAGAATTAAGGCCCCTGGAGATATGGGAAAAAGCTCTTTAATGGCAAGAATTGTCGATCGCTCGATTCAAGAGGGATACAATGCGATATATTTAAATTTTCAGTTAGCTGATAGCAATTTTTTCTCCGATCTCAATTTATTTTTAAAATGGTTTTGTTTGACCGTCGGTGATAAACTGCAATTGAGCGATCGGCTAGGGAATTATTGGAAGGATATATATGGCATTAAAAGGAGATGTCATAATTATTTTGAAAAATATCTGTTAGCAGAAATAGATCGGCCGATAGTATTGGCATTAGATGAAGTTAATTATGCTTTTAGCGAGCCAATTGCTAACGATTTCTTTTCATTATTACGAGCTTGGCACGAACAAGCAAAAAGCGATCGCAATAGTAAAATTTGGCAAAAACTTCGTTTAGTTTTGAGCCATTCTACTGAAGCTTATCCAATTTTAAATGTTAACCAATCTCCTTTTAATGTAGGTTTGGCGATCGATTTACCGGAGTTTATTCTCGAACAGATCGAGGATTTAGCCCGAAGACACGGACTTAGCTTAAACAGGCTTGAAATAGAACAATTAAGAGCGATGGTGGGGGGACATCCCTATTTGTTACAAATCGCTTTTTATCATCTGGCTCGTAAAAAAATGTCTTTATCTCAATTATTGCAATTAGCTCCTACGGATGGAGGCCCTTATAGAAGTCATTTACAACGACATTTAAGCAAACTACAAGCACAACCTAAATTAAAAGCTGCCCTAAAAACAATTCTCAACGAAACAACTGCGGTGCGCTTGAATTATGCAGAAAAATTTAAATTACACGGTATGGGTTTGGTGGTTTTAGAAGGAAATAAAGCAAGGTTGCGTTGCGAACTTTACCGTCAATATTTTAGCGACAATATTGATTTAAATTAATCTATAATTTCGGCTACCCAATTAGCATTGAAAATAACTCGATAAATTTGATTGTAAATTTTTAATTTTCCTTGGTGCTGAGATACTAGCCCAGATAAGAGCAACTCGGTAGTTTCTGGTGAATTATGACAAGGAATTTCCCCTCGTTCCAAAATTTGCTGGTACAGTTGCAATAGGGGAAAATCAGCGGATTGTTTGCTGAGGATGCGATCGCTGATGGTACGTAAATGTTGGGGTTCGTCTTGCAATTCCCAATTCTCGATAATCTTTTCTCTAACTACTTGTTCGACAAATTCAGTTTCTTGTTCCGGTCTTATTTTTGAGTCGGAATTGAGGATTAAATTGCATAATTTTTGAGTTAAAAATGGTTGTCCTCCCGTCCAGGCTAATATTGCTTCTAACAGAGTTTTAGTTTGGGAATATTTACTAGCTAAACCGATTGTTAATGGTTCTATTTCGTTAATTTTAAATCCAGCAAGAGCAATGCCACGACCGAGATTAAAAGGGGTGCGATCTTTATTTTTAATTAATTGAGAAGGGGTAGCCACTCCTAATAAAACAAAAGTAAGCCTTTGATATTCGGGGCGATCGGCTCGTTGGTTATATAGAGAACGAATTAAAGCAAAAAAGTCATCCATATTAAAATCTAAACTAGAAATACTATCAATTTCATCGATAAAAATAACAATTTTATTTTTTATCTTTTGCAGTACGATTTCTCTGAAAAATTTATTTAATTTTTGGACGGGCGAAAACTTTTCTAAACTTTCCCACCAACTTTCGCAGTCAAAACTTTGAGACAATTTTAATTGATAAACTAACTCGTCAATTAAGCCAAAATACCATTGTTCTAAGCTAATATTATAATTGCCAATTGCAGTCAAATCGACGGCTACGCAAACAAATCCTTCTGTTTCTAATCGCTGGCTTATTTGGACTCTCAAGCTAGATTTGCCCATTTGTCTGGCATTAAATATATAACAAAAATCACCTCTTTTTAAAGCACTATATAAATCGCGATCGGCTTGACGAACTACATAACTAGGAGAATTGACTGTCAAACAACCTCCAACTTGATAGAGATCGCTGCGATCGATTTGTTTATTTCTGAGGAGGGCATTTTCTATCGAAATAGCTGCTTGAGCAGAAATTAATTTTAATATTTCCAATCTTTCTTCGTTAAAAGCTGCAACTATTAAATTGTTTTCCAAATAGATGATACCAACTAGTTTTCCTTTTCCGAGCAATGGCAAACATAAAATAGATTTAATTTGACGTTTAATAATATAAGGATCTTTACTAAAAATACTTTCAGAACTAGCATTTTGTAAAATAATATTCTCTTGAGTTCTACGGACATAATTAATCACAGAAATTGGAAAAAAATCGCTTTGTTCTAAATTAAGATTGCATAACAAAACTGGATTTTCTCGATCTGCTTCAATTTCAGCTTTAACAAAATGATTTTCTGCTCTTTCTAAAAAAATTATCCCAGTTTTTGCGCCAACATTTTCGATCGTAAATTTAAGAATAATCTCTAATAATTTTTCTAGCTCTGTTTCTCGAGATAAAGAGCGAGAAGTTTTAATGATAGTGGCTAGATCGATATCTTCAGAAGTAATTTTATTAGAGCTACTTCCAGAGGTATCGGTAACTTTTAGCGGCTTTTTTTGCGACTTTTTGCTGAAAAATTGCGGGTATTGCTTTTCTAATGCATTAACTTTAGCGATCGCGCCCCATTTTTGGTAGCAATAAAGAGCGTCTTTGAGATAAATTTCTGCAATTTTAGCTTTGTTTTCTGCTAAGTAAAATCTTCCTGCTAGTTCGTTTGCTAAAGCTTCTTCTTGGATGAATTCATTTTCTTTTGCTGAGGCTATAGCGCGATCGTAATACTCAATTGCTGCCCATTTTTTACCTAAGATTCGATATCTTTCTGCTTCTACTAAATAATATTTATGTAAATGATTCATTGGAGCATGATGCGCCCACTTTTTCATTTTCTTTTGGTTATTTTTGATTTTTGATAAGATTTGTTTTTGTTCTGATTGATTGAGTAAAGAATATCTTGTTACCAAAATTAGAGAACTGTAAAAATAAAATTCAGGAACTACAGTCAATCCATTTCCATTACTTAAATAACGTTCGGCTAAATTAGAATATTTTACTGCTCGATTGTAACAATAAAATAAATAATAGAATTTACTTAAATATGTATTTAAACGAAAAAGTGGCGATCGTTGATTTTTATTTTTCAGTTCTTTTATTATATCTTGAGCCTCTAAAGCAAAATAATCGCTTTCTTTTTGTAAATTAGATATATATAATTGCAAAAATTTCCACCAAAGAATAATTGTTTTGCTTTTATAGATAATATCTTTATATAAATCGATCTCTCTTTCTATCTCTGGCAAATATTTGCCACTACTGTATGAATTAATAAAATATTGTATTAAAGCTAGATCTGCATATTGAATATCTCCGGCCTCTATTCCAGTTGAGTAAGCTTTTAGAAAAGGCTCGAGCGTTATTCTAATATGCTCTTTCCAATGAATTATAAAAAGATTAACTATTGTCAATACAATTGTTTTCATTTCTATCGCATTTAGAAGCTCTAATAACTGCAAAGCTATTTTGCCAAATCGATAACCAGAATTAATATCATTGCTCACTCCACAAAGAATTACTCCGTAACCAGCATATCCAAGAGTAGAAAAAGAACAATTGCCATATTTAAAGGATAAATTAATTAATTTAAATACAATTAGAGAAAAGAGTTTAGGGTTTAATACATAGGAAATAGCAGATAATCTATAAAGAATACGCATTGCTGCTAATTTATAAGGATCTGTCATTAAAGGTAAATCGATTAAGCTTTCAATTTTTTTTCCTGCTAAAATTAATTTTGTTTGCAGCAAGCCAACTATAATATCTAATTTAGTTGGATTTTCAGGTAAATTTATCCCTAAAAGTTTCAGCACTTGTATGGCGATTTTGAGGGCTTCTACAAGCTTATTTTGGGCTATACAGGCTTGAATCTTAATCTCATAAACTTTAACTTTATCTAATAAATTTCCCCCTTTTTCTAATACTTCCTCAGCTAACTCTTCCATTGCTGAAAAATTGCCACTTAGATAAGCTGCTTCTGCTGCTTCTATATATATTTCTAGACTTAAATTGTAAATCCTTTTCCAGCTATCCCGATCTAATAAAGATTTGGCAATCTCTAAATAGTTAAATACAGTTTGATATGCTGCCGATCGCTTAGCCTTTTTTGCAGCAATTAAATTTAATTTTGCGAGTCGATCTTTTTGTTGTTGGGTTTCAATTAATTCTCGACCTAAATTTAATTGATTTACCAGAGCAAATATTTTATTTTCTCGCTCTTTTTCTGGAATATTTGCCAATAATAATTGTCCAATTTCCCAGTGCAAAATAGGTTTCTTTTCTGGAGAAATTAGGGAATAAGCTGCTTGTTGAACTCGATCGTGAATAAATTTATATTCGATCGCAATTTGCTCTCGATCTTCCCTAATTCCTAATTCAATTGCTTTATAAGCATCGCTGAGAGGAAATATTAAACCTGCGGCGATCGCTTCTCGTAAGATTAATGCTGTTTCTTGCGGCTCTTTTTGAGAAATAATTGCTAAAGTTTCGATTTCAAAGCGATCGCCAATACAAGCTGCAAGTTGTAAAACTTTTTGTACTTCTCGGCTTAATTTTTTAATCGATCGCAATAATAATTCTACTACATTTTCAGTAATGTCTCGCTTTTTAATTTCTGCCAAATCCCATTGCCAATTTCTTTCTAAACAGTTGAAATATAAAAGATTTTCTTGCTGAAGCGATCGTAAAAATTGGTTAATAAAAAACGGATTGCCGTTAGTTTTAGCCAAAATTAATTCTCCTAATCGATCGGTTGCTTCAGGAGAAGATTTAAAACTATCTTTAATTAAATTGTTGAGATCTAATAATCCTAAAGGAGCAAGAGATATTTGCTCTATTTTTACTCCGGCTTTTTCAATTTCATTTATAGTCGTCATTAAAGGATGTATTGGAGTTACTTCATTATCGCGATAAGCTCCAATTAATACCAAACAATCGTTTTCTAATTCTTTAATTATTAGTTCAATTAATCGCAAAGATGGGCGATCGACCCATTGCAAATCGTCTAAAAAAATTACTAAGGGATGTTCTTTACGAGCAAATATTTTAACAAAATTTTTAAAAACGATATTAAAGCGATTTTCTGCTTCTTTAGGTGGCAAAGTAGGTATTTCATTTACCTGACTGACAATTAGTTCTAATTTAGGAATTACCTCAATAATTACTCCAATATTAATCCCTAAAACTGCTAACAATTTTTCTCGCCATTGCTGCAAACTAGCTTCAGTTTCGACTAATAAATATTCAATTAAATTACTAAAAGCTTGGACGATCGCACTGTAAGGAATATCTTTTTGATATTGGTCAAATTTACCTTCAATAAAATAACCTTTTGCTGCGGTAATAGATCGATATATTTCTTTGATTAAAGCTGATTTACCAATTCCAGAATAACCCGATATTAAAATTGTCGCACTGGTATTATTTTCCCCATTCCTGGCTCGAGCGAAGATTTTTAATAATCTCTCAATTTCTTTTTCTCTACCGTATAATTTTTGAGAAATTTGAAAGCGATCGGAAATATCTTGACTGGCTAATTGAAAATTATTTACTGTTTTACTATTTTCTAATTGCTGCAAGCAGGCTTCTAAATCTGCCTTAATTCCCCAAGTCGTTTGATATCTTTCATCAGGATTTTTTGCCATTAATTTCATGACTATATCTGACAAAATCAATGAAATTTTTGCATTAGATTCTGCAGGGGATTTGGGAATTTCAGCTAAATGGCAATATAATAATTCTAATAAATCATCTTTTAAAAAAGGTTTTTGATTCGCGAGTAATTCGTAAAAAGTTACCCCCAAAGAATAAAAATCGGTTCGATAATCCAAAGCTAGATTAACTCTACCTGTTTGTTCTGGAGAAATATAGGCTAACGTTCCTTCTAAAATTTGAGGGTTTTTTAAGGTTGGATTTTCTTTTGGTAAAACTGTAGCAATGCCAAAATCGATAATTTTTACTTCTTTTGTGGTTGGATTGTAAACAATATTGGCTGGATTAATATCTTTATGAATAATATTTTCTCGGTGAATTTCTTGCAACCCTAAAGTTATTTTAATTGCTATTTCAAGAAATTCTCTAATACTGAATTGATGCTCTTTTAATAATAAATCTAGCGATCGCCCGCCAAAGTCTTCAAAAATAATAACTAAAGTATTTTGGTACTTTACTAAATCGTAAGCAACGATCGCATTATCGATCTTCAAATTGCGGGTAATTACATATTCTTGTTTGTAGCGCGTTAATTCTTCCGTACTAGGATAGTCGGGATTGAGAAATTTTAAAATGACGGGCAGATTAGATTCTGTTTGAATGCCTCGATATACTAATGAGTTACTACTTTCATAAACTAGATCGATAATTTTATATCCAGCAAGAAAGATTGTCATACCTTTAGTTATAAATTTGTGCGATCGCATTAACTTTATCATCGATCGCATTCATATATGAGTTTATTTAATTACCAAGAGTTTTATGAAAGTTAATTTGACCCCGCTTTTAAATCGCTTTTTATTCAAAAAAAAAGAGCCAATCAAAGATACAATTACGATTGTCAAAATTCTGTTAGTAATAAATATTGTAAAATTAAGAGACAAAAAAGCTTGTATTAAAGAGAAAGATCGCGACAAAATGAGCGTACCCAGAACAGAATATCTTCAGCGTCGGCAAAAATTGATGGAAAAAATTGGCAACGGTACGGCGATTTTCCGCAGTGCTTCGCTGGCCACAATGCATAATGATGTAGAGCATATATTCCGCCAAGATAGCGATTTTTTCTATCTTACAGGCTTCAACGAACCAGAAGCAGTAGCGGTATTAGCCCCCCATCACCAAGAACATCGTTTTATCTTGTTCGTACAACCCAAAGATCCGCAAAAAGAAACTTGGACTGGTTACAGAATAGGAGTAGAAGCGGCAAAAATAGAGTATGGTGCAGATGCAGCCTATCCGATCGCGGAATTAGAAGAAAAACTATTCCAATATTTAGCTAAAGCCGATCGCATTTACTATCATTTTGGCCGCGATCGCGACTTCGATCGGACGATAATCGGTTTTTGGCAAAAATCGATCGCAATGTATCCTAAAAACGGCTACGCAGCAACAGCCATAGAAGATACTAATTTTATCCTTCACCCCCACAGACAAGTCAAAAGTGCTGCTGAAATAGAAATGATGCGGAAAGCGACTGCCATATCTGCCCAAGCACACAACCGCGCCCGAGAATATGCTCAACCCGGACATTACGAGTATCAAGTGCAAGCAGAAATAGAACATATTTTCCGCCAACAAGGGGCGATCGGCCCGGCATATCCTTCGATTGTTGCCTCTGGAGCGAATGCTTGCATTCTACATTACATCGAAAACGATCGCCAGATGGAAGAAAACGATCTCTTATTGATCGATGCTGGTTGTGCTTGCGGCTATTATAACGGCGATATTACGCGAACTTTTCCCGTCAGTGGCAAATTTACCCCCGAACAGAAAGCAATTTATGAGATAGTGTTAGCGGCTCAATTAGAAGCGATCGCAGCAGTCAAACCTGGTAATCCTTACAATCAATTCCACGAAACTGCTGTTAGGGTTTTAGTCGCAGGATTGATCGATTTAGGCTTGTTAGTCGGGGATATAGACGAAATAATTAAAGAAGAAAAATACAAGCCTTTTTACATGCATAAAACCGGACATTGGTTAGGTTTAGACGTTCACGATGCGGGAGGATATAAAAACAGGCCCGATTCTTGGCAAATTTTACAACCAGGTCATATTTTAACTGTCGAACCGGGTATTTATATTGCACCGGATCTAAAACCAGCAGAAGGTCAACCAGAAGTTCCTCAAAAATGGCGCGGAATTGGGATTAGAATTGAAGACGATCTTTTAGTAACTCAAGATGGTCACGAAATTCTAACTGCAGCCGTTCCTAAAGCGATCGCCGATCTGGAACATTAACCTTTGATTGAGGTTAAAAATTAAGCCGGAATTGTCTCGAATCAATACCTACTCTATGGAGAATAAATTATCAGTTAAAAGATGTGACATAGAGTAGGATTTCGAGTTAAATAAACTCAATTTAAAGAACAATAGCGATCGACAAAGATACGACCTTGTTTTTCTGCCGCGTAAGCAGTCGCAAAAATATTTGCTGGTTTGTAAATACACAAAGTTATCGGATCGATACCGCAATATTCGTAGGAATTATCTGCAGAAGAATAGATAACGAGAACGATTCTCTCGATGCGAATTATTTTGACTAAGTTCATCTTTTTTGTTGTTATCTAGAATACGATTGGGTGAAAAAATTAGATGCAAGATTTTAAGAAAAAACTTTGCTGTTTAATCTCAATTTCTTTTATCTAGCAGGGGAAACACTCAAAAAATCGATCTAGCAACCAAATAAGTTGTGTAATTCACAGTAGTAGAGGTATCTAAATAGTCTGTATTCTCTGTGACAAGAATAAAAGGGTTTTTAACTTCTGGCATTTGGGTTTAAGTCTTCTCTTCATCGATCGAACTTATGAAGAGTCTGCATTTCAAAATAGTTTAAATCTACTTTTAAAATGACCCTCTGCCGTCTTTAATATTTTAAACTTGTTAATTTGAGAGGGAAAAACTATTTGCTAACCATTAATAGGATCGAATCCAAGTAATCGGCAAATTCTGAGAAGAATTATCTGTATAAGTATCAAAATTAACTTGACTTTCTTTATCTAAAACTTCTTCGACTCGACTATACAAATCTTCAGCTTCTCCGGCGGAATTACCAATACAAGTCAAGCCTAATTTACCAAACTCGGAAAGCGCGCCCATTAGATGAAATACACTGCCTGTTTTAGTGCTACTATCGAAGTGTAAATTATGTTTTGCGATGATATCCATTAAATCTTCTGGTAGCAATCCCCGATACTTTTCTTTCTGTAAATTATCAGAAGCAATGTAATATTTAGCACGATCTTCTTGAGAGTAAAAACAGCCATTAGTGCGATCGTAATTACCATTAGTTAGAAATTTTAAAGTCATAAAAGGATGGGTCGTACCTCCTTTACGCAAGTTAATTTCAATAGCTTGAATGTCCCAAGAATTGTCATCTTGACGTACTGCTAAAAAATCTACTGCATAACTTTCGATCGCACCTTTTTTAGCTAGAGCAATTCCGGCCTGAATGCCCATTTCTTGAATTTGCAAGCGATAGCTAGCTTCTGCTGGAAAGCGACAACCGAGGTAAATTTGACCGTCAGGCCCCCCTAAAATTTGATCGTGAGTCGAAAGAACTTGAACTTCGCCGTTGGGGGTAATATAGCCTTGAAAACTGGGGGAATATTTTTCTTCTCCTTCAATAAAGCATTCGACGATCGCCCCTAGTTTGAGAATGCGATCGCGAAATTTATCCCAAGTTTCATTCGGTGCTTGAAAGCGCAAATCGGGTAAACTATTCTTAATTGCGGATAATCTTTCCGAATGGCTGGCAAGACCTGGAGCATAGGCTTTAATCGGTTCTAGATCTAAGATTGCGTTTCCTTCGCCGGAAAACCCTTCATTTAATTTCACTACCATTCTTTTTAATTGGGGTTGTCTTTCCCAAAGTTGGGTAGCCGATAAAACTAAATCTTCGACATTAGTTAGTTTAATACTGCCATCGGGATGGGGAATATTTGATTCGGCGAAAATCTCTCGAGAACCACTTTTAGAACCCCAGTAAAGCAAATTAGGAGAAGCTGCTAGTAAAGGGATGCCTAATTTTAAAGATAGTTCTTGCTCTAAAATAGTTGAATTGTAACAAACCATATAAGATTTGCCGGGTCGCAAGGATCTTTTAATTTTCTCGACGAGACGAGGACGTTCTAAAATTTTTTGAGTGAGGGGTTTGAGAGAGCCGTCGTAAGTAGATAATAATAACAGGCGATCGCGGGCGTGAGATAGGGGAATTCCGGGTAATAATTGTAAATAATAATCGACAACGATCGGACAAAGGGGTATTGCAGAGACGTAAATGATGCGAGTGTTGGGGTTTCGCAAGCGAATTAGGGAAAACAATAATCTTTCTTCATAATGCAGCA
>JASJCW010000160.1 GCA_030065265.1 Prochloraceae cyanobacterium
CTTATAGCAGTCGAAGTAAAGGTTATGACAATTTTATCTGTTACCTACTACCTACTAACTATTCCCTGCTTTTACAATTAGTGTCCTAATCTATAGTTCAGTTGCTATAAATGTCTTTCTGATTGGGAAGCCAGCACCATAGCTAAACCGTATTTTCTGCCGTCTGCTAAGATGCGATCGCCCGGGTAGCTGACGAAACGGCTAGAAAGAATTTATTGGCAGAAGAGATCGAACAATCTTTATCGTTAGCACAAATCAGAGAATTAATTAAAGCTGCTCGGCCAGTAAAACAAAAAGAAGATAATATTGTTACGTGAATGGAATCGACTTACAAACAAGTTAAACAAGCAAAGAAACTGTTGCTCAATAATCCTAAGAAAAAGAAAAAGCTCGAGTCTCTCTTAGCTCAGATAGAAAAGTTGATATCAGTTGACTGCTCTCACTACTAAAGTAGGTGAGATTCGGAGGACTCAACAAAGTTGAGCGTAACAATTATTATTATGTGCCGACCTATTTGCGTACACTATAGTAATCCACCGATGAAAACAAGTTAATCCGCTCCTGCCTCTTGCCTCTTCTTCTTTCGACAGTTAATTTTCACGAGGTGAGCTTTATCTGTTCTGCGGACTCGTATAGCATAAATATGGAAATACTGAAGCGAGTAATGCGATCGCAATGGATTATCGAGAAGCTGGGGTAAATATTGAAGCGGGACGCTCTTTTGTCGAACAAATTCGCCAACAAGTAGAAAGTACCCATCGTCCGGGGGTAATTGGCGGTTTAGGAGGTTTTGGCGGCTATTTTGAAATTCCTGGGGGCTATCGCGAACCTGTTCTAGTTTCCGGGGTAGATGGAGTGGGAACTAAGCTGAAAATTGCCCAACAGTTGGATCGCCATCATACAATCGGCATTGATTTAGTGGCAATGTGCGTTAATGACATTCTTAGTTCTGGGGCCGAACCTTTATTTTTTTTGGATTATTTAGCTACTGGAAAGTTAAAAGAACAAGAATTAGCTGATGTAGTTAAAGGTATCGTTGCAGGCTGTAAATCGAGCAATTGTGCCTTAATTGGCGGCGAAACCGCAGAAATGCCCGGATTTTATCAATCGGGAGAATACGATCTGGCGGGTTTTTGCGTCGGTATTGTTGAAAAGAGTAAACTCCTCGATGGTTCTCAAGTAGAAGTTGGCAATATGGTGCTGGGTTTGGCCAGCAATGGAGTTCACAGTAATGGTTACAGTTTAGTTCGCAAAATTGTTAGCGATCGCGGTTTAAATTGGCTCGATCGCCCGGAATTTTTTGCCGGTCAAAGTTTAGGAGAAGTTTTTTTAGCACCAACTCGTATTTATGTCAAGCCGATTCTCGAAGCATTGCGATCGGGAATGGAAATTAGGGGAATGGCTCACATTACTGGAGGTGGAATACCGGAAAATTTACCTCGTTGTCTCGGTCAAGGGCAATCGATTCAAATCGATCGCAATAGTTGGGAAATTCCGCCAGTTTTTCAATGGTTGCAAGAAAATGGAAATGTTTCGGATAAGGCAATGTGGGACACTTTTAATATGGGAATTGGTTTGGCAATTATTGTGCCTGCTAAGGAGCTAGAATCTAGCTTAAAATGGTTTGCAACTCGCGATATTGCTGCTTATAAAATTGGGGAAGTTATTGAGGGGAATTCGGAAATTTTAGGCATAGAATAAAGCTATTTAGATAAAATTTAGACTTCAATTAAGAATAGAATTAATATAACTCTAACCAATTGAGGAAAACCTTTAAGAGGTTGGAGTATTAAAATCAAAGACCGCGCGAAAACATACGAACGAGGAAAAGATTTGCCTGGTTATTTTGCCTGTTGCCCGTATCTTCTTGCCTTCAGCCGAAGGCTGATAATAGCCGATAAAAACTGTTATATATTGTGTTAAAAAAAAAGATTCAAACAGTCGATTTAAATGGAGATTATATCGAACACATTCACCGCCTTACCAGTCAAAAAGCTGGGTGGGATGGCATCGATTTAATCTATGAAAACGAGCCTGCTGGTGAAATGCCAGAAACTTATTCAGCTCGCCATCTAATAGTGCTTTGTTTGGGTGATTTTCAGGCTGAATATTCCATCGATGGCAGTTGGCAACGACAAAATTACAATAACGGGGATATTATTATTTTTCCCGCAGGATCTGCTTCTCCCAAAACCCAGATCGATCGCGAAGTTGGTTTAATTGAGTTATTTATCACACCTAAAAATTTAATTTCAAATGGCAAAGAGATCGCCATTGCACCTCAGTTAAAATTGCGCGATCCTCTAATCGAACAAATAGCTTTAGCCTTAAAAACAGAACTAGAATTAGGGGGTGCTGATAGTCGTTTGTATGCTGAATCGATGACAACAGCACTTTCAGCACATTTATTGCGACGATACGCGGCGCGCAAACAAGAAATTAAAACCTATTCTGGGGGATTACCAAAATACAAATTAAATACAGTAATCTCTTATATTAACGAATATTTAGATCGAAATTTGAGCTTTAGCGAACTTGCTGCCCTAGTAAAAATTAGTCCTCATTATTTTTCCAGCTTATTTAAACAGTCTACCGGACTTACGCCTTATCAATACGTCACTAAATGCCGGATCGAAAAAGCCAAACAACTCTTAGCTAAGACCGACATTGCGATCGCCGAAATTGCTCTTCAAGTCGGGTTTCAAAATCAAAGTCATTTTACTCGAGTTTTTCGCAAACTTACTAATATTACGCCAAAAGCTTATCGAAATAACAAATAACGAGAATAGAACATTTTTAGTAAAAATAGATAAGACCAAGCTTCTCAGTCAAAGCTATTATACGATTCAAATATCGAGGAAATAAAAGTGTATTTTCAATTGCTATGAATCAAAACAACCTCCAGATCGAAACTGCTCTTGCTCGAGAAGATGCGATCGTAGCCGAACATTTTTATCGAATGTGGCTCGATCTTGATTTCGATCCAAACTCCCTAGTTTCTAACTGGCAAGAAATAACTCTAAAATACATCGACAATGCTCGCCAAAATTTAAAATATCGAGCTTTTATAGCCAAAATAGAAGACAAAATAGTTGGTTCTGCTAGCTGCCAATTATTTGACGGTCTCTATCCTTCGATTATAAAAGCAGAATCTCGTCTATACGGTTATATTTGGGGTGTTTACGTCGAAAAATCTTATCGCGATCGCGGTATTGGCAAACAATTAACAAATCAAGCGATCGACTATCTCCAGTCTCTTGGTTGCACCAGAGCCATTTTACACGCATCCCCTCGAGGTCAACCAGTCTACGATCGCCTTGGTTTTATAGCTAGCAACCAAATGCATTTAGATCTTTAAATTGAGAGGTTTGCAAAAATGATTCGAGCGATCGCACCCGATGACACCACAGCAGTTATGGCTTTAGCCAAAGCTATTGGACTGTTTACCCCGCAAGAACTTGAAGCATTGGGCGGTATGCTGTCAGAATATTTCGATGGTAATCTAAGTAAGGATTGCTTTTGGATCGTCTATGACGATCATCGCGGGCCGGTGGGTACAGCCTATTGCGCGCCAGAAGCTTACGCTAGTGGGACGTGGAACTTGTACTTTATTGCAGTTCACCCCAGTCATCAGAGTAAAGGATACGGTGGTAAGCTGCTCGAGTACGTTGAAAAAACTTTAGCAGAACGCGGCGAACGATTGCTATTAGTTGAAACTTCTGGATTGCCAGAGTTAGAGCGCGCCCGTAAATTCTACCGCAAAAACGGCTACGAAGAGGAAGCCCGAATTAGAGAATTTTACAAAGCTGGGGACGATAAGATTGTTTTTCGCAAGCTGCTGAGCGATCGCAAGTAATACCAATTTTCAAAAATAGCTAAAGATATAGATATTTTTACGACCGTTAAAAATAATTTTCTATATAGTCTTATACTGCCAATTTCTCTTCAAAGGTATTCATTTTTGCCTTTTGCCTCTTGCCTTTTGCCTCTTGCCTTTTGCCTCTTGCCTTCTGCCTTTTTACTTCCTGAAGAAGGTATGTTTACCTATTTACCTTTTTTCATTTTATTAGTTTTAGCGATGATACTTCGTTTAACTAATTTGATACTGAAAAATAAATTCACTGTTAGTTCTGCTAAATAACAATAACATTCAAAAAGAGCGATCGCCATGAAAATTATCTATATTATTCTCTGTATTGTGGGTTTTGTTTTACCTTATTCTCAATTTGTTCCCTTTCTTTTAGAAAATGGGCTGGATCTCAATCTATTTTTTCAAGAATTATTTATTAATAAGATTTCTAGCTTTTTTGCGATGGATCTAATAGTTTCTTCTCTAGTTCTTTGGACTTTTGTATTTTGGGAAGGTTCGCGACTAAAAATGGGATATTTATGGGTTTATATTGTCGGAAATCTTACAATTGGCGTTTCTTTCGCCCTTCCTTTATTTCTTTTAATGCGCGAAAAACAAATAGAAAAACAATTAGATCGATCGGCTAGTTTGTGAATTGCCAAGATTTTTCCTGTTTGCTTGGATCGCTAATCAATCTCAAAGACGATCTAAGATCGAGCAAGCATATTTTTTTCAAAGCTACTAAACCATATGATAGACCACAACTCCATCATTTTCTCGATTGCCAACTTCAATTAATTCATCAAATTGCATTTGAGCGAGAATTTCTTTCACTGTTTTGACATCTTTTTTGGTTGCTAAAACGCAATCAGCTAAAGTAGCTTCTTTAGTTTCTTTGAGTAGTTTTAAGATGACGTGCAGATCCGATCGCTCTTGTGGGACAATCTTACCGTTAGAGCCAGGAGCGATCGAACCGGTCGGGAGAGAACCATAAAGAGCTTGATATTTCAAATTCTGTTCTTCGACCATACTGGAAATAAGAAATAAGTCAAACATTTGTCCGATTCCAAATAATCCCCAGGTCACGAACCAAATAAATCCACTTATCGGTTTACCAAGATAGAAGCGATGGATGCCTGCAAATCCGAAAAAAGACAAGCACCATAACAGATAGGCTGTCTCTTTATTTCTCATGGTGTCTATCTCCCGAGATATATATCTATTCTAATTACAAGATAAATAATTTTTAGTTGTCATAGTATTAATTAATGCGATCGACTTTAATACAGTTCATAGAACTGCGATCGTTTGAGATTTAGTTAAGAATTGTTAAATAATTTCGATTGTCTGATGCTCAAAATCTTAAATTTGCCGCTTTAAATTTGTTTTTGATATTTCCAAGCGATCGCAGTTGATAATTCGCAATTTCCTCTAGTTTTTTGTTCGGTAATTTTAGTGATTTCTAGCACTTCTTCTAATTCGGCTATTGCTTCAGTATCTTGCCAACTATTTAAACGATTTAAGCTCAAATCTAAATTATCTTTAATTTCTAAGACTAAACTTTCTAAAGTTTTTAATTCTTCAATCGCAGTTGCGATCGCATCTGGAGGAAATTCTTTGTTATTAAAGGTTTTCTTCACATTGCCAATTTGAACTCGAGCGACTTTTAAGAAAAATAAAATAGTATTAAAATAAGCAAAATTTTGAGCTAGTAGTGCATTATCGATAAAACGAGATAATAATTGCTGGGTTAAACCCGCTCCTTCGGTTGCTTTTTCTTCGTTTTGGTTCAATTCTAGATTGATGCGATCGACGATAGCAGAAATTTCAGAAATAGTCATTAATCTTTTTAGTGGTGACAGTAAAATACTTTTCCCACAATAACAGTATATTATTTCAAATCAAACAAAAAACTGTTTGTTAGTTTAGATTTTTTCTTAAAAAATGCTTTTATTTTTAATAATTTCCAAGCTGCTTGAAACCACAACTAAATAATTAAATTAATTTAATTGTTTAAATACTTAATCTTGCAAAAATACATATTTGTTAATCAGATCGCCTCGAATAATAATTGTTATCTTAAAAACAAAAAACACTGGTATTATTTTCATTCCTATTTCATTATTTCAATAAAATATTGATATTTATGAAAGAATCGCAAAAGACGCATATTTAGAGGTTCGGCTAAACGAGATTTAAAACTAATTCAAGTAGTTACTGAAAGCGATCGCATCCAATTAATAGATCGGCTCTAAAACTTAACTTCCGAGGGAAATTTAAAATTAACTCAAACTTTCATGAACTTGCGATTATGAAATTTCATAAAAAAAATAAATTCATGTTCGTTTCATTTTTAAAAATTATCATACGAAATGAATCAACCGAATCATAAAAACGGGTTTTTAACTAATTATCAATCTAGGAAAGATCTCAATGAAAAAGAAAACGGCTTTAGGTTTTGCGTTATTTCTCGGATTAACTTCTGCGTCTGCGATCGCTGTAGCTTCTGGAGAACAAGGAGAAAGTGGCGAATACGGTGAAGACGGCGAATACTACAATAGATCTAACCAGCAAAACGGCAATAGCAACAACGACTTTTATTACAATAATCCTTCTAATACTAATCAACAGTAATAATTTTTAGTATTAAAGTGCACAATTAAACAATAAGTTTTACGCTAATTGTTATTGAATTAATTCTGTTAGTTTTACCACTCAATTTATTAACTATTATCTTCTTTCAAGTCGATCGTGCCTTTAATTTTTTCGAGAATTGAGGGCACTAATCGCTTTTTATACCAATTGCTCAAAATCAGGCTAAAGATAAATTTTCCAATTTTTTTGACCTTCTAACTATTGCCTGCTTGCTCCGTCCTTATTGCGGAGGAGACCTGCGCACGGGCGGTGCGCTATTGCCTCTTGCCTCTTGCCTCTTGCCTCTTGCCTCTTGCCTCTTGCCTCTTGCCCTTGGTCACCGGAGTGTAGTAACTTTAAACAGAATTGGTATTATCTACTGCTTCGATAGATTTTAGATCTCTGTTTGTAGTTCTTTAAAAACCTAAAAATCGCGCACCTTGGTAAAAAATAAAACTCGCTACCCAAGCTAAAACTAACGACCAAATTACGGAAAAAGCGGTGAATTTCCAACTTTTTGACTCGCTTCTCAAGACGGCAACAGTTGACAGACAAGGGACGTAAAGTAAAGTAAATAGCATGAAACTGTATGCTTGTACCCAATCGATTTGCGCGGCGATCGCACCCATTAAAGCACCATCTGACTGACCGTAAATTACTGCCAAACCACCGATCACGATCTCTTTAGCAATAAAACCGAATATCAAAGCTATTGCTAATTGAGGATTAATTCCGATCGGATCTAAAATGGGTTGCGTCCACTGTCCGATTATACCGGAAAAAGTTTCGGGGCTAGCTGTCTCTACTCCGGGGGGAAAATTATTTAAGAACCAAATTGCGACTACTCCGAAGATAATAAACTTATACGACCAACGCCAAAAATGTTTTACTTCCGACCACGATCGCAATAACATTTGTTTCAATGTAGGAAAGCGATAGGGTGGCAATTCTAAAATTAAAGGTTCGCTATTTTTATATTTTCCCTGAAAGATTGCTGCGGTTAAAATTGCTGCGACAAAGCTAAATAAATACAAACTAAATAGCACTATAGGAGCGACAGTAGCACTAAACAAGGCTGCAGTCATAAATATAAACACATTGAGCCGCGCCGCACATAAAGAAAAAGGAATCACCAACATCGTCAACATCCGCAACCCGGGCGATCGCATGACTCTAGTTCCCATAATTGCCGGAACGTTACAGCCAAATCCCATCAAAGACATGACAAACGAGCGACCGTCTAAGCCCAATTTTGCCATAAAAGCGTCCATCAAAAACGCCGATCGCGATAAATAACCGCTATCCTCGACGATCGCCATCGCAAAGAAGAATAAAATAATTATGGGAACGAAGGATAATACTACCGTTAAGCCACCATAAAGTCCGTCGATCAGAAAACCTCTCAGCATCTCCGGTGCGCCCGCTAAGAGGGGTTCTAAAGCTGCCGTTTGCAACCAGTCCGTAATTTCTCCCATTAAGCCTTGGATCGGCGTTCCAATTGCATACACTAATTGAAACATCAAAAACATCGTCAGAAAAAAGAGCGGTAAACCGAACACTGGATGTAGTAAAATCCGATCTAGACGAATTGTCAAATTATCCTTTATGTTTCTCGGTACTGTGACAGCATCTTGCAGCAAACTGCCCATTTCCCCAGCAATTTCACTATCGCATCTCATACATTGGTCTAAAGGCTGGGCTTGGATCGCCTCTTCTTGCTCTTTAAGGAGATTTAAAATAGTTTGATATGCCCTATCGTATCCCTGACCGTATTTAGCACTTATGGGCACTACGGGCATTCCGAGCCGTTCTGAGAGCTTTTCGGCATCCACTTCTACGCCAAATTTTGGGGCTTCATCGGCCATATTCAAGAATAATATCGCAGGCACTTGCAACCGTTTGATTTGTAAAGCGAGACTTAGCTGGCGATCGAGTTGAGTAGCATTGAGAATAATTAGCACTAAGTGCAGGGGATTTTTATCGATAAATGTGCGAACTACTTCTTCGTCTTCAGAATAGCCCCGCAGATCGTAAATTCCCGGTAAATCAACTATTTCCGCTTCGATCGAATCGAGTTTTACTTGTGCCATCATTAAGTCTACCGTAATACCGGGCCAGTTGCCGATACTAGCATCGGCACCCGTGAGGCGATTAAAAAAAGTCGATTTGCCAGTATTCGGCATCCCCAAAACAGCAACTTGTTTCATGCTAATGCTCCGTTCTGGCTAATTTCTTGCAAATAAATCCGTTCTGCTTCGCGACGGCGCACCATTACTTCTGTCGTGCCAATGCGGACGTGTAAAGGGCCGGAAAACCAAGCCCGTCGAATTAAGGTTATTTCCCTACCCTGACGAAATCCCAAGGCTTGCAAGCGTTGCTCTAACCCTTGATCTGTATCGATCGCTTCTATTATTGCTATGTGACCTGGCTCTAATAAACTAAGATTCATAAGACAATCCTCCAGATTTATTAAAATTTTTTTGCTAATCTATAATTATTATCATTTATTTTGGGTTTTGCCGGATACAATTTACAGAGAAACTTTACTATCCCCATTCCAGCAATTTGAGGTAAGATTGGCTTTGACTGAGTTAGAATCCAATCCCCATGTCTTCTGCGATCGCAACCCTAACAAATACCGGATCTCGACAAGATCCGATCGTTATCATTAAACCACCCATCTCTGGCATATCCGTAACGGGAAGAATAAAAATCCCCGGAGATAAGTCAATCTCCCATCGCGCTTTAATGTTGGGGGCGATCGCCTCTGGCGAAACAACGATCGCGGGATTGTTATTAGGAGAAGATCCTCGCAGTACGGCTCGATGTTTCCGCGCGATGGGTGCAGAAATTTCGCAATTAAACAGCGAGAAAGTAATTGTCAAAGGTGTAGGATTAGGGAATCTACAAGAACCAATAGATATATTAGATGCGGGAAATTCTGGGACGACGATGCGTTTGATGTTGGGTTTATTAGCCGGATCTGAGGGAAAATTTTTTACCGTAACTGGAGATAGTTCTTTGCGATCGCGTCCGATGTCTCGAGTAGTTAAACCCTTACAGCAAATGGGTGCATCGATTTGGGGAAGGAAAGATAATAGCCTCGCTCCTCTAGCAGTCAAAGGATCTAAACTTAAACCAATCCACTATCATTCTCCCATTGCTTCAGCTCAAGTCAAGTCTTGTGTCTTATTAGCTGGTTTATTAACTGAAGGAAAAACAACCGTCACCGAACCAGCATTATCTCGAGACCACAGCGAAAGGATGTTAGCAGCATTCGGTGCAGAATTAGAAATAGATCGCGATACCAATAGCGTCACTCTAACGGGAATGCCGACTTTAAGAGGACAAAATGTCATTGTCCCTGGAGATATCAGTTCTGCTGCTTTTTGGTTGGTAGCTGCGGCGATCGTCCCTGGTTCGGAATTACTCATCGAAAATGTCGGCGTTAATCCTACCCGCACCGGTATTCTAGAAGCACTGGCGATGATGGGAGCGGACATAAGTTTAGAAAATCAAAGAACTGTAGCCGGCGAACCCGTTGCCGATCTGCGCGCCAAATATGGGAAACTAAAAGGGTGTGTTATTGGTGGAGATATTATTCCTCGTTTGATCGATGAAGTTCCTATCCTAGCAGTCGCAGCACTATTTGCTAATGGAACTACCGTAATTAAAGATGCCGCAGAATTAAGAGTAAAAGAAAGCGATCGCCTCGCGGCAATTGCTTCGGAGTTAAATAAAATGGGTGGGAAAATAACAGAACTCCCTGACGGTTTAGAAATTACCGGCCCGGTAGCATTAACTGGTACTGAAGTATCTAGTTATGGCGATCATCGCATTGCTATGAGTCTGGCGATCGCCGCACTTAATGCTAAAAATACTACTACTATTAATGATGCTGCTGCTGCTGCTATTTCCTATCCTGATTTTTTCAATACTTTAGAGCGAGTAGTTAGTAGTTAGTGCTGCTGCTATTTCTTATCCCGATTTTTTCAATACTTTAGAAAGAGTGGTTAGTAGGTAAATAATAATTAACAACTAACAACTAACAACTAACAACTAACAACTAACAACTAACAACTAACCAAACAAGGGAGTAGTAACTAGTAGGTCGCATTTCTGAATTTTTACCTTTTAAATTTTGACTTCGAGCAAAGCGAGATAAAATGAACGATTTTTGGGCAGAAGTATTAGATTTTTGTCGAGTAACTACCAAAAGAGTCGGCGATCGCCTGGTGGCTGATTTTGGTAAATTAGAAGCAACTAAAAAAGCTGATGGGACTCTAGTTACAAAAGCAGATAAATGGTCGGATCGAGAAATCAGAGATGCGATCGCGGCAAAATTTCCCACTCACGGACTCTTAACAGAAGAAACAACCCACATCTTTCCTGAAAATGATTGGTGTTGGGTAGTCGATCCGATCGACGGTACGACCAATTTTACTCGCGGCATTCCGATTTGGGGTATATCTTTAGGATTGCTCTATCGCGGTACTCCCGTGTTTGGTTTCGTTTATTTTCCCCCCCTACAACAATCTTTTTACGGTTATTGGTACGGTGATTCTGGTTTATCCGGCCCGACTGGTGCTTATTTAAATGACGAACCGATTTATACCAGTTCCGATCTTCCCAGCAAAAATCATATAT
>JASJCW010000161.1 GCA_030065265.1 Prochloraceae cyanobacterium
GCCCATTCCACTCTCCAAGTAAATCGAAGAAAACAGAATCGTTAATCGTCGAAGAAAAACGATACTTTTGTACTGATTGCGGCGCATCTGGAGACCTGAGCAAATTTTTATCCGATTGGGATAAATTATCTGAGATATCGAAATGCGCTAGTAAATTCGTTCATCATGCCCCCACAGACGACAGTATTTATCTGATCGACGATGTTGCCAAGGCAGAAGAGATTGCCAACAAGCACAATATTAATGTATTTGCGGTTAAAAATGGTATTTTAAACTCGGGACAATTCCTTGAGTTGGCTGAAATATTTAATCGGATTATTTTTGAGGAAAAGGATAAACAGAACATTAGAAATATTTATATCTGCCCCGCTCCAGGGGACGCGAATAATCTCACCAAGCTAGAAAAATATTTAGATAACTTTGACGTACTTGAAAAGAATTTTTCCCAGACAAAAATCAAAATAATTTGGTGGGGGCAATGGCATAAAAAAACCGAAGATTTAGGGTCAATTTCAGCCATTGATTGGGTTCTTAAAAGAAAATTCATCAACCCCCGTAGATGGCTTCAAGGGAATATTCATTATCTGAAAAAATACTCAGAATGGATTAAATTATCGGAGAATTTAGATGGTGTCAATACGCAAATAATCGACCAAGCTCAATTAAAAAATCTCAGATTCATGCCCGGCTTTAATTTTCTGAGATCCGAGCTTTCTACCGGAAAAACCGAAACGACAATCGACCTGTTATTAAAGTTGATGGAACTCGAGCCGGGAATGATTTTTCACTGGATCGGACATACCAACAATCTCCTTTTAAATACTCTAACTCGGTTGCAAGACAAAGGTCTCAATTTCCAGCACTTTCAAAGTATAGATCGCAATCCTCAACGAGATAAAGACGGGAGATTAATCGAACACCTTTTATATTGTCTCCATTCATGTTATCACTTTAAACCTAGTGATTACGATAACTCAGCCATCGTAATCGATGAAATAATTTCTTGGCTCAAGGCATTAGAGGGTGATAGTAATATCAAGCATTATTCTCAAACAATGGCGATTTTAAAAGAAGCTTTTAGTCGCGCTAAATATCTGATTTTAGCCGATGGCAATTTAGTTGATTATGCCCTGAAATTCTGTCAAGAAATCTGTCCCGAAAAAGAGATTAATTTGATTTACAATCAATACGAATTGCCTGAACGTCAAGCCTTAATTTATGATCAACAAGATTATTTCATTACCGAGATTTTAAACGATAATATTCCCTTCATCTGTACCACTTCCCAAAATTGGGGAGATCGCCTCGAAAAACAAATTTTAGAACAGAACCCAGACGCTAATATTATTCGAGTCGATGGGACAAATTCAGAGACTCCTGCTGCTCAACAATTTATTAAAGGGCCACTTCAATATGTTCACGCATTTCAGATTACTCATGTTATCATTTCCCCCACTTTAAATAGTGGATTTAATGGCAATATTTTTGATTATTTCAGTAACGTTTATTTGTATTATGACGGGCAAAATCATAGAATAGATGATGCCCTACAATTTTTAATGCGATTGCGAGATCTTAATCCAGTTCGACATATTTATTGTCCTGAGTTTGTGCCTGTTTCTCAAGATAATGAAGCGGGTACTATTAATGTCAATAAAATTAAAGCCGATTTGTTTGATAAAATTCTAGCAATGCTAGATCAAACCAATTTAGAAATAGCAGATCGCGACCTTTTAGTCGAAACGCTTCTGGCTTTGAGAAAAAATTCTTGCGATCCCCTGATTAATTTATCGGGACAATTAAGGGCGATCGAACGCAGCGAAAAAAGCTATTTAAAATTATTTTTAGAACGTCGATTATTGAATTCTGGTTATAAAGTAGACAGATACATTCCTAACCTGGATTTCACGTCCGAACAATTAGAAGAAAATGCCGCAGAAAATAAACGCATCAAAGACGATCTAGATCTGAGATTATCAAAAGCTATGGTAGAAGCTGAAGCAAAAGGACTAACCGCAGGCGAAGATGCTCCTAATATCCCCGAAAACTATCCTATCAAAAGACTTGAGGGATTAAGGGCTGCCTTACCTAATATCGTCATTTCCCCCGTTTGGTCAGGGGAGTTTGTTTTGAACCATTGGCTAGTCGATCGCAAAATAACTCAAAGACTTCGCAATCGTTGGAAATTAAATAATTTTGCCACTATTTCTCAATTAGAAACTTACAAGCAAAAAAAACGCACCGAAAAAATAAGAGATCGAGCTTATATTCCTTTCCATAAAGATCGCCATAGCAATTTTAATTTGATTAGCGCGTTTCACGAGTTAGATCTATTAGGGGCGATCGCATTATTACAAACAAAAGAATTCTGGGCGACAGACGATCCCTTTTTTAAAGAATTTGTTGATCGATGTCTTGCTAACAAACGTCGTTTTAATTTGAAACTGTCCAACGTCAACGATCCATTTCGCTGCTTTAACAAGATTTTAGAAATTTTTGGCTACAAAATGCAGAGCAAAAAAGTCACGGTTAAAGATGGTAACAACCCCTCGGATACTGGTAAAAAATCAGATCGTAAGTGGCGTTATCGATTGCGCGATATGTACGATCGATATGATGACGATAAAAAGCCCGCAACTTCTCAACTTAAAGCAGATTCTCAAAACAGCCAAGTTAACCAAAAAAACCCCCAACCTTCTCAGCTTAATATTAAAGAAGTTGCCGATTCGATCACGAGGGCGATCGCACTTTATTATCAACGAGAACTAACTAATTGCGGCTTAAGTTTTGAGCCAATCGAAATCTGGGATTCGGCTGGCAAAATCTTTGTCGAACATTTGGGTGGTAAAGTCTATCGTCAAGTTGGCGACTCATCTCAATACGATCGCGATCGTACCGAGAATTTACAAAAATTAATGTACAACATGACCAAGTTAGATTGGGATGAAGCTCAAGTCATTAAGTACGTTAACCAAGAATATCCCTGCGCCAAGATAGATAGTTTAGATCGTTTGAAAATTACTCAGCTATCTAAAATCAGTTCTAAACTTTACAAGTTGGGAGATCCTCGCTCCCAGACAACTGCGACGAAGCAAGATCGCTCGCCGTTTCAAGTTGTCAAAGATTATGTCAGTTCTTTAGTTCGATCGGCTGTCCGAATTGATAAAAGTGACCAGCAACCGATTAATCTCTATAAAGATCCGACATCTGATGGCCGGCCCAATGTTGAAGTAGCTATTATTGAAAGTGACCAGCAACAGATCAATCTCTATAAAGATCCGACATCTGATGGCCGGCCAACTGTTGAAGTAGCTACCTTTGAAAGTGACCAGCAGCAGACTAATCGAGATAAAGATCCAACATCTGATGGCCGGCCCAATGTTGAAGTAGTTACTCAAAAAAGTGACCAGCAGCAGACTAATCGAGATAAAGATCCAACATCTGATGGACGGCCCAATGTTGAAGTAGCTACCAAAAAAAGTGACCAGCAACCGATTAATCTCTATATAGATCCAACATCTGATGGACGGCCCAATGTTGAAGTAGCTACCAAAAAAAGTGACCAGCAACCGATTAATCTCTATATAGATCCAACATCTGATGGACGGCCCGATCTTGAAGTAGCTACCAAAAAAAGTGACCAGCAACCGATTAATCTCTATAAAGATCAGATGGTTGATGGCCACCAAGAAATTGAAATTCCGATTGCAACTGAGAATATCACCCAGTTAATGAGTTGGCTTCAAGAGTTGGAATTTGAACCGCCAGTCTTCTCAAATTACGAACAAGTAAGCAATTTGATGGGGCAAATCCAATCCATTGCCGATCCTATCGAAGATGAACTGTTGAGCGTTTGTCCTGACTACTATGCTCGTTGTTGTGATGCGATGGAACGTTTATTTATCCTTTTGCCAGAACGACCAGAACCAGAGTTAATTTCAGAGTTTATCGAGGTCGAAATACCTAGCGATGAAGATATTCAAGTAGGCGATCGCGTTTTAGATCGCATTACTAAAACCTTTGGAACTATCTTTAAACTAATCTCGAATCTCGGCAAGGTTAGCATTCTGTTTGAAGGTCACAATGAACCAATGGTAATCGACGATTTGCACCTATCGAAGATGCGATCCGTTTCTTTCCCTTCATCGGAGCTTTTACACACTGCTAACGTGATCGAGCAACTTAAAGATAATCCTGGTGCGATTTCAAGGCTAAAAAATCTGCCAACAGACTTATTCCATGCAGCTAGTTATTATCTCGATCGCCAACTTGGAGGCAGTTTTATCCCACAGCTAAAACATTTAATTAAGGCGATCGATTATGAATCCTATCTTAAATTCTTTTGACGATCACTTATTTGACTTTAACTAATTATTTCGGACAATGGTTAGGTTAATAATTTGATTGTCGGAGCTTAAAAATAACCAAGAATCCTTTGTGCCGAGAGAATTGCTAGTTAAATAAAAAAGTAACCTGACTTTTGCCAAACTTATGATGAATAATGCTATTTTGATGGGAAAAATAATCTCTCAACCCCAGTTACGTTATGTAAAGGGATTTGAAGGAGAAGAAAATATCGCCGTAACCACTATATTCCTGGAATTTGAAAGTTTAGATCTTCAGCAGCCAGCGATGAATTTAAAAGTTGTTGGTTGGAGAAACATCGCAGAAGAAATTAATTCAAAATACCGAATTGGCGATCTCGCGGTTGTTCAAGGTCGATTGCAAATGAATACGATTGAGGTGAACGGAATTAAACAAAAAAAAGCCGAATTGATCGTTTCTCATCTCTACCAACTAGGTAAAAATGAAGTCGAGCGTCAGCCTCTAGATTTAACGACTCCCATGACTAATAGTCACGAGGTAAGCGAATTTGAAAATGACGCTCGACATCAAAGCACTCAAACTGAAAGCTCAGTTAGTGCTAATCAAGAGAAGTCTTTAAATTCGCCTGAAAAGAAACGAACCACCGTAGAAGAAGAATTAGATAATCTTCCTTATTAAACCTCATTCTATTAACTTCAATAACATCAAATCCTCGCGACCCGGCGCAGACCGGATCTGCGCGAGCGCGCAGCGTGCATCACTAAAACATTTGGCACGATTTCTAAACTAATCTCAAGTTTGGGCCAGGTTAGCATTCTCTTTGAAGGTCACAATTATCTCACTAAGATCGCGAGTAAAAAGGAGTCAGAGTAAGTATTTGCCGCGTTAACCGTTGGCAACTTGAACCATTTGGTTAAAGTTCAAACCGTTATCTGAGGCTAAAAGATTTAATCGAGGCAATCGCTCCGGTGCAAAATGTGAGAGACCTTATTACTGTTAGCAACCCTTGTCGGACTTTGAATCTTATCTTAGATTATTGTTACTGCTTTGCTATTCGACTTTGATTAATTCTTTTAGTCGATCTGGCTACAGTAACGATTTAAAAAAATCAGAAATCAAATTACTTAGACCTAAATTATATTGAATAAAAATTTTTTTTTAGTCTCTTATCGAGGTTGAGCTTTGAGTTGAATTTAGCTTGAAATTAGCTCAGATTAAGTTTTAAAATACGGAGATATTTTTTTTTAAAATTAAATCCTTTAAGCTAGAAAGATTTAAAAAAATCTCACTTAAATTTATCTTTTATTCAATTGTGTATCGTGCTATTATTCAATTAGTTTGTTCGGCGTAAAATCGATTCAATTCTTCAGGCGATCGATAAACAAAACTAGTAATTACTAATTAAATAACTGAGTTTTGTGAAGTCAAGAGCAACTGAAAAGCACGAACTAAATAGATTTAGCTCGCGCCTAAAAAATTAATTACAAGATTATAAGGATAACATAAATGGAGCTATCACAAGAGCTGGCGTTGTCGATAATTAATTCTTCTGAGACTTTCCCCTTACCATTTAATGCTGCTTGGGTTTGTTTGGCTACACTCGCAAGAAAAATTTTGAGAGAAGAAAAGGACTAAGATATTTTTCATGATAGGGTGCTAAATCCCACATGGCAAGGGTTATAGCCTCGTCACTGATTTAACAACTTTGTTTTTAAGTAAAAACTTTAATTAATAGCAAAAAATCTCGTCATGTTACAGTTAAAAGTTCAAGAAATCTCAGGAAAACTAGTAGTAGATTCGCGTTTGGTAGCCGAAGGATTAGGCATTAAACATAAAAACTTTTTGTCTACTATTTATAAGTATCAAACCGAGATAGAGCAAGAGTTTGGACAGGTCGCGTTTGAAACGGAGACTGTCACAAATGCTGTCGGTGCGGTTAATCTGGCTCATTTTGCATACCTCAATGAAGACCAATCAATTTACCTGATGACCCTATCTCGAAATACAGAGCAAGTTAGAACTTGTAAACGTAATTTGGTTAAAGCTTTTTCTGAGGCAAAAAAAATAATTCCAGCACAGAACACTCGAATCAGAGAATTAGAACTGGAAGTAGAATTAGCTAAACAAAATAATTATTCAATCGATCGCTTGACATTATTAAGTCAGTTGCATGGAGTCCCGACTACGATGGCTCTTTTAGGGCGACCAGAAGCGGTTTTAGAAGTAGAAAAACCAACAGTAGAAATAATAGATGAGCGTCACAACGTAAAATTTTCAGGTCAAACTTTAAAACAAGTTCAAGAATATCTAAATAAAAAATATGGTACGAATTTCAAAAATGGAGCAGCAATTAAAAAGAAACTTAAAGCTCTAAATAAAGACGATTTAATCGCACAAACACTACGCTCTATTTCTTCTGATTATATTCCTACTGAATATCTAGAAGAAGTCTATAAATTATTAACTCGCGGTAACAGACAGATGTTGTTAGGGGAGTAATTTTTAATCAGTGACTATTGAGGTTATTTGTTCCCTAGGGGAATCGCATCTAATTTCCAGACTATAAGCGGGTTATAGCTTCTAGCACTTGCAATTGATTTTTTATGAATTCAACGAATCTTTACTGGATCGGGGTTTCAAGATTTAGCGGATTCGCCATATCTGAGGTCTCCTCAGATATGTCGGGCGAACCAAGACGATGCGATTCCCCTAATTTGTTCCCTTAATAACGAATCAGATCAAAATATTCAATGTTAATTTTAACGCTAGACAATACTACTACCTACTTAATCGATTTTTAGGTAGTATTTTTTTATTTATTTGTAGGAGTAATTACTTAAAGAACGATGTTAAAATTTGAACTCAAACCTTAATTAAATCTCAAATTATTTCCAGCTGTAAATTTTCCGTTGATGCGCCGTAGCACTTAGCGGCCAGCCTTGGGCGCGGCATAGCCGAACCCTGCGAGATCGCTTCTTTTTGAGCAAACTCTATTTAACTTATCCTGAAGGGAATGGGCTGCCTTGCTTCTGCTTTCTGAAGAGAGGCGCAGCGAAGTCTGAACCTCCCCCATTAACGAGCGGATTTACAGATGGAAAATTTTTGTTATTTTAGCAAAAAAAGCAATAGAAGCTTTCACTATCTAGAAAATTCTGTGTTTTAAAAATTCAATTTATGCCATTTGACTGATTATTTAAGCCTAATTTTTTAGATTCAAAATATTTCTTGTTTTTAATTTAAGCAATCTGGCTGTTACACAGCTTAATATTATTTTCTACCATGAAATTATTAGACTGTTATTTAATTCTTAGCCGTCAGCAAAATTCAGAAAATAGAGCGATTTATTATCCTCAAATCATCTATCATTAGGAGACTATTCAACAATGGCATTTAATCTAGATCAACCAATTGCTGGAGCGAGTATTTCTCAAACTATATTATCTCTCAAAGATAACAATTTTCACGGTCAATTTCAAATTTATTCTTCACAAGATTTAACCTGGGAACTATATTTTTATCTAGGAAGAATTGTTTGGATTAGCGGGGGAATCGAGATTGCTAAGAATTGGCATCGAGATTTAAATCGTTTTTTTTCTGATTTAGATGAGCAACATTTTACCCCTTTATTTAACACTTCTTCTCAAGGCGATCGCTATTTACTTCTTCTTGACTATCTCAATCAAAAATTCCTGCAGATTACTCAAATCAAAAAATTCCTTCAAAATAAGATTATCGAAGTATTCTTTGATATTTTCCAACACGAAGTCTATCATTCTTTAGAGTATAAACAAGTTCCTGATTGTTCTAATTCTCAGGAAATATCTTCGATTTTAAGTCAACCATTAGCTTTGATTAATCTCGAAGAATATCTCACAAAAAGTCAAGCTACTTGGGATAGTTGGCTCAAAGCCGGACTGGGAATGTATTCCCCCCATTTATTAATCAAAAAAAAATCTAATTCCCCAGATCTATCCAATCTATCCCCTGAATTATTATCTTTACTCAATGGTAATAATAGCCTCAGAGATCTATCATTATTGATGGATAGTAATCTAGTTGAGTTATCTACTTTTTTGCTTAAATATGTACATCAAGGATGCTTCCAATTAATAGAACCTCTCAGGCAAAATTATTCCGCTCACCATCAATTTAATCCTGCTCATACCCTCGAAACTTTTGAGACCCATTTATCTGAAGATGAGAGTTTACCTTTGATTGCGGCGATTCATGGTCATCCACAAATTTCTCAGTCTTTAGCTAAAATTGTTCAACAAGTAGGTTCTCGTTTAATTGAGATCGATCGCAGCTGGGAAGCGATTCCCAAATTAGTTTCCTATCAACCCAATCTGATTTTTCTTTCTGGGAATTTGCCTGGAATTAGTGGCTCTGAAATTTTATCTCAATTAGAAAGAGTTCCTCATCTTAAAAATATCCCTGTCATTTATCTGGCTAATAATTTATGGGATCGTTTTCGTAGTCAATCTTTTTCTAACGTCCGCGCTAATATCTCTGAAACTGCTACACCCAATTTGATTTTTAAAATTGTTGAAAAATTATTATCTCAACCCGATCGGACTTCAGCCTCTCATTTCTTAACTAAATATAGAGGAATTCCTTACATTAAAACCAGCAATAAAAATCCGCAATCAATTTCTCGCTCTGCTTATGAAAATAAGAATTTACAGTTTCGAGGAGCTTATTATCAAGCCACTCTTTGTATTCAAAAGTATCGAATAGTTCGGCGTTTGCAAGATAAAATTAATTCATTTAAACAAAAATCTGAATCAGTCGATTATCAATTAGTTGGCTCGCAATCAGAGAATAATAACATTTGTAAAAATGAGTAAAGCGTGAGTTAAAATTTGAGCATTTTTCAGCAAAAAATCGTCCTAAATAGCTGAAGTAATTTTTCTGAAATTGACAAATAATAAAAATAACTGAGAAGATTTTGATAAGTTGGCTTAAATTGATTTTTCTGAGTTGAGGTATTCGTAGTATTGATGAGAATTTGAGAACTAATGTTAATTTTGAAAATCAAAGATGTTGAACTTTGTCAAGTTATTATTAAAAAAGCCAAGCAAGAAAAAAAATGTTCGGGTTTATCTTATAGAGGTTATTTGTTCGTTAAAATAGGATCTTACTCCAAAGATGAGCGAGATTCTGCAATTAAAAAATGTCGCCAATTATTAGATAAAGAAACGCCGATTACAACTATAGTTGTAGAAACAGCTCATAATTTTACTCTTTGGTCACACGAGCGAAGCTTAAAGCGGAAAAAATCTTCACAAAAGATAGAATTAAAATCCCCATTTCGAGAGCTAAAAATTCCCAAAAAATCCCAAAAAACTCAGATTTTAAAACAAGTTATAAATAATTTAAATAAGCAGACAATTTTAGAAGTTCAGGAACAATGGGAAGAAGAAGCTTCAAAATTTTTGGCAAATTTCTCGACAGAAGATCGTTCTAATTAAAACTTAATGTTTATTGTTAATTAGCAATAATTATGCGGTGGGCATCAACGGAAGATTTAGAGGTGGATTCTTTTTAGGGATTTTTGTGACATATTTGTTATTACCTGAGACAATTTCAATAAAATTACTCAGCAATTTGACTATTATCATTCCTCAATATAAATCAAAAAAACTTCCAAGATCGGCTAAAAAACTGATGTTATTAATTTCAGAATATTCAATAATAATAATAAGAAAGATATTTAAAAGAGTTTAAGATATTTATTCTTATAAAAGTCACAAGAGCATACAAAAAAAGAATAGGACTATAATGTTAGTTTTAAATGACAAAGAAGTAAAATATTGCCGATTATTAAATCCAGACGCTGATTTGACAAACAGTTATTTAGGTATATCATACCAGGGATTTTTATTGACTAGTATTGGAAGCTTTACTTACCAACAATATAAATTAGCTCTTGAAATATGTAATCAATGTTTACTTGAAAGCGAACAAATGTTTTTTTTGATTAAAAGTAAAAATAAAATTAGTCTTTGTTGTGAAGTGCCAGGATTATCTATTATAAAAGAACCAACAGAATCTCCTGATTAATGGATTATAAACATGATGCAAAAAGCTTAAAGAAATAATTAAAATAAAAAACAAGAAGAAAAAGATTCCTCCTTAACTATTAAGTATAATCAATTAACTCATAATGTTTATTCTCACACCAGAAGATATCGAATATTGTGAACTACACAATTCAAAAGTTTCACCAAACAAGAAATATAATGGCTTATATTATCGGGGATTTTATTTTATTCAAGTAGCTTGTTTTAGCTTAAAGGAATTAAAACAAGCAATTAAAAAATGTCGTCAAATTCTAGATGAAGAAGAGCAAATCACTTCAATAGTTGTTAAGGAGGCCAATAGGATAACTTTATGGTCTCACCATTTTAAATTAAATCTAGATTTATCTAGAATGATTGTCCCTTTTAGCGATGATAGTTCACTCAGCAATCTTGAAAAATCAAAAGAAAATTGTTTGAAATACAGGGGTAAAACTATTATAAAAAAAGCAAAAAATAATCAGAATTTTTTACAAAAAGAAATAAAATCAAGAAAGAAAAAATTAAAATATAGAGGCTCTTCCTATTAAGTCCAAATTCTAGTTCTGTCTGGGGCTTGAAATCGAGCAAAATCGCCATGCAACTTTTTGTACCTTTAGAAAGTTTTTATATTAGATAAAAGCTTTAAATACAGGTATGTTACAATAAGCTGTAAAAAGAATTAAATATTAGAAAAAGCCGCCTTTCGTTTAGCGATTATCGATTTACCAAAG
>JASJCW010000162.1 GCA_030065265.1 Prochloraceae cyanobacterium
ATCAAACAGCCACATATTGAAAGTTCTATTAAAAGTCAGATCTAGTTATTTAGGGTTAAATTTTTTAAGCCAGTCAAATTAATACGATTTTAAGCTTAGTTTGCTGGCAAAAATAATTATTTTTTTAGCTGCATCAAGGTAGTAACTCATACATAAAATATCAGGGAACAGCAAGGGACTGTTCCCTATTTCTCATTAATCGATTTTCAAAATACTTTTCTGCTTCAGAATGTTAAGTCAATAACGGACACAATTGCAATTTAAGCCACGCTTTTCTCTAAAAATATTCGTACTTTACGCAGTTAATGTAGAAATATCAATTATGAATTATTATTAGAGTTAGTCGATCGCCAGTTCGAGCGGTTATGATTTACTTAGTTAATAAAGGTTTATTCGATAAATAATATTGAGTTGATGAAATCGATTCTAAACTATTGCAATCTTAAAATGTCGAGGAAATGATATATATTACCACAGAAGAATCTTTATCTACGTGTAATTATTGTCCTGAAAAATCGCAGTTTTATTTTAAAGATAAAATTTTGCATAAAGGGCCGGTATTTTCTAAAACATTGCGAGAAAAAGCAATTAACTTGTGTCAAGAATACGACCGCAAAAAAATTAGCTGTTTGTTAGTTGAGAACGAATGGGGCTTAATAATTTGGATTGAAAAAAGGCTCGATCGCAGAACAAGTTTCAAAAGAAAAAAAAGCAGAATTACGGACAATAAACCATCTCAGAAAAGACCGATTATTGCCTGTATAGATGATAGTAGAGTCGTTCAATATAAAGTAAAAGCAATTTTAGAAAAAGTCGGTTACAAAGTATTAACTATTAGCGAGCCAGTATTGAGTTTAGTCACTCTCAACGAGCAAAAACCCGAGCTAATTCTAATGGATATTAATATGCCAGAATTTAACGGCTATCAATTATGTAAAATCATCCAAAGATCGCGAAAATTAAAAGACGTACCGATAGTCATGTTAACCGCAAGAACTAGTCCGATTGATAAAATAAGATCTAAAATGGTCGGTGCTGTTAGTTATTTAACTAAGCCATTTGCAGCCGAAGAATTAATCGATTTGGTCATAAGTTTAGCCCCAATCGAAGCAAGTAATGCGATCGATAATTAAAAAGATTGAATTCGATCTAAACTTCGATATTGAATTGCTTCAGCTAAGTGATGGGTTTGAATTGCTTGATCCCCTGCTAAATCGGCAATAGTGCGAGATACTTTTAAGATCCGATCCATTGCCCTCAAAGAAAGCCCCAACTTACGAATCGCATTTTCTAATAAATTGCGACTACGATCGTCTAGTTGACAAAAAGAACGCAAATGATTCGATTTCATTTGAGCATTACAATTAATTTTCGCTTCATTTAAAAAGCGATCGCGGGCTATATTTCTCGCGGCGATCGCCCTTTGTCTGACTAATTCAGATGCTTCGCCAATTTCTTGTTTTATCATTTCTTCGGGTTTGAGACGGCTGACGGTTACTTGCAAATCGATCCGATCCATCAACGGCCCGGAAAGTTTGGCCCAATATTGTTCTCTTTGTCTGGGCGAACAAGTACAGTTTTGAATCGGATCGCCAAAATAACCGCAGGGACAGGGATTGGTACTTGCAACTAAAGTAAATTGAGCCGGAAAAACTACCGATTGACGGGTGCGAGAAATACTTACGCAACCATCTTCTAAAGGCTGACGTAAATATTCTAAAACGTTGCGTTTAAATTCGGTCAGTTCGTCTAAAAACAAGATTCCGTGATGGGATAAAGATATTTCTCCAGGCCTGGGATAGCTACCTCCACCGACTAAAGAGGGGCCCGATGCAGAATGATGGGGGTTGCGAAACGGCCTTTGAGTAATTAAAGTACCTTTATTTTTCAAATATCCCGCCACAGAATGGATCTGAGATACTTCTAAAGACTCGGCAAAAGATAAAGGGGGTAAAATGCCCGACAAACGCCTGGCTAACATGGTTTTACCGCTTCCTGGAGGGCCGACAAAGATTAAATTATGTCCCCCAGCAGCAGCTATTTCTAAAGCGCGACGGGCATGAGATTGACCTTTAACATCTTTGAGATCGGGGCCGGTTATATTTAATAGGGGCGTTTCGGCTTTATCTTCTAATTGAAAAGGTTGATATTCTTGAGGGCGATCGAGAAAGTCGGCAACTTCTTGAAGATCTTTAAAGCCATATACGGAGATATCTTTAACTACTGCGGCTTCTTTAACGTTATCTTTGGGTACGATTAAGCCTACCATACCCAACTTTTTAGCTGCTGCTGCGATCGGTAAAACTCCAGAGATCGATCGCAAACTACCATCTAAAGATAATTCGCCTAAAAATAAATAATCTCCCAATAATTGCGGGTTTATTTGTTCGGATGCGGCTAAAATACCGACGGCGATAGGTAAGTCAAAACTAGGGCCCTCTTTTCTTAAGTCAGCAGGGGTAAGATTAATAATAATTTTGCGGGTGGGAAAGGCAAAACCGGCATTTTTTAAAGCAGACTTGACTCTTTCTCGGGATTCTTGTACTGCCGTATCTGGTAAACCAACTATAATTACTTTGGGTAAACCCCCAGATACGTCTACTTCCGCACCTACTTTAATCGCATCTATACCTAATATTGCCGCAGTCCATACCCTGGCTAGCATATCGATCTTCATGAAGTTTCAGGCCGAGTATAGTCGCGATCGCCCCTGCAAACTAACCGCTAAATTACGGAAAAATATTTTAACCTCAGCATTGATACTGCCGTATCATGTCCCTACGTTCAAACTCTTAATAAGGTCTTTGAGTACCATCACTGTAGACAATTATCCTCCCATCACCATAGAATTCTCTTGTTAGAGAGCTACAAGGTACTGGCAGTTTTTGCTGCCCTGCTGGTACATCACGGTTCCAAATCCGGCATTCTCCAGGAGGTGGATAATGTCCGCGAGGAATTTCGACGTTGCGAGATCTTCGATCGCCTTTGTCAGAGATAGATAGTTCTTTTTCCGCTTCGATCGAACTGCAAAATTACAAAAAAAATATACAAATAATTTTGTCTAGGTACTTAATACTTAATCCTAAAATAGATCCGATTATTTGTTTAGTTTTCATATCAAAATTCTATTAGATTATATTGGTTTTATAAAAAAGGGGAGAATTTTATATTTTTTCATTCAAAGATTATATTATAAAGGGAGTGAGACTTTCGATTCTTTAAAAAGAACGATTAATAATATCTTTTTTACTATCTAAAAATTCAGTATAATAATCTTCCAGTAGTTCTATATTCTGCCAATATTCTAATTCTTTTGCTTCATCTCCTACTATCAAATCATCTCTAAGCTGGTCTAATCTTTGATTTATTCTCTTAAAACTAGCCGTTCTTTCGCCGCGCCAATCTCCGTAAACTAATAAATTAGTATGATATTTTATCAAAAAAATAAACGAGGTAATAGCTTGAATTAAAGCAAATAATTTTAGCAACAGAATTAAAAAATTGCTGTCGAGAGAATTTAAATACCACAATAATATTCCCGACTCGAGACAAAAGCACCAGTAAAAAATTCTTGAATTTAATAACCTATTATAAGTAAATCTAACTAATCTTTTAACTAATATCATTGGTCGATCGGATGTTTCGTAGAACATCTCTATTTATTAGTGCGCGGTTACTGAGAGTGATAGGATACTAGACGTTATCGAGGTATCTAATAACATGAGCGATACTATTTTCGGCAAAATTATTCGTAAAGAAATACCCGCGGATATCGTCTATGAAGACGATCTAGCTTTAGCATTTAAAGATATTAATCCCCAAGCTCCCACTCATATTTTACTCATTCCGAAAAAACCTATTTCCGCTATCGACGCTGCAACAGATGAAGATCGCGATCTTTTAGGTCATTTGTTACTAACTGTTAAGAAGGTAGCAGCAGAAGCAGGACTTAAAAATGGTTATCGCGTAGTAATAAATAATGGCAATGATGGCGGTCAAACAGTTTATCACTTGCACCTCCATATTTTAGGCGATCGCCCTCTTAAATGGCCTCCAGGTTAATTTTCCTAAAAAGATTAAAAAAACAATAAAATAAAACTAATCTCACCGTCTTTTAAGGCGGTTTTTTAATAAAATGATTAATAATGACATATTTATTCATTAAATTTTGCTTAGTCTGTTACCTTACAAATCAATTGAGGGCATTCTAAATACAAGTCATATAAAAAATTAAAATAATTGAGACTATATTGTCATGAAAAGAGTTTTGAGTGCATTTCTTCTGGCGATCGCATCTGTGACTGTAGCTTCTACGCCCATAAGGGCGCAAGATTGTCAAGTTAGAATTTACGACCCTAATGGCAACCCAATTAATGTAGATTCGGTATGTCGAGGAAGCCAAAGAAGATATAATAACAATTACAGACAAAGAACTTTTAGAGTCCCGATACAGCGTCGTTTAGGGGGAGTCCCTATGATATATGTCACTTTTAATGGCAGACAAACCTATCCGATGTTGTTAGACACTGGAGCAAGTATAACTACAATAACTCCAGCAATGGCAAGAGATTTAAGAATTAGACAAGAAGGTTCAATCCAAGTTAGTACGGCTAGCAGTCGCGTAGTAAATTTCCCAACTGGGAGGGTTAATTCCGTACAAGTCGGAGATTTCGGCAAAAGAAACGTTTTTGTAGCTATTGCCAACAATCAATTACCGATCGGACTTTTAGGACAAAATTTCTTTGGCGATTATGACGTAACTATCTCTCGAGATCATATCGAATTTCGCCCGCGTCGCTAAAAAACTATAATAAGTTTGGTACACTAAAGCCTCTGAAATATATGCGTTTATCTCAAGGACAGCTAAATTTATTACAAACTTGTCCGCCACAATTTCAACGTATTTATTTAGATAGTTTAGCTAATCCTACAAGCTTAGAACAACTAGAAAAACAAAATTGGGGCAGTCAGTTTCATTTGTTGATGCAACAGAGGGAATTAGGATTGCCTCTTGATTCTTTATTAAGAGAAGATAGCCAGTTAAACCAGGCGATCGATGCTTTACTAGATGCTACTCCAGAAATTTGGCAGCAGGATAACAATATTCAACGGGAAGCCGAACATTGCCGAACTCTCAATTTTGAGAATAAGATTTTCACTGTTATTTATGATTTGTTAGTTATTGAAGATAATAAGGCGCGGATAATCGATTGGAAAACTTATTTAGAACCAGAAAATAAAGCTAAATTGCAATCTAATTGGCAAACTCGTTTATATCTGTTTGTGATGGCAGAAACTTCGAGTTATTTACCCGAACAAATTGAAATGACTTACTGGTTTGTTAAACTGCCAAAAAAACCGAAAAGCGTTACTTTTAAATACGATCGCGATCGACACGAAAGAACTAGAAAGGATTTAATCGATTTAATCTCTCAACTGGATCTTTATTTACAAGAATATCTCGATAATAATCTTCCTTTTCCTCATTTACCCAACTGTCAAGAAAATTGTCCCTACTATAAATCTATTTTTGCTGCGGATCTAAACCAAATCAATCCAGAAGTAAAAGATTTTGAATTGCAAAAGGCGATCGCAGAAATTGAAGAAATATCGATTTAAGATACTGTTTGTTGTTGCAGACATGAATTAGCGCGATCGCGAGAGGTAAAAACAAAAACATACCCAGCACTTATTTTGTACTGGGTATTGGATACTATTACAATCCTGGGGTTGTTTGTTTAAATAAATTTACAAAATCATTCTTGACATTTTCTCCACTTTCCGAAGCTGGTTTAGAGATAGTATCGAAAGCTTTATTTTTTGCCTCGTTAATTTGTAAAGACTGAACTACTAATTCAGCAACGTCTTCTCTAGGAATAGATGTGGGAATACCGTCGGGAGGATTTTTTAGTAATTCGTCATTTTTACTGACAAGTAATTCTCTTTTTCCTCCTGGTTCGTTTAATAAACCTCCGGCTCGAATAATAGTATAATCAATGCCAGAATCGATTAAATACTGTTCGGCTTTTCGTTTCCAAATCAAGATATTAGCGTTTCCAATCTTGTTAAGAGGGTGATTTTCGTCCGTTCCACCCATCGAACCGACCAGAATAATATGATTAATTCCCGCTTCTTTTGCAGCATCGATCTGATTTTTTTGCCCGTACTAATCGATTTCTTCAGGGCTTTCTCCCTCTGGAAAATAAAATTCTGGTCTTGTTCCTGGTTCTGGTTTGCCTTTAATTTGTGGCACTGCTGAAGTAAGAATAACTAAAATATCGCAACCAGAAATAGCTTTTTCTACAACGTTTTTCTCTTTAATCGTGCCAAAGAAAAACCCATCCGTAGAGCCGAATATTTCTTTTACTTTAGCTTCATTTCTTGCCAAACCTACTACTTGAAATTGTGCCGATTTTTCTCGGAGTTTCTTAACTACTAAAGAACCGGTTCTCCCAGTAGCCCCAGTTACGAGAACTTTTTTCATTTATTCTTAAAAAAGGAAACAATTCTATTTATTTTATAGCTTATTGCCGCCAATAAGTTAGGCTGGAACTTTGCCAAGAGTTTCCTTATATGCAGGTCTTTTTACTAGTTTTTCGATGTATGCTGATACTGCTGGATAACCGCTAAAATCGAGATTGAGCATGCTAACAGCAAAACCTAAAATCGATCCTACTGCAACATCGGCAACGCTAAATTCTTCTCCAATTAAATAGGGTTGCTGTGCCAAAGTTTGATTTAAGGCTGTTAGTATTTGAGCCATTTGTTTTTCTCGATTTTCTTCAACTAACACGCCTTGATACAAAGTAGAATTACTGAATAATACCCACTGATAAATCAGGCCTCTTTGTGCGATCGCATCGGGCATCTTACCGTATTTTTCTGCTACATACAATAAAATAGCTCCAGATTCGGACATTTTAAAGTCTCCATCCACAATTGCCGGAATTTTGCCCATCGGATTAATTTTGAGAAAGTCAGCTTGTTTATGTTCTGCCTTTTCTTTCATATCCAGAGCGATAAATTCCCAATCTACTCCTAATTCTTTAAGATACCATTCAATAATTCCAGCCCGACTAACTGAGGTAGCACCGTAGAGTTTCAACATAATTTTGACTAAAGATAATTAAAGAACTTTGTGAGTGTGAGTATGTTGTTTGACGTTATCTTCCGTACTGACAACATTAGTAACATTGAGAACTCGTTTTTTATCTAAAGAATAGTTAAGATCTTTTTTTACTGTGTCGATCGCAACGAGATCTTTAGCTTCCGGGCGATTTTTGTAAGTGCGGACTGCTGCGATCGCTCTTTCTTTAAAATTATCGCAAACTCGACTGTTTTCAGGAAATTCTGCCGGAATTTGCACGCTATTGCCTTTAATTATCTCGCCGATGTTTTTAGCGCAGATTAATTGATAAGAAGTCGGTATTCCTTGCAGGATAGCGGCGATCGCAGCGGAGGGAATTGGTTCAAAAATCTCAACTTGCTCGAATTCTCCGTCATTTTTAACGAAACAAGTCGCTAAACCAAACACGCAATAATCGGTTGCAGAAATGTCAGTAGCTTCGGGAATTACAGTCGCAGTTGTCATAACAAGATTGGAGCTAAAGGTATCTCAAGAATTTTAACAATCAGATAGCCTCTGTTTAGATTACGATTCTTTACTTCAGGCATTCTTTTGTCTTTGACGAAATGCGGCTTTTTTAGCCCGATTTCCGCAGCCTTTACCGGTCATCAAACACCAGCGACGATTTCCCGGACGAGAAGTATCTAAAAACAACATTTGACATTGAGGATTGGCACAAGCTTTAATTCGGTTGATTCGAGAACTGCTCAATAAATCGATCGCATCTCGAGCGATCGCGGATAAAGCTGCTTCTATAGGTCGATCTGCGCGATAAACTTTAGTGCGATTTTCTGTTAATAGCTGGGGTACTGGTGGCGGAAATTTGGCCCGAAAATTAATAGTTTCAAGATCTTCTAATTGGGGGCGATCGCTCGATATTATCGCTTGAGTGACTCTGTAAATTGCTTCTCGCAGTTCTTTGGTGCTGCTAAGTTCTTTTGTCTCAACTCGAGGTAATTCGTCTAAAATCCCTGCTTTTTGACACCATTTTGCTAAATCTTCTCGATTGCGAAGTCTTTCGATCTTGCGATCGCCTCTTTCGCCGATAGTTGCTACTAAATTAAGGCACAAACAGCCCGGTGTAAAGCGAAAAGCTAAATCGGCTTCGGAAAAACTTGGGTTAGAGTTCGATTGGTTCATAGAACCAGTATAAATGGTTCTTTTATTTTTTTTGTGTTATCTTAAGAACCAGTTAAACCAGTTCCAGAAAGAAAAAAATGAGCGAATTACAAGGCAAAAATGCGTTTGTAAGCGGTGGAAGTAAAGGTATTGGCGCGGCTATCGCCCTTAAACTGGCTGAAGTTGGGGCAAATGTGGCGATAACTTACTCGAAATCAGAAACTGAAGCCGCTCGAGTAGTCCAAGAGATTGAAGCTAAAGGAGTTAAGGGGCTAGCAATACAAGCTGATGCGATCGAGGCTGAAAATGTAATTAAAGCAGTGCAAAAAACGGCAGCAACTTTAGGGAATATAGATATCTTAGTCAATAATGCGGGAATTGTTAAATTAAAATCCATTACCGAATCCACTTTAGAAGATTTCGATTGCATCACAAATGTTAATGTCAAAGCTGTTTTTGCGGCGACAATGGAGGCAGTAAAGTCAATGCCTTCAGGAGGACGAATTATTACGATCGGCAGCGTCAACGGCGATTTCATCCCATTTCCTGGCGGATCGCTTTACGCTATGAGTAAAGCGGCAGTACAAATGATGACAAAAGGCTGGGCTAGGGATTTAGGGGAGCGTCAAATTACTGCTAATATAATTCAACCCGGGCCGATCGATACTGATATGAATCCAGCAGACGGTGAATTTGCAGACAGAGGAAAAGCAATAACTGCAATTAAACGTTACGGTAAACCGGAAGAAGTTGCTGAGTTAGCAGTTTTTTTAGCAAGTCCGAGAGCTTCTAATATTACGGGTGCTGCTATTAATATTGATGGTGGTTTTACGATTTAGTAAAAACTAATTGAAGGACATTTTTTGAGGAGTTTCAAAATGGGATTGTTAGTAGAAGGAGTTTGGCAAGATCGCTGGTACGATACGGAAAAAACTGACGGTAAATTTGTCAGACAAGATTCTCAGTTTCGGAATTGGGTAACGGCCGATGGTAGTTCTGGTTTTAAAGCAGAAACGGGAAGATATCATCTTTACGTATCTTATGCTTGTCCTTGGGCCCATCGGACTTTAATATTTCGTGCTATTAAAGGACTCGAAGCAACGATCTCTTTTTCTGTTGTTCATTGGTATATGGCAGAACATGGTTGGACTTTTGAATCTGGGGAAGATACTATTCCCGATAATATTAATAACGCCCAATTTTTGCATCAAATTTATACTAAAGTAAAACCGGATTTTACCGGACGCGTTACAGTACCAATTTTGTGGGATAAAAAAACTAATACTATTGTTAATAACGAATCCTCAGAAATAATTCGGATGTTTAATAGTGCTTTCGATAATATTGGCGCGAAACCTGGCGATTATTATCCAGAAGAATTAAGAGCAGAAATAGATCGCCTTAACGATCGCATTTACAATACTGTTAATAATGGTGTTTATAAATGCGGTTTTGCTACGACTCAATCGGCTTACGAAGAAGCAATAAATCCACTTTTTGCAACTTTAGACTATTTAGAAGAACTTTTAGCAACTCGTCGCTATTTAACAGGCGATCGCATTACGGAAGCAGACTGGCGACTATTTACTACTTTGGTTCGTTTCGATCCGGTTTATGTCGGACATTTTAAATGCAATATCAAAAGAATAGTTGATTATCCAAATTTATGGGGATATACTCGCGAATTGTATCAAATACCTGGTATTGCTAAGACGGTTAATTTTAAGCATATTAAAGGTCATTACTATCAAAGTCACCGCACAATTAACCCGACAGGTGTCGTACCCATCGGCCCGGAAATCGATTTTAATCAACCCCACGATCGCGGAACTATTTAGTAAAAAAAGATCGCATTTTTGTTAAACAATTACAATCGAAATGCGATCTAAAAGGTAATAGCAATTTCTGTTTTACTTCCTACAAACGAGGGAAGGAGGTGAGTTGATTTTTAAAAAATAGGTGCAAATCCACTAACAAAGTTAACATCAGCAGTTGGATTTATCTCAGCATTAATAATAAAAGCGATCGTATCTCCTCGAAAAGATATTTTTGTCCCGACAATAGTATTTGTAAAACTATAATCATGATTATTTTGAAAGCCTAGCAGTTCGATACGATCGCCTTCAAGAGGGCTAAAATCAGTAATGATAGCAAAGCCGCTACCTAAATAGGGATGAACCGGTGCATCAGCAGGGCCGAAGGTACTTAACACAAAAGTATCTGCACCAGCACCACCTGTAAGCAGATCTATTTGATTGCTTTGCGGAGGTTCGACAAGGGGGAAAGGCACGATCGTGAAAGAATAAAATTCACCACCCAAAAGGCGATCGTTACCAGCACCACCGACGAGTATGTCATTCCCTTTACCACCGACAAGCAGATCGTCACCAGTACCACCAATTAAAATATCATTGCCGTTATCACCATTTAAATCATCATTGCCAGCATCGCCATAAAGGATATCATCACCACCTTTTCCGGCGATCGAATCATCACCATCTAATCCAAATATAAAATCGCTATTTTGCGATCCTCTTAGAAAATCGGGATTATTTGTACCCGTAATTGCATCATTTGGAAGTAATATTGTAGTCATTGCGATCGCATTTCTCCGGCTCGAAAACTAACATTGCAGCACAATATAATTTGAATGCCGCAAAAACCAAAACATTATGGCTAATTACTACAATAATTTGCCACTTGTAGAAGAGATATGGCAATTAAGTAATAATTAAAATCGATTAAAAACAAGTAACTATTAAGATTTAATAGTTTGCAAGGGCAAAGATCTTAGTTTGTTTTCCGTTTTACTTCACTAAAACAGTTGTAAAAAAATGATTTTACCAAACAATTATTGACTGCAAGTATAAACTTTGAGTAGATTCAGAAGCAGGTAAATCTGACTTTCACAAACTCTGT
>JASJCW010000163.1 GCA_030065265.1 Prochloraceae cyanobacterium
AAAAATTAATTAAATATAATTTTGGGATTGATGCTGAATGGTACGCTAGATCTAAGAGTAACCTGCTGCCAGCACAACTTGAACACTTAGAATCACTTAATCTCAAATATCGGAAAAATCATTTAATTTCGATCGCGATCGAAGACTGGCAAACCGATACCACTCATTTTTACGAACATATTGAATACGGAAAACGACACATTAACAAAATTTGGAGGGGATTATCCTCGTTATGCGAGTTAATTGATGCTGAACCATTACAATTACCTTTATCGGAGCAGCCCGTCTCATCTTTGCTAATTAACCTGCATTTTTTCTTTAGTCCTTACGATATTTGTGCCTTTGTCGGCGATGAGGCTCTTTATCGTCAAATTTGTCTGGGCAGCGAGCGTAAGCGAATTTTTAAAACTAGATTTCAGGGACGAAAAGGTGTAGCTGTCGATCGCTCAGGCTATTTTAAAACTCCTTGGTATGTTATCAAAAATGAAATCATCTATCAAATCAAACTGAATTTCATTGACTATAGTGGGATTTCAATCGACGGTGGTTACGAACAAACTTGTGCTGCTTATGGCATCTTATTAAAGTCTAAATCCCTAATGGATGACTATAAATCTCAAATGAATCTGGCTTATGATGACCCGATGCTCCGGCCTGATTTTATTAAATATAATTGTGCTGACGTAAAATTTAAGCAATTAAATCGAGCTGTTATCGCTGCTAATAATTATATTCGAGCCGATGTTTTTAATTTACCTTTGACTAGCAAAATTTCTTTAACCAAGGGCGCAGAAACAGCTAAACTCTTTTGGGACTTTTTAAAAAACCAACTCAAGGATCTAGAAACTGCCACCATTCCTCATTTACTTGAATACGATCGCAATGGCATTTTGAGAAAACCTACTTCTAATTTAGCTGCTTTAATTAAAAATTCAGCCGTCAAAGAAATTGTTAAAAATAGCCACTGCGAACTATCTAAATCCTTTCTGGCGATCGTCATGGGTGGTCGCTGTAAAAATGAAATTCCCCATCGCAGTGCCAGCCAAGAACCGATTGTGAGTATGGATTTAAAATCTTGCTACGGTAATGCTTTAAAGTATGCTTTTTTTCCCCTCGGTCGTCCTGTCATTTTACAATACCCCTTAAACAATCCCACGACTTGGATTAGCTTAGCTTGTATGCTCGAAAAATACGAAGCTGAATTAGTTCCTGGTTGTTGGCACGCAGTGATTGACACTGCTTTTGAAACACTTTCTTTTAATCAGTCATTGTTTGTTTCTAATTCAGCAACTTCTGTCGAACTGAAAGTAGATTTTGATGATAATTCTACTGTCAACGTTAATGGCAATGTTGGCATTTATTTAAATCAAATTAAAAACGGTATTTTAACTCATCACTCTCTGCAAACAGCAAAAGCAGTTATGAGTCAAAGTGAATGGGATGAATTTAGCACTAAAGTAAAAATTAAAGCGATGGCTTTTCATCCCTCTAGCCTGATGGTCAAATCGGTTCAACAATTAATCAAAAAACATCAACAACATCAAATCTCAGATCTAATTACAGAAGTTAGTGACAATTTTCAAACTACATCGGTGATCGATCGCCGTTGTCGCTATTGGTTTAAATTTCCCATCTCTAAATTTATCGATCCGATTTTACAGCAAAGGGAACTACTCAAAAATCAATGCAATAATTATTCCCAAGATTCCAGCGAGTATTTTGAACTTAATAGCAAGCAAGAATTGTTAAAACTTTGCGTCAATTCTCTTTACGGGGCTTTAGCCAGTCAATATTTTCATATTTCTAACAGTATTGTTGGCAATAACATTACTGATAAAGCTCGTAGTGCTTGTTTTATTATGGCTAGCACTACTAACGCCTATACTTCGATTACTGACGGTTCTGAATCCCCCCTAATGCGCTTTTTGCGTTTTAAATCTTCCGTCTCGATGGCAATTTTAACTAATTATCGTTTTGGATTAATTGATCGTCGAACTAAACGCACGATCATTTCTACTCCACTAGGCCGTTATGACTGGAACAATCTCAAAATTCATCAAAATCAGAACGATAATTTTCAAATTGATTTTCCTAACGGTAGATCTTTTACCACCGGTAAATCTAATCAGTCTTGGGATTTTATCTCGATTGCTTACAACAAACATATTCAAGCTTTTTTCGGCCAATGTAATCTCGTGCCTGATTGGGTGAATCAATATAGCTACGAAGATAAAGGGATTTTTAAGGGGATTGCCGTCCAATCGGCTGCTAATTATCTTTTAGAAAAGTACGAGTGCGATCGCGATCTTGACGATTCTTTTAAAATTAAAGCTAGAGGTAATAGTCCCAAAAAACTCTATTATTCCTCAATCCCCGGTCAATATCATCAACAAATTCTGGCTCCGATGAAAACCTTGATGAATAATATTTATCGGAAACAACCTATCGAACATCATCAAGAATGTTTTGTCGAACAAATTTTAAAAGTTAATGACTGGAATAAAAAAATCGAATTAGATCCTGAATATCCACTCCTCCCCGGTGAAACTATTTCTCGCAAAGTTAAACCTTTTGCGATCAAAGCCTCTGCTTTTTACTATCCCACAATCGCTTATCGCGAAACCCTAGAAAAATTTCAAGACATTTTGGAGTCTCAAACCAGATTAGGTTTGGGTGTCATATTTGCCAATAATTCCAGTTATAAATATGACTGGGCTTGTTTTCAAATCCAAGCCGACATCTTGAGATTAAATCAACTCGACTTTAAGAGTAAATACACCACGCTAATTGAACGAATAACAGGGACTATTATCTAGCAGTCAGTGCGATTCATTTCTGTTTATTCTCTTCAAGGTTTTTAATTTTCTTATCTACAACTTCGAGATACTGGCGAACTGATAAAGATGCCATCTGATGTTTTTTGAAGTCTCGAGGGTAAATTTCCTTTAACTCCTCTAAGCTGAGATACTGAGGATGATGGATTTCCGCAATTGTTGCATAATCAAATTTAGAACCATCTTTTTCGATGACCAGTGAATAGATATGAACTGCTAATTGAGTTGGCATAATTCTACCGAAGAATTGATACAATCCAGACAATTCTTCTGAAGCATCAATTTCTCCAAAATACTGATGATGTTTCTCAATTTTCCATCCATTTCGCTTAAAAACAGCTCCAATTGATTCTCCCCTCAGTATTTCTTGATGTTCTTTGGCAAAAAGTGGAGCGACTAATTTTGGATAAGTTACAACAGCAATCGTTCGAGTCGTTTTTCGCTTACCTTGAATACTATATAAATTTGAGACTCTTATTTCTGCTCCAGATTCTAAAACTTCAATGCCGTAACTGCCAAATTTTTCCTTGATTCTTTCACTATTAAGTAAAGGACGTAATTGGGTCGATTCTACTGTTGTAAGACTATTGTTTCCCTCTCTTGATAAATTTTTATTTCCCTCTATTGAACAGCTACTTAAAGTAAATAATGCTAATGCCAATGCAATGGAAATTTTTTTAAAATGTGAATTATGCAAACGACTTAAATTCATTACTTCAAACTTTTTTTCTCTGAAATACTACCCCAGAGCATAATTATGCTCAATGGCTTCGCAGATGCGCCTATATCTTTTGAAAAATTTTTTCTTCCTCAATTAATTATTACGATAGCTATTCTACTACCGAGTTATTTTTTGAGAGTCGATCGCTATTGCTATTTAATGACTGGATGGTATCAGACCTAAAAGAGGTTGGTCAAGTTCAAAACAAAACTATTCGCTCGTCTTATTAAAAGAGTAGAACCAGCATATACTACCAGCTATGCCAAAAAAACAGCCGCTAATTGATAGTGCTAGAGATAGAGAATAATTTGATGAGATCGCGCCGATAATAGGAGCAATGATGATAAAGCACAAACGAAAGGTAAAGCTATTGAGAGAAAGTACGGTAGCTCTTATATTTGAAGGGATTTGTTGATTGATGAGATTTAAAATTAAAGGCGATACTGTACCTCTGACCATATAAATAAGAGAGATCGCAGCAATACCCACCATACTGCTAATGCTACCTAATAAGATGTAAGAACAAGCTAGTACCAAACAAAGAACTAAAAAAACTTTCTTAGTTCCCAAAGCATTTTCTAGCCTGGCAGCATTAAGAGAAGCTACGCTCATTAAGAGGTGAAAACCTGCCCAAGTTATGCCCATCGCAGCAATGGGCAGCTCGATCTCAAGGAAATAGCCTTGATTTAGCCAAACAATTAGGAAACTAGCCGCAGAAAAGGTACTGCTCAATAAAATTAGCCAGCGCAGGCGATCGCTATGACGAAAAAACTGCCACGCAATTGCTTTTAAGTTGATAGCTGGTTTGTTTTTAACTATTTGGCGATCTACTTCTGGCTCGATTAAAGTCAGTGCTATACCAAAATAGATAATCAAGCAGAGTGTTTGTAAGTAGAAAGGATAACTTAAGTTAATTTGTGCTATGGCTGCACCGATAAGACCGCAGACCGCTTCGCTGATACCAGCTATGGCTACCAATCTACCTTGATATGAGCGATAATAACTTTCTTTATTTAACTGCAACAGCGTTTCGTAAGCAATGGCAGTATCGGCCCCGCTAATTAAACTAGCTGCTATTCCCGATAAAATTTCGGCAACTGCAAAAATTGCGAACGAATCTCCAAAACAGTAAAACAACCAACCGACGATCCAAATTCCGCTACCTGCTACCAAACAAAACTTTCGACCTAGGCGATCTGCTAGATAACCCGACGGCACTTCTAAAAGCAGAATAGATAGAGATAAGATAGTTTTGAGTAAAACAGCCTGTTCTAAGTTGAGTCCGTGACTTTGATAAAACAAAACTATTGTCGGTATGGGAAACCAAGCAAAGCCTAATCCTCTTATTAAATAAAGTTTCCACAGATTAGAGCCGATTGATTTGGTAATAGATTGCGCTCCCTTGCTTTATTGTTTAAATTATCTATTAAATCGGTTTTTTCTTTTAAGCCCAGAATAGATCTATTCCCGATAATACATCTATTGCAATCGCTAGTTATCAATATTAACTTGGAGCGCGATCGGAATTACTAAATTAAAATAGAAAAATAGCTTTTTTATTCGGAGCAACTGTTTACAATAATTTCTGATAGTTTATACTCGAGTTCTATCGCGTCACCATAATTTATCTCAGGGATAAAAGGTGCAATGATTTCAACAATATAAGGCTCTTGAAAATGACGTTTTTTGGTTTCTGGATGAGGGTAATATATCCAAGAGTTATATCTACATTTTTTAAAGATAATTCTACAAGATGAGAAAGAAAAAGTTTCTGGTGGATGCTTATCAGTCCATTCTACATCCTTAAATGTAAATTCCGGCTTAAGGATTTTAAAAGTATTCGGACTAATTGAAACATTGAGCGTTCCTTTGAAGTATCCCCTTAAATCTAAACCCAATTCCTTAAAAAATGGAGTTTGCATTTCTATAGTTCCGCTAGGATAGGGTGAATTTTTACCCTGCCCCGAAGCAACTTTATGTCCGCGTTCTAACGTGCCGTTAACTCTGTCCCATTTAGTTATCATTTAAAATTGAGTCAAGCTTTTAATCTTCATAACCGATCGCATCACCCGAAGCATTAATTTTAGTAATCTTACCATTTTGGTTAACTAAAATCTCCTTGCCATCTTTATCACTATCGACTCTAAGCGTAACGATATTGCCAGGACTTTCCCACTCTTGAACGGTAAAACCTAATTCAGTTCAAATTCAAAATATCTTAATCGATCGTAAAAAATAAATATTTTAGTTTTGAGCATTAGCGACAGATTGCTTAAGAGGCTCAAACTTTGCGGTTAGCTTCTCTTTTAATTGTTGTTGCCACCTGTAATTTCATATTCCCGTTCGTGGTACTTCCAAAAACCTTTAAAAAAAGCATCTCGGTATTCTTTAAATCGAATATATTCTCTATCCGGTTCTTTATTTGCCAGACCGTCTAGAAATCCTCGATCTTTAATGCTGAATTCTATGTCTTTACTCATGCCGATTGTAAGTCTTGTTCGATCTGTTTTTTTCTTTTTTCTTCTAAAGCTTGCGCGATCGCCTCTCTAGCAATTTCTTGCCAGCCAGGTAGTTCACCAGATTTGAGTGCTTCTTTAGTAGGTTTATCAACTCGAAAAGCTGCCAGTTCAGTAAGAGGATGTTCCCTCTCAGTTGTAAATTGATATTTTTTTAAATCTGGATTTCCACCAGGTCTACCTTTTCTCATTTAAACAATTGCCTCTAAATAATTTATTTTTTATCAATAGTATGTCACCCCTATCATAACTTGTAACTCTTGCCATAGCATGTTTAACTTGTATTAAACTCATACTATAGCGTGTTTAACTTGGATTGAAATCTTGTAATAGCGTGTTTAACTTGGATTGAAATCTTGTAATAGCGTGTTTAACTTGCTATGATATGAAGGTAAACAAAAAGACGATCGCGACCAGAGTCCAAGCTAGCGCGATCGTCTTCGGAAAATCCCTCGAAAAGGAGGGCTATTTAAATGCTAAATTACTACATTAGCAAAGAACAAGCATCTAGAGAATTTCAAGAACAAAAAGAATTTTCAGTTAGAAAATTATCAAGATCGAAAGCAACAGCACTAGGCGATTGGGATGGGCGAGTCTTAGCAGCCGATCCTGACCCAGAGATGATAACCAATTCGCATTATTGGAATGCTTATTGCTTAGGCCAGTACAAGCGTTATCTCAAAAAATACGGAATTAAGCAAGTTAACGAGGCTTAACGATTAATTAACAATCTGAAACGAGCAAAATTGCCTCGTTTCAAAATCAACCATTAATTTTTGAGATTAACGCAATGGCAACCGCATTTTTCAAGTTAACGAACGAATTTGCAATCGAAGAGACGAAGGGACTTAGCGCGGCAGAAATCAGGATTCTGCTTTTTCTAAAGACCTTAAATCCGTTTGGGGATAGAAAGTTAGTTCTATCGATCGCAAGCGTAGCAGAAAAATTGGAAATTAATGCATCAACCGTTTCAAGAGCATTCAAAAAATTAAAAGGACTCGGCAAAATAACGATTGAGGTTATTCGCAAAGTCTCGATATCTACTCCAGGTGTAGATAATACCAGTTCATCACCCCCAACTGATGATAAATCCAACACTGGTGCAGATTCGCAAAGTAACGTGCAAAATAGAACATCGCCGTGCGAAACGGAAACGAACGATGCAAAATCGAATTCTACAGTGCGAAATTGCACAAATCCAACGCCGAATCCAGCTCCAGTTAATAAATCCGAGACTCCACAGACTAATAATACTTATCAGAATTTTTTAGATTCTCTCTCAGATACAGTGAGAGAGAAATTTTTTAATTTTGTGAGATCTAAAACTAAAAGCTTTAATCCGCCACTGGTCAATTTAAGCGACTATTTAAGATCGCAGTCGCGGTATCTAGAATTTTACGAAGAGTTCCGCTCTGTAGTACCAGCAGAAGAAATCAGTTTCAGAATTGAAGAATGGACGAACAAGCCGGATTGGAAAGATATTTTGGCTTCAATTAAGCGGTCTTGGGGCGCATTTGTCGCAATTGGTGGAATTGAGGAAAAATTTACTAATATTCCGCAACAGGTCAGAAAGCAGCTCTGTGACTACGTTAGAGCAAAAGAAGGAATTTGACGGACGAAGCGAATTTAAATAATTAACGACAAATGAATAACAATAGCGTCGATCTGCCACAGTTCGGCCGCAGCATAATGCGACCAGAACAGACCGAAGCAGAAGAACTGGGCCGGGAAATATGTTTCCCGAACTGGAAATGTTTCTGCTGCCACGATACTGGCATTGTCAATCCGCACTTGGTCGAACGAGTAATTAGCGATTATGATTACGAAAAGGATAAGTTTCCAGTTTGCCAAAATGCTGGCTGTCAACCAGGCGAAAAGTACATTAATAATCTCAAGATTTCCTCATCGTTAGATTTTCGCTTCGATCGAGAACTTTGCCAAAAATTAGATCGCATCCATCGGCAAGAATGGCAGTTAGAAAAAAAGCGAACAATCTCCCAGCTTGAAAATAAGATTATCGATTTAGCAAAGGCTAAAAGTTTACGAAGAACCCAGAGATCGCAATTAGAAAACAAAACGGCCTCTCAAAATCATGAGATTGAGAAAGCCAAATAGCATTGTAGTAATAATCATAATAGCAACGTAACAAATTATCAAATCAAATCTTAGAGAGGCTGCACGCACCGCAGAGCCGACGGTACGAAGATCGTAAAAATCAATTCTTAGCTTTAATTGTTAGCTACAGATTGCTTAAGAGTTTCCAGTTTTTCTAGAGCTTCTTTATTGGTACGTGAAACGGTGGCGATCGATGTTCCTAATTTATTTGCGATCGCAGTTTGAGTCATGGGAGGATCATCACTCAATCCAAAATAAAGTTCAACAACTTTTCTTTGAGCTTCATCCTCAATAATTTGAAGTGAGTAATGAGGATCTCCATAAGTATCAATAAAAAATTGTTTTCGGTTTGTTCTTGGGATTGAATTCTTACCTCTATTTTTACGCCACCATTCTCTCTTTTGTTCTTTAAATTTTTCTGTGCCTTGAGCTTTTTTTAAAGCTGCTTTTCCTTTCTCTGTTTTAAAGTAGGCGCGTTGTGGCCCGTATAAATCGTTATCGTATTTTTTTGGTCTGGGCATGGCTTGAAGATAATGACACAATCATAGCATTTATTTTTTATCGTAACTGTAGAATTAATTATCAAAAAAAGATGTAAATAAATATTCTTTTTGTAAAATACTAGATATATACGATATAATGATTATGTAGAAACTAATGCAGCTTCTGCATAAAAAAGAGAGCGTGCCGCCTGTAGATCTTTTTTAGATCTCACTCACCCAGCGGCCTCGCTCTCAACAAAAAATATTTATTAAGTTCCATGATTCCACAAAAGAATAGCAAATCGCATTCCGAACCTGGTAATTTAAGCAAAGTTTCCGGGCATCTCAAAGATCCAAAAACCAATCAGCAACCAAAATTACCAGATTTTCCGATTCTGGTTCAGCTCAATAAGAGGCATCAAAAATTTCTGGTTGAATATCAAGGACAGAAAATCGGCACTATCAAACCGCTAATTGACGGTTGGCAAGCAAATGCCTATGCCCAATTTGGATTTTTCGAGAATCAATTAGATAGTCGAGAAGCTGCGGTGCATTGGCTTCTAGAAAATTATTTTGCTGTAAAAAATGCTGGGATTAAGTTTAGTGTAAGCGAAAACTGCGGCGATTATACGATTGAAAAAGATTACTATTTGGTCAAAATTGATGTAACCCCAGAAGATTGTATTGCATCAATTGTTGATGGTAATCAATTCGATTTAGCATATTTTCCCGATCCGCAGAGCGCGATTCACTATGCTTTCGACTTCCTTTTAGATCCGAAACCAAGATCGATTGCTTCAGAATTGACTGAATTCATCGAATTCTAGCAAATAAAAAGCTGTGTCTTCAAGGCACAGCTTTCTTTTCAACAAAAAAATCGACATTTTCAATGTCAATCGAACCAGATTAAATCTTAAATGTAAGAGCAATGAAAGAAAAGACTGTAGTAAAAATCATTCGCGGCGCATCGAACAAAATTGATAAATTTGGAATCGTTACAAATATCAATGGCATTGGCATAAACCAGGGCAAAGTAGAAGTCGAAATCGCCGGAATGGGAAAAAGCTGGTACAATCGCACCCACTTAGAAATAGTTAAATTTAAAACAAAGCTAGGAGATGAGATCGAAATAACCTCTGTCCTATCCGCAATAACCAACATCAAGCCAGGCCAAACTGGGGTTGTGGTTCAAGCTCCAGCAATTAAGGCTAATTCGATTGAAGTTGGGGTTAAGCTTGACGACGGGCAAACAATTAAGTGGCTTGAGAGTAATTTAAAAGTTGTTTCTTCTGAGATTGAATCGAGTTTTAGTTTATCTAACGATCGAGAACCATTAAAGCAGATTGAAATCTTTGAGCGTAACGGGAAAACATTTGCTTGGGTAAAAGATTTAAGCAAACATCCGGTTAACTCTCAAATCTATTCTGACCACAATATAAAATCGTTAAAACAGGAGATCGTAAAATCTAGGTGGATTAAAACCCTTGTTGTAACAAACACTGGATTAATTATATCCGGTAATTCACGTTTTGAAGCCGCAACACAACTAGGATGGAAAATTCTACCCGTTGAAGTTCGATATTTTAAAAACAGGACAGAGGAAGTTAAAGCCCTATTATTAGAAAATACCTACCGTCAGAAAACCAGGGAAGAACTGGGCAGAGAAGCCATGCTGTGGGAAGAAATTATGAGAGTTGAAGCGATCGAGCGGAAAAGACAAGCAGCGATCGCTACCAATGAAAAATTGGGCAACACGCTGTGCTTAAATTTAAGCACAGCGTCAGAAAACTTGAATAAGGGTAGAGCAACTAAAAATGCGGCGGAAAAAGTTGGGCTAAAAAATAGTAATTACGAGAAAATTAAAAAAGTAATCAACACCTTCGATCGCCTAGCATCAGAAGGCAGGAGTAAAGCCGCCCATTCGCTTCAGGATAAGTTAAATAATAAGTCCGTCCATGCCGCTCATAAAAAACTCAAAGATTTAGAGAGGGTGGAGAAGGCGATCCCGCAGGGATCCGCTTCGCGGTGCGCCTCTTATCAAGAAAACAACCAACTAGATCGCGCAGAAGATTTAACACTACTCCTTGATAATCATACTATTACAGAAGCAACCATTGAACTAGAAAGTTACGTGAGGGATGACCGTAAAACAGAAGCTAATTTTCAGCACTTAGATATCGTCAGGATAAAAAGTAAGGAACATCAGGGTGAATGGGCGATTTTAGATGTTTACGACGAAGATAAGCTATCAGCAGTAGTTTTGAGCGTAACTGGCGAAATCCACGTCTTATTAGTCAATTTAGAGAAAATTGAGCTAACTGACGAACAAAAGCAATATGCTCGTCAATTAATGCCTCGATTGCAAGCTGCTTCTTACAATTTGCAGGGTAAAGGAGAACCGTACGGCTATCAAACTATCCAGTACATCCTTAAAAAGCCAATCCCAGAGCTGAGTGCTTTAGAAGAAAAATTTCTTCAGGATATGGAGAATGTGGGTATAGATGCTCAACCTGAAGAAAATAAAGAAGAAAAAGATGTTAATCAGATCGATTCCAACCTAGCATTAAATAATTTCATCAACAGCCTTGAATATACTGGATTGGATC
>JASJCW010000164.1 GCA_030065265.1 Prochloraceae cyanobacterium
TCGCCTTAATAAACCTATAAGAAATCGTACTTTTTGCCGAACCATAATAAATAAATAATAAATAACATTGTAATCAGGGAACAACACGATCGATTGCAATTATTAAATGAATAATACCAGTTCAATAACTCTAAATAACGATATTTTTGCTAATAACAATGGAATTTTTACAGTAGATTCATCAGGAACAGTAAAAATTGATTATCTCTATGATGGTGGTGGATATAAAGGTGAAATAGCAATTTTTAGCCTCGAAGGAATGGAAAACCTAGAGGTTGGATCGGCTGAATTTATTGAAGAAGCAGCTCGACGCGCTCAAACAAATTCAGAACAAGGCTATGTTGTTACGCAAGATGAAACCGATCGCGCTAGATTTAACGGTGATGCTCCTTGGGAAGGAAATTATAATGGTGGCGATGAGTATCTTGGCGTGCAAAGCTTCGAGATGCAAGCAGGGGATACTTTTGCTATTTTATTAGTCTCGGATGGAACAGTAGCAGACTTAGTAGACGATCCTAATGCAGCACAAACAATCTTTTCTTTCGGTACTGTCGATTCTGAAACTGACTCCGTTGCAGCTCAGATGGTTGACGTAACCGGGAATGGAAATACGTTTGGTTTTGAAGATGTTAACGTTGTTGAGGGTAGCGATCGCGACTTTAACGATATAGTTTTACAAGTACAAGGTGCAACCACTACAGCCCCTCTTTTAGATGATGAAATCTATGTTGACCGAGATTGGCGAACTACAGAATCAGGACAAGAATTAATTAGCTATGCTAATCGTCCCGTCTTTGAGTCTGGAACTTTTACAGTTAACTCCACAGGTGAATTTACTTTTGACTATCTTTACGATGGTGGTTGGTTTAAGGGAGAATTAGCAGTTTTCAGTCTTAAAGGAATGGAAAACTATACTCCTGGAAGTACAGAATTTATTGCTGAAGCAGCTCGACGCGCTTTAAGTAATTCTTCAGAAGGTCGCATTCTGATCGACGATCGCAACGAAGGCGCAAAATTTAGCGAAAAAGTAGCTTGGGAAAATGATTTTAACTCCGGTAATTATGAAGGAATTAAATCCTTTGAGATGACACCAGGAGACGAACTAGCGTTTATGTTAGTTCAAAATACTTCCGTTCAAGAACTTTACAGAAATCCTAACGATATTTTTAAATTTGGTAAATTACCTATTTTTTCTATTCCCGAAGCTAACCCCGATGGGACAGCTCCAAATCAAATTATTTCAGTCGATGATAACGGTACTTTTGCTTTAGAAGACGTTCGTATCGACAAAAACCAATCGGATTTAGACTATAACGATGTTATTTTCCAAGTTCGCGGCTTAGAAGGGAATAATATTGCCAAACTAGAAGATAATATTAACGCCGATCGCAACTGGACTGAAACTGCTACCGGACAAGAATTATTAGAATATGCCGATCGCTCCTTTTTTAACGAAGGGGTTTTTGAAGTTAACGAAACAGGCCAAATAAGCTTTGATTATCTTTTTGATGGTGGATGGTTTAAAGATGGCGAAGTAGCTCTGTTTAACATAGAAGGAATGGAAGTTTTTGAAGCTGGTTCTAAAGCTTTTATTCAAGAAGCCGCTCGTCGCGCTATGAGTAATTCTGACCAAGGTTATGTAGTTATTTCCGATCGCAGTGAAGGGGCTAAATTTAGCGAAAAACTAGCTTGGGAAAACGATTTTAATTTCGATCCCGAACTCTATCAAGGCCCTCAGTATTATGAATTTAACCCAGGCGATCGCTTTGCGGTTATGCTGGTTCAAAATACTACAGTTCAAGATATTTTCGATAACCCTTATAAAACCGATCGATGGGGTTCAAAAGCCTTATTTTCTCTTCCCGAAGCAAATCCAGGTGGTGAAAAACAAGGTCAACTAGTTGATATTAACGGTACTGGAACTTATGCCATTGAAGATTTAGCTCTTAATACCGGACAAGCCGATCGCGATTACAATGATATTGTTTTTCAAATTAAAGGTGCTGAAGGCGTTGTCGCTTCAATAGACGAATTTGGCAATCCAGATAGAGATTGGCGCAATACATCAGTAGGGCAAGAATTACTCGAATATGCTAATCGCGCTGTTTTTGATGAAGGTGCATTTATTGTTGGTGAAACCGGTCAAGTAAATATCGATTTTCTTTACGATGGTGGTTTCTACAGTAACGGTCAAGTTGGTATTTTCAGTTTAGAAGGACTTGATAATCTTGAAATTGATTCGGAAGCTTTTATACAAGAAGCAATTAGAAGAGCTACTAGCAACACCGAGCAAGGATACATTATTATTGATGACTCTCAAGAAGGAGCTAGATTTAATGCCGATCTTCCTTGGGAAGGTCAATTTAATAATGGAGCATATCAAGGAACCGATACTTACAAACTTAACCCAGGTGAAGCAGTCGGAATCGTTTTTACTCCAGATGGTACTTTAGCTGATTCTCTTACTGCACCAGATTGGGCAATTAAAAGACAACCTTTATTCTCGATGTCAGCAGCAAATGATTTTAACGATCCTCAATTTTCTCAGATTGGCAATTCTAGTGCAGGTACAATTATCGGATTAGAAGATGTCCGCATCGATATGGGATCTAATTTAGACTACAACGATATTGTCTTTAGTATTGAAGGAGTTCAGTCGGTCGGTTTAACTAGCATCGAGGACAGCATTAATGGTAGTCGTAATTGGCTGGGAACGGAAGTCGGTCAAGAGATAGTTAACTACTTTGAAACGGTTAATTCAGTCATTTAATTGACAGTAATTATTAAAGTAACGAGTAAAAATAGGATATTTGTCGTATAAATTAAGTGAGCTTGAAGTGGATTCAAACTTACAATCCCGTTACTTTTAATTCCTTTGTTTATTAACTTGATTGTTGTATTTAAAAATTTGCATTTCAGGCCGATCGCTTAGATTTAATCAGTAAATATAAGTAGATCGTTTTTTATTTAGCTAGTTATTCAATAGTTTGTAAACTTAAAACCCTTTTAAGATCGGCTATTTACCCGAAGCGATCGCCATGAAAATCAATCATAATTAAATTGTATTCATCCTAAAAACTACCCAAATAATTGATAAAAAAAAGTTGTTTTTTCATGTTTTTTAGGACATTTTAAATTTTCAAGCTTAGCAAATAAATAAAGATAGGCTTTGTGCTTTTCTAAAATTTCACTCACCGATTAGAACAAAGTTCGATACATTTTACTCTCCCACTTAATCTACAAATTTTTTACCGCTCAAACAATGAACAACGGAATTTTTACAGTAAACGAAACAGGCGAATTCTCTTTTGACTATCTTTTCGATGGAGGTTGGTTCCAAGGAGAACTAGCTATTTACAATCTCGAAGGAATGGAGCAATATACTCCAGGATCTACTGAATACATTCAAGAAGCAGCCAGACGCGCACTTTCTAATTCAAATGACGGTTATGTTGTCATGAAAGATCGCACTGAAGGTGCAAAATATAGTGCGAATTTAGATTGGGAAGGGAATTTCAATCAAGGGGAATATCTTGGAGTAAAAAACTTCTCCATGAAACCAGGAGCAAAATTTGCTTTTATACTTACCCAACAAACATCAATTCAAGAATTAGCAGATAGTCCTGAACGTTACAATCAACCAAACAAACTTCCTTTATTTTCAATTCCAGAAGCTAATCCAGATACTAACGGTGAAGACGCTCCCCAGCAATTTGCAGCACTCGATGCATACGGAACTTTTGGCTTTGAAGGAACTAGAGTCGATCGCCAATCCGATCGCGATTATAACGAAGTTGTTTTTCAGGTAATTGGAGCTACAGCAGAAGCACCTTATTATGGTGACGTTCGCAACCCCGGAAAAAACTTTCGCATGTCAGAAATTGGCGAACAAATTAGAAAAGAATCCAAACAAAATTACTTCGATGATGGTTATTTAATTGTGGGCCAATCGGGAGAAGTTGAAGTCGATTTTCTTCTTGATGGTGGTTGGTATAAAGGTGAAGTTGGGATCTTTTCTTTAGACGGAATGAATCAATACGATTCGGGATCTTTAGCATTCATTAAAGAAGCAGCTCAAAGAGCTATTAGCAATTCTACCGATGGTTATGTCTTATTTGAGGATGTCAGAGAAGGTGCGCGCTTTGACAGAGATTTTGCTTGGGAAAAGAACTTTAATAGTGGCGATTATCAAGGCAAAACAACTTTTCAATTAACTGCTGGTGGTAAATATGGATTAATCATGATGCCTAACGGGACATTAGCAGAAGCAGCTAGCAGTCCTAGCTTGAACGCAGCTAACGGAAAACGAGCATTTTTCTCGATGAGAGAAGCCAATCAAAATAATGCCATACAAGCGATCGAATACGAAGTTGGCAGCAAAGATCGTGCGGTAATCGGTTTTGAAGATGTTAACGTTGCTTTTGGTAGCGATCGCGATTATAACGATGTAGTTTTTAGCATTGAAGGGGCTTCGATGTATGCTCCAGATTCTAACCAAGAAAAAGATTCCCGCTTTGAAATCGATTTAGCTCCGATCGCCGAAGATAATTTCGATCTTACTTTTAAAGATACTGAAATTACTATTTCTGAGGCTTCACTTTTAAATAACGATTACGATTTAGATGGCGATAGTATTAGCGTTCAAAGTATTGACACCACCGGAACTAAAGGCATAGTTAGCCGCGTTAACGGTCAGTTTACTTACGATCCTAACGGTCAATTCGATGGATTATCTGCTGGCGAAACTGCTACAGATAGTTTTACTTATACTGTCACAGATGCTAACGGTAACATCGGTACGGCAACAGTTAACGTCACAATCAAAGGTTTTGACTTGGATGGAAATGAAAATAACGTCGGAACTTTAGATTCAGTTCATTTTATTCCCCCTTTATACGCTAAACAAGATGTTAGAGATCACTATTTAGTCTTATCTACTAACGAAGAAACTCCTTTTCAAGTCACGATCCAAAACGCAGATGGAGCTAATGGAATAGCCGGAGGAATTAACGAGGTAGTAACTATTTCTAAAGATTCGCCTTTAGTTCTCGATCTCAGTTCTCCTCCTTTTGCTAACGGTAATGGTTTAGCCTCTTTGGGAGTAATTGATGGCTCTCAAGTCGGTCGAGTAGATACCGCAGAAGGTTTAATCTTGACAGGAGACCAAGCTTTTTATGCTAACGTGCGCCATCAAACTGCCAATCAAGGTTTATCTTTATCTTCTAAAGGTCAATTGGCTTTAGGTACGGAGTTCCGCTCTGGACATTTAGTAACTAATACTAACCTATCTGGACTAAAATCTCACTTTATTTCGGTGATGGCATCCGAAGACAACACGACCGTTTCTTTTCAAGATTTACCCGCAGGTGTTGAATTTGTTAACGGTTATCCAGGTCAAGTTACCTTAGATAAATACGAATCTTTTGTCATTGGCGTGAATATTGAAGACAATGTTAATTACGATTTGGCAAACAGCTTGCAAGGTTCTTTAATCACCTCAGACAAACCGATCGCAGTTAATACAGGTTCTTGGCTCGGAGGAACGGTAGGAAATGCGCGCGATATTGGCGTAGATCAAATCGTACCGACAGATTTAATTGGTTCTAAATATATCTTAGTTAAAGGAGAAGCAACTTCTAATGCTAATTTACTTGAAAGACCGATCGTTATTGCCACCCAAGATAACACCGAAGTATATCTAAAAGGAGAATACAACACTCCTTTTGCGACTCTTAATGCTGGTGAAACTCTCATTCTCGACGGAAATGAATATCCTGCTAGCGATGCTCTTTTAATTGAAACTAGCAACCCAGCATATGTTTATCAAATGACCAGTGCTAATAATAACACTGCTCCGGGACTCAATTTAGTTTTACCAGTGCTAGAAAATGCTGGCAATCAAGAAATCCTGATTCCCGAGATCGATTTGCTCGGGCCCGGAAAATTAAACATCGTTGCTCGCAATACAGCTACAGTTAACGTCAACGGTTCGGCTTTAACTGGTGGAGTTGCAGTTGAAGGAGATTCTGAGTTTTTAGTTTACCAAGTTAATGGCTTATCTGGCGATGTAACTGTCACTTCTGACGAATCTGTAATTGTCACTAGTACCACTGGAGGTGGCAATATTGGATCGGCTTCTTTCTGGAGTGGTTTGCCAACAACACTAGCTTTTGACGACCTTGTAAGCACCAACAACGATACCCCGATTACAATCGATGTTTTAGGTAACGATATAACCGGTTCTGGTTTTAGACCAATTGGTTTGCCTCAAGGCCCGAGTAATGGAATTGCGGTTATTAATGACGATAATACAATTACCTATACTCCAGATGCAGATTTCTCAGGTACTGATGTATTTGTTTATCGCGGGCTTAACGAGAGTGGAAAGACAGATACGGCTGTAGTTCAAGTTAGCGTCAATCAAAATCAACTTCTTGGCACGGTAAACGACGATATTTTAACTGGAAGTTCGATCGGCGATCGCATTGTTGGCTTCTCCGGTGAAGATACAATTACTACTGGTTCTGGTTACGATGTTGTCGTATTTAACGCTCCTGGCGATGGCTTTGATACGATTACAGATTTTGAAGTTGGAATCGATCGCATCGATTTAGTTGCATTTCTAGGCGCGCAAGATCCTTTTGCTAGCGGTCAAGTGAACTTCTTGCAAGATGGCAATAATGCAGTCATGGAATACAATAACACCGCTTTGGCAGTATTCGAGGATTCTAATGCTAGTCTTCTCAACAATTCTAGTAACTTTGTCTTTTAATTAAATAGAAGTTTCAACCTAAGATTGAGGTCTTTGTGCCTTATTAGGTTGAAACCCAATTCCCATAACGATTAAACCCGGCCAGTACAAATAAGCTAAGATTTCTAAATTTTCGCCAAAAGTGTACAAAAAGAGAATAAAAAGCACGGCTAGACCTGTTCTAGCCACTTCGTATTTTTGGGCTTTAACTAAAAGAACTAACAAACTTGCAACCATCGGAACGATTAAAGCATAAAAACCGACGATTCCTTTAACAAAAAGCAATCCGTACCAAGTATGGTGAGAGCCGATCGGCATATATTCCACAATATGGGGGCCTCTTTCTACGATTCCGTGTCCCCAGATCGGGGCTTCAGTTTGCCAACGATAACCGGCAATTTCTTTAAGTACCATTCTTACCCTTGTAGAATCGGCTCTAGCAGCTTTAAATTTAGTCCAAAAAGCATCTAAAGCATCTAAAATAGTCACCGATAACAAACCGCTAATCACGCTGCTAGCACCCAAAAACATTAGGATAATCGGACGAGTTAACCTCGAAAGAAAAAAGATAAAAAGAGGAGTTAATACCAGTGCAACTTGAGCCAAGCGAGATTTGCAAATAAAACACATATAAACCGAACCAATAATTCCAAACCTACGCCACTTCTTATTTTTCTCCCTTAAAGCCATTGCAAAATAAACATTTCCTAAAAAACCTAACGCCGGCCCCCAAGGGGTAAAAAGACGCTGGCGAATTTGTCCGTCAAAGTCTACTTCATACAAAGAAACATCGAAAAAAGTCGTTCCCGGGCCTCCTACTGCTTTGAGAGGAGATACGTAAAGAATTTCCGGTAAATGTAAAATTGGCGCGATAATTAGCAAAGGAGACAGTAGAAGCGTGTGAAAGCAAATAATACAAACCGCACGATAAAGAAGTTCCGGCCTGATTTTCAAACAGCCAGCGATCGGATATAAAGCCAGCGAAGCCCATCCTTTCGCCCAACCGATCGAAGATTTAATAATTTGAGATGTTGGTAAATTAAAATCTAAATGCCCCATAATTAAAGCTACTTCCATCACCAGCATTCCGATCGCCCAAACCCAACTAACTAAAGGAATCTGGATTTTTTCGCTCTCAGGAGTCTCTTCAGTTTGCAACCATACTTTTAGGAGTAAATAGAAAAATAAGATCCAACCTACAACCGAACCGACAATATAAGTAGCACCGAGGAGAAAAAAGCCATAAGTCCAAATCGTGGAATACCACACTAATTTTTCGGGAAAGTTTTCTGGTTTAATAGTTTGATTGGCATTCATAAAGTTTATTTTAACTAGTAAGCTATTTATTTGTTTGATTTAAGCTAATACTTCTCGAAGAACTTTTTTGAGAACAATCGTTAAAGACTCTCGCCACCAAATTAAAGTAAGTCCCGAACTTATTAATAAAGAGCCTAAAAAAGCACCCGCAAGTACCAACTTAGGTTTGGGTGATGTGGGATCTTCTGGTAAAGTCGGTTCTTCAATGATTTGTATCAAAGGAAAAGAATTGAAAGGATCGTTTCTACTTAAATCTATTTTGGTTAAAGTCGATGCAAAAACAGCTTCGGCAATTTGCACGTCTTTTTGCAAGCTTTCAAGCACTGATTCTTGAGGAGTTAGAACTAGCAATCTTGTTTCTAATTTGCTTAATTCTCGACTCAATGCGATCGCTTTAGCGGCTATTGCACTGGATTCTGCGTTTAATTTAATTAATTCTTGAAATAATTCGCTGCGTTTAATTCCAGAACCGTTAATATTATCTAAAACTAACCGTTCTAAATCCAATTTTTTTAAAGTTTTATTTAGAATTATTTGACCTCTTTTTAATAAAGCATTAAGAGCAACTTCTTGTTTTTTTCTAGTAGCAACGACATCGGGATAATTGGGGCCGCGATTGGTTTGCAGGGCGTTTAATTTAGTGCTAGCTTGAGTGTATTCTTGTAAATATTCTTGAAATTGGCGATCTGTTTGCAAAGTTAAAGCTTCGGCTGCTTCTGCGGCGGAAACTTGAATTAAATGAGAAAGACTTTGCTGTTTTTGACTGATTTCTCGCCGAGCAACAATTGTGTTCGCTTTTTCAATTCGCAAAGCTTCGATATTGTCGATTAAAATTTTAATTTGCTCGGAAGAATTGAGTTGAGAATTTACTTTATAATTCGATAGTCTTTCTTGCGCTTTGGTTAACTTTATCTCGGCTGCTTCGAGAGTTGTTTGACTTACTTTATCTCGCTCTTTAAATTCTGCTAATCGTAATTCTTCTACTTTGCTAGTCAGAGTTTGATAAAAAACTTTGGCTTTTTCTCGGGCTATTTCGGGATCTTGTGCCCCAATTTCTACCATCATCATAGTGGTGTTATTAATAATTTTAATTTTAGGTTCGCCAAATTTTTCTTTTGACATCTCTAAAGCTTCTGCCGATTGATTTAAAACTTTGGAAGTTAAACCGATTAGTTTATAATTTTCCCTAGGATCTGAAGAACTGCCAAAAGCAGAGCTGCTAGATGTAGCTGCTTGGCCGATATTTGGTAAGTTAACATTTACTTGGGGGCCGCCACTGGTTACATTTAAAATCAATTGACTGGTATAGGTTGAAGGAGTATTTTTTAAATAAGAAATAGCAAGCAACCAGATCGCTCCATTACAAGTAATTCCAATTGCCAAATATTTTAAAATTCGCCACCATTTGTTTGGTTGCAATTCTCTATTTTCAGAAGAAGGTTGAGATGGATCGCTCATACTAATTCTGCCAACTAATTAGAGATTTAGTATTGCTAATAAATAAGCAGAAATCAAAAGAGAAACTTAATATCATTTTTTTGCTTAAAATTGCTTAAATAAAAGCAATGGGGAAAGAATCTGTCCGAGGGTATTAAAAATATCTCTGATATTTGTGACCGTAGAATCGTAACAAGCTACTCCATCCCTAGGCATCAAAAAAGGATTATCGGTATCATTTTCAGACTCTCTCATTAGAAGTTGAATTCTGCGATCGACAATAGTAGTTTTGCCAGTAATTCGATCGACTCTCATTAAAGTTATTCTTCTTGAAACGTTACTTAATTGAGTTCCTCCAGCGCAGTTAACTGCAACTGCTGCTTGAGACAAACGCGCACCGTAAGGGAAAATGATCCCTTCTTCGCGGTTATTAATTGCAGATTCGGAGTTACTATTAGCAGGAATGGTAAGATTAGATACAAAAACTTTAATTCCGGGCGGAGTTATTTGCGAAGGTCTTACCAATTCTGGTTGCAAGCGATCGCTTTTTGGTACTATAATTCTATCTCCTGCTACTAAAGGAATATCGTTAACTTCTTCGCCGCTAAAAACTCCAGAAAGATCGACAATTGTTTTTGTATCTCCTCGAATTACAGTAATCTTAGTAAGATCGGCAGTAGGTAATACACCCCCAGCAGAACGAATAGCGTTAGTTAAATAGCGTCTGCGAGGATAGTCTCCAGTAATTTGTCTTGCTTCTAAGGAAATAGAAGTTTTTTCAGGGTCTTCTGGTTCGTTAATTGATACTCTTCCAGGCCCGAATACTTCTCCAGATACCGTTACTTGTATCGGAGCCCATTTGAATATTTGCAAGCTTAATAATAATGTATGAGGAAAATAGCCTCGATTTATCAGTGCTTGACATAGTATTCTTTGTGCTTCTGAAGGCTCTAATCCTAAAACAGAAATATTACCTAAATAAGGAACTTCTAATTGTCCATCTTGATTGACTTCGTAAACTCGACTAAAGTAAGTATCTTCTGGTATTGAAACTTCGATTCGATCGCCTGGAGAAAGAGGTAAAGCTAATATTTTTTTAGGCTCGAATATAAATGCTATTAAACAAGCGATCGCGAGTGATTTTATCCAGAATATCCGAGTTAGTTTTAAAGAATACACTTCCCTTTCAATTTGCCTGTTTTGCCGAATTTTATCATTGCTTGAATCGAGCAACTACAGTTGTTTGAAAATGTTTAACTAACGAAGTTTTAAAGAATACACTTAGCTGTATTAGACCGATTTTAATCGCTTAAAAACATATTTAGTAGTCCAAAATGTAAAGATGGGTAAAGCAACTAAGTGAGAAATTAAAACTGCCAATGCTACACCATGACTTTGCCAGTTCACCCCTATTAATAAAGCTAGAGTAAATAAGACAGTAAATAATACATTCCAGATTAAATCTATTTGAGGTTTATTAACGCTCAGAAGCAGTTGAGAAGCCGAATCGGCAAAAGGACGCGGAATGGCTGACAAACAGATTAACATTAAAACTGGTATGGCAGGTATCCATTTTTCTCCAAATACTAGAGGAACGTAAAATGGAGCTAAACTAGATTGAAGCAATGCTAAGGGAATAATAATTAAAGCGATTGTTTTTAAACTATTGTAATATCTTTTCTCGAACTGTTCGGGATTAGAGCGAGCGTCGCAAAAATGGGGTAATAATGCAGATTTAATTGAAGTAATAAC
>JASJCW010000165.1 GCA_030065265.1 Prochloraceae cyanobacterium
TAGAAAATCGTCAATGTAGCGGCAATCTAATTTTAAAAAGACTAAATTAAACATCATCTGTACCTCGCAGACTAGAGATTTTGGTATGGTTAGACTCGGCGGGCATTCTGACTCAGAAAGCGATCGCTTCATTACAGTTGCGGGACAGCGTCGGATTTACACCGAACTTTCCCCGTTTCCTTCGATAGATGCTCCCCATCGAAACCGAGATTGTTATTCTACCACGATTAGGCAATAGGGAATAGGCAATAGGGAATAGGGAATAGGCAACAGGCAATAGGGAATAGGCAAGAGGCAATAGATTCCGAAAACCGATACTTATAAGTGGGATCGCTTTAACTTAATAAAAATACTTAATGTCAAGATTTTATAAACTTGTATCGAATCAATAAATTATTTACCCTAAAAACTGTAACAATGAATACAGACAGTTAAATTAATTTACTTTTTTTTTCTGAAAGTCGAGCAATAATAACAAAAGATAATAGGGATAATATTTTAGAGTTATGAACTTGCAAACAGCAATCGATTGGGATGAAGCATTTGAATACTTACCGGGTTCAGTTGTCGAATTAAAAGACCAACCAGGAGTTTTGCATACGGTTGATTTTTATGAAGCCATGATGGTACCTCCTGTCTGGTTAGTAGACGATCCTCATCCTCGTTATCCTCACGAGTTACGAATTATTTCACGGCCAAATGTACGAGCTTGTTCGGTAAAACCTCAGACAAGTTTAGGATAATTGAATCGTCTCCAGCTCAAAGTATGAAGACATTCCAAGGTATTTTTGTTAAGAAAAATCTATATTTTTGACAAAAGCATTTGTTTGACCAAGAAATTTCTTAGCCCGTTGCTTTTCGTGTTAAAGAAGACCCAAACTATGGCATAAACTAAGTTTTTTCGCACTATCGAGCTGAAATTCTCAATTTAGACCAACAGTTTTCCAATCCTTAAAGTTACAAAGATCGACTCCTCAACCTCTGATTAATTTGTTGCGCGGAAAAAAATTAAGAATCCTTGGCTTGAAACCGCAAAATCACCTTAATTCCTATTTAGATTCCGCGAACATAGCCGACCGATATTTTCCAATCCAAACAAACTCGGATCGTATTCTACAGTTGCGCTGCGATAAGCTACTGGTTGAGAGCATAAACGATCTAAATTAGTTGCTGGCATTGCTAAATATAGAATGTCTCCTGAATTTAGTTGAGTTTCTAAAAGATCCCAACCGCGAATCATTTGTTTATTTCTTTCTAGGAATAAAGGGACAAAATCAGCTTCGGTAGCGACATCTTTAACTAAAGAAGCGCAAAAAGAATGATCGGGAGCGATCGTCGTTGCTAAAGCAACCCAAAGTAAATCTTTAGTGATTCCGTTACCTAATACTTTCCCTCCTAATGCTGCTGCTGCAAAGGATGGAGTTGCTATTTGTAAAGGACAAAGAACGCGATCGAAGGAAAAGACTTCTTGCATAGATCGCGCTAGTTGAGCTTCTTGAACCCGCAAAACGACCCTTAATTTTGGGGCTAAACCTTTAGCTGTTAGAGCAATTTCAACATTGCTCATATCTTTACTAGTAACGGCGATCAAACAATCAGCTCGAGCTATATTAGCCCCCGTCAATGCCCCGGCAAAAGTTGCATCATCAACAATAACGGGTATGCCCATTTCCCTGACTGTTTTTAAGAAACGATTGTTACGATCTGGTTCGACGACCACTACTTCGTAGCCTTGAGCGTGTAATTGACGGGCAATTTGCAACCCAATTATGCCTAAACCACAAATAACGTAATGATGTCGGTTCGGAACTCTCGCTGCGTCCCAGAATTGCTTGATGCGACTGCCAAGAATAAAATCGTTAGTCAGGGCGTAGCAAAGACCGATTACCCCAGTACCGACAACCATCATTACTGAGGTAAAGATTTTAACACTGTCTGGTGCTGTTTCTGCAACTTGTTCTTGACCCCCCGCTCCGGTAATCATGCCGATCGAAAAGTAAAGCGCGTCTACTGCTGAGGTATTTAAGTCGAAACAAACGTATGTCAGAGTAGCAAGAGCGATGATTCCTAGCAAAGCTAAATTAACTAAAATTACCGGACTGATATAAGGTCTGTAGCGTTGTAAGTTTCCGATCGCTCGAGATAGTTTTTTGATGCGATCGCGATTGCGATTTCCTGCACTCGGAGGATGAGCGACAATAATGCGATCGCCGACTTTTAAACTTTCTCCGTTCAAAACCGCTTCTACTATATTGTATTTACCTTCAAAAGGAAAATAATACATCCACATCTGAGCCGGGTTATCCCAGAGTTGTTCGAGTTTTTTATTTAACCAAGGATGATTGGGGGTAATGATTTCTTCTGTCACCGGCCAGGTTTGACCGAATAAAGATAACTGTCCGATCGCTTTATTTCCCAAACTTGCAAAAGCAAAAATTGGTGCGGCGATCGCCGAAACGCTCATACTTAAATGTTGTTCTAAAGTAAGATCTAAACGTTCTCCTAATGTCTGGTTGAACAGACGATTGACAATTTTTAAATGGGGATTTAACAATCGTGCGGTTGCTAAAATTCCTAAATTAACCGCATCATCATTATTAGCAATTACCAAAGTATGTGCTTCTTTAATACCCGCAGCAATTAAGGTTTGTTGCGAGCGTAATTCGCCGATAATGATGTCTTTATTTTCCCCTGACAAAGGGCGATCGTTGATTCCGACTACTGCTGCTCCTTGTTGCTTTAGTAATTTAAAAATTTTTTTACCCGTGCGGCCCAAGCCACAAACAATTATTTGGGGTTTCATTGTTTCTTATTTTTCGAGAGCCAATTTCTTTTTCTATTTTTGCCCGAACAAAAACATTAAACTGTTATGGTTTTTGCTTTTTTTTGCGAGCAAAGTTATTTCCTGAAAATTTTTCTAATTATAAATTTTATTTTTTATATTTTTAGAAGATAAAAATATTTTTTCTTTAATCTATTTAATCCGAACTTATTCTTAACATCTGTTCATATGTTTTGATAAACAGAAATTTTTTTTCTCTAAGGTGTAAAATTTTCAAAAAAATACAGTGAATCATGGTAGCATAAATTTTAAAGGAATCTAAAATAGATTAAAATTATTTTGGTTTTTAAAATAAAACTTGAATTAGCATTAAAAATGGATTAAATTTAACCGTATCAAGATTGTTTAAAACTCAAAGATAAAAAATGCAGATTAAATTAACATCTAGTCCTGCGACTGTACTCTTAGGAATAGTGATGCTGACATTTAGTTCTGGCTGCAGTCCAGACCGGACAAAAATAGAAAAAAACACAGCAAATAAAGAAGTATTAAATATCACAGTAAGCATAGATCCGCAGAAATATTTCGTCGAACAAATTGGTGGCGATCGAGTTAAAGTAAATGTTATGGTTCCGGCTGGTATAGAACCGCACAACTACGAACCTAGACCCAAACAATTGCGAAATGTGGCAGTCTCAGAAGCATATATTATCGTGGGTGGGGATTCTTTTGAAAAAGCTTGGATGTCTAAAATTAAAAGTGCTAATAAAAATTTAAAAATCATCGATTCTGGCCGAGGAATTACAAGAATAAAAATGACCGAAGGTCATCATCATCACCATCATCATTCACATGAAGAATTAGAAGATGAAGAAAAAGGTATCGATCCTCACATTTGGCTTTCGCCCGAGTTAGTTAAAATACAAGCTCAAAATATTTATTCTGCATTGATAAAATTAGATCCAGAAAATCAAACTGAATATCAACAAAACTTAGAAGAATTTATCGGCGAATTAGAAAGACTAGATCGGGAAATTGAAAAGAATTTAGAAGCAATTGAAAATCGCAAGTTCATTGTCTTTCATCCAGCTTGGAGTTATTTTGCTCGAGAATACGATTTAGAACAAATTCCGATTGAAGTTGAAGGAACTGAACCGAGTGCGGCTGAATTAAAAGAACTAATTGAAGAGGCACGAGAAGAAAATATTAAAATAATTTTTGTCGAACCGCAATTCTCCCAAAGATCTGCTCGAGTAATTGCTAAAGAAATTGACGGAGCAGTAATAGCCATCGATCCTCTAGCGGAAAATTGGTCGAAAAACTTATTAAAAATTTCAGAAATTTTTGCCAGGGAATTAGGTCAATAAATAAACAATTAAATAATCTTTTCAACTAATAAACAACGATCGCAATGAAATTCAAATAAATAAAAAAAAAAGAAACCTAAGATATTCTTTATGAAAAATAAAGTAATAGAAATAAGCAATCTTTGGGCTGGATACGGTTCTGAACCGATCTTGCACGATATTAATTTAACAGTATTAGAGCGAGATTTTATCGGACTGATCGGCCCTAATGGCGGAGGAAAAAGTACCCTACTTAAAGTAATTTTGGGCTTGCTTAAACCGATGAAAGGTTCAGTCAAAATAATGGGTCGCTCGGTAGACTCGGGAAAAAAATCGATCGGCTACGTTCCTCAATTTGTCGAATTCGATCGCAATTTTCCCGTGCGAGTAGAAGAAGTAGTCCAAATGGGCCGCTTAGGACAAAGAAAATTATTTCAACCCTATAACAGCAAAGATCGGGCGGTGGTTCAACAAGCCCTAGAAATAGTCGAAATGTGGCCGATGCGCCATCTACCTCTGGCCGAACTTTCAGGTGGACAGCGTCAGCGAGTATATATCGCCCGCGCTTTAGCTTCTCAGCCAAAAATTCTGATTTTAGACGAACCAACCGCTAGTATAGATTCTCGTATTTCTCAGAGTATTTATAAACTGTTGGGGGAACTAAATAAATATATAACTATCGTTATAGTTTCCCACGATCTAGCGGCTATTTATGCCCACGTTAAGAGTATTGGTTGTCTCAACCGTCGTTTAATTTATCAAGAAAACAAACAGCTGACCCGGGATGCGATCGAACAAACTTACAAATGTCCGATGGATCTGATTAAACCAGATCTAACTTCGGTAAATTACGTTCCTCGAGAGGTTAGCGATCGTGTTTGAAGCAGTAATCGAAGCTCTCCAATTCGATTTTATGCGTCATGCATTATTAGCTGGAATTTTGGTAAGTGTAGCTTGTGGAATAGTCGGGACTTTTGTCGTAGTTAACCGAATTGTTTTTATTAGTGGAGGAATAGCCCATACTGCTTATGGTGGTATTGGTTTAGGCTATTATTTGGGGTTTAATCCCGTTATTGGTGCGATCGCATTTGCTTTATTAGCTGCTGTGGGTATGGGCATTGTCGAACGCTCTACAAAAGAGCGAGCCGATACTATCATTGGGGTAATGTGGGCCGTTGGTATGGCAATAGGGATTATTTTGATCGACCTAACTCCAGGGTATAAAGCAGATTTGATGAGTTATCTTTTTGGCAGCATTCTCGCTGTACCCGAGCAAGATTTGCTGATTATGTTAATCTTGGATCTGATTATTGGTGCGATCGTATTTTTACTTTACAAAGAATTATTAGCTATTTCCTTCGATCCAGTTTTTTCTACTACCAGAAGAGTTCCAGTTCAAGGATTGTATTTAATTTTAGTAGGGACGATCGCCTTGACTGTTGTCATGGTCATGCGAGTAGTTGGATTAATTTTGGTTATTGCTTTATTAACTATTCCCGCTGCGATCGCCGGACAATTTGTCAAAGATTTAAAACAAATGATGGTTTTAGCGAGTATTTTAGGCGCGATATTTACAAACATCGGATTGTGGCTGTCTTACTTTTTTAATTTTACTTCTGGGGCGACAATTATCTTAGTTGCTGGCTTAAGCTACTTACTTAGTTTGGTTTTTCAAAGATTGCAAAATCGATGGCGACTGAAAAATATAGAAAATAAAACTAGATATCGCTAAACGAAAATTGTTAATCTTTTAAAATTTAAAATAAAATAATTATTTTAAAACTAAAAAAAATTACTAATCGATCGCATGAGCAAACAGTTTGAAGCCAAACACGCCATTATTACGGGAGGTTCGAGCGGCATCGGTAAAGCCTGTGCAAAAATATTAGCAAGTTTAGGAGCGAATATTTCAATCATTGCTCGCGATGAAAATAAACTCTCAATTGCTAAAGCTGAAATAGAAAAAAATATTCAAAGTAGTAAGCAAAAAATATTGACCGTTGTTGCAGATGTAAGCGATCGCGATCGAATAGAAAAAGGCATCGCTTTGTGTGTCGATGAATTAGGCGATCCAGATATATTAATAACATCTGCTGGTATTGCAATTCCGGGTTATTTTCAACAACAATCGATTGAAATATTCGAGCGATCGATGGCAATTAATTATTTTGGTTCGCTTTATGCAATTAAAGCCGCATTACCATTTATGGAACGGAATAAAAAAGGTAATATTGTTTTAATCTCTTCTGGAGCAGGTGCGATCGGTATTTACGGTTATACTACCTACAGTCCGACTAAATTTGCCCTTCAAGGTTTGGCTGAGTGTTTGCGCGGTGAATTAAAACCCCTCGGAATAAACGTTTCTATTGTCTATCCTCCCGATACCGACACTCCCCAACTTGAACTAGAAAATAAAACTAAACCAGCAGCGACTAAAATAATTACCGGTACGGCTCAACTTTGGACGGCTGAAAATGTAGCTCGAGAGATAGTTAACGGAATTGAAAATAATTCTTTTGCGATCGCTCCGGGTTTAGAAATGACCCTATTAGTAAGATTAAACAGCGTTTTAAAGCCTATTTTAAATTGGTACTTCGATCGCATTGTTACTAATAATTTGTAAGCAAGTAAGATCGCAAAATAGCTTTAAATACCAAGCTAAAGCTATTTTTGTTTAAGTATTAAAAGAAATCAAAGCAGGGGTATTGCATCGTTAAAATCATTATCGCTGACACCACCTATATTGGTTGGTAAATCTTCAAAACCAAAAGCGTCGCTACCACCAAAGGTTGCAGCTTGTAACAATCTCGCTCCATCGGAGTTAGCTCCAAGGAATGGAAAGTAAGAAATTTGGGAAAACTCAGCAGAATCACTGACATCGACGATTGAATTGCTAAATAGATTAATATTAGGATTTAAATCAGACATAAAATATCTTTTAATTAAAATAAAATACTTTTATAATGTTCTCTCATATTTCAGTATTAAGTCAAGAATTAATTTCCGGTTTAAATATTGCTCCGGGAGGACATTATTTAGATGCTACCGTAGGTGGAGGGGGTCACAGCAGCCTGATTTTAGCTAAATTCCCCGACGTGACAGTTACCGCAATCGATCGCGATTGCGAGGCAATTTCTGCCGCTAAAATTAGATTAGCTGAATACGGAGCAGATCGAGTTGAATTTTGGCAGGGTAATTTTGCTGAATACGAACCAGGCGATCGCCAATTCGACGGTATTTTAGCAGATCTCGGAGTTAGTTCCCCTCAATTAGATAATTCCGAGCGCGGTTTTAGTTTTCAGCATACTGCAGATCTCGATATGCGAATGGATCGCAACCAGTCCCTGACCGCCGCAGAAATAGTCAATCACTGGAGGGAAGTTGAATTAGCCGATATATTCTACAATTACGGTGAGGAAAGGTTTTCTCGCAGAATTGCCAAAAATATCGTTCAAAAACGTCCTTTTACCACCACAACAGAATTAGCCAAGGCGATCGCATCTTGCGTACCTTCTAAATATCGTTACGGGAGAATAAATCCAGCAACTCGCGTTTTTCAAGCCTTAAGGATAGCGGTCAATCAAGAACTTAAATCTTTAGAAACTTTGATAGATTTAGCCCCAAATTGGCTGAAAACAGGAGGAACGATTGGAATTATTAGCTTTCATAGTTTAGAAGATCGGATTGTCAAACATCGCTTTCGCGACTCGAGTTTATTAAAAGTTTTAACGAAAAAGCCAATTACAGCCTCCGAAGCAGAAAGAAGCAAAAACCCGCGATCGCGATCTGCTAAACTGAGATTTGCTCGACGAGAAAATTAAATAGAAACTAAGCAGGTTGGGAGGCTAAGATTAAGATTTGTAATTCCCTCTAAAATAAATAATAAACTCTTAAAACTTGAAAAAATTGGATCTAATTCGCGCTTTTCTCAGTTGCTATCTTTGTTTTCAAAATCTTTCAATTAAATAAAAATTAAACTTCAGTTATGTCAGACTCTCCATCACTAAGCGATCGCTATACAGAATTGATCGATTGTATTGTCGATACTACTCTCAAAGGTAAGATCCGCTCGAAAGTACAAGTATATAAGATGTTAGTGAAAAACATCGAATCGGGTACGGGAGAAATATTCGAGCGAATTTTAGAAGCAAAAGTAACTGCAACTGAGGCAGAATTAGAAACAAAAATTAAAGCAAGTCGCATTCTCAGAGCATTACAAACCATACAGGGAGAGTGGGAGAGATGGCAAAAAGAAAATCAAACTCAAGATGCGATCGCAACCGCAACTGAAAAAATTGTCAATGCAGAAGCAAGCGATCGTTTTACGACTTTATTAAGTATTATCGATCCCAACCAAAATAAAGTTTTAACTACTTCTCAATTAGAACAGTTAGCCCGATCGTTACAACAAGCCAACTTAAACGATTTGGCTGCTGGTATTGTTGATGGTTTGGCTTCTTGGCAACAATTAGAACCAGATTTGATAAGTTGGATTTACGAAGCAGGACAAGGTAATTTAGGATTTGGATCGACAGTCGAAAGTAAAGGCCCTTGGTTGACCTATTCTCAAAAAGTAAAGAGTCCTTTAATCAAACAACTATTCAATACTTTAGGCTTCAATCAATCTTTAGTCGAATTTGCTGCCAAACAAAATAATATTGAACCCTCTGCTTGGGTTGAATTAGCCGTTGTTTTACAATTTTTACAGCGCGGTTTAATTAACTTTTTTGACCAAAGAATTTATAGTTCTGAATTAGGGGCAAAACTGTCAATCTCGACTTTTTTAACTTTTGCCGTTATTTGGTCGCAATTGGCTAGCGGTTTAAATCGTTTTGCTCCTAACTATGCTAATGGTTGTTTTAAAATTACTCTACAAATTTTACGCATCTTTTCTCAAAGAGAATATTTTCCTTTATACGGAGGAATTTTTGCTTCTTTTTCTGGAGAATATATCAAAGAAACAATTAATTATTTAGACGAGCCTTTACAACGGGGAGAAGGAACTTTAGAAAAAGCCAGAATTCTCACAATATTAGGTTATTCTTTTAAAGCTCAAAGCCGTTATCAAAAAGCAATCGAATTTCACCAGCAAGCTTTAGAAATTGCCAGAGAAGCAGGCGATCGCACTTGCGAAATAGCTAATCTCAATCATCTCAGTCGCACTTATGCCGCGATTAATAACTATACAGAAGCAATTAATTATTCCCAAAGAGCTTTAATTTTAAGTCGTCAATACGGCGATAATTTAGGACAAGTAAATGCTTTAACTAATGTGGGTTATAGCGAAGTATTACAAGCTCGGGAAATTGAAAACTTAGAGCCGGAAATATACGAGCGGGCGATCGATTATTTACAGCAAGGTTTGGCTCTAGCCGAGCAATTAAATGACGGTCAAAGTAAAGCTTTGTGTTACAGTAGTCTGGGTATTGCTTATGTTATTTTACAAAGACCTCAAGCAGCAATTAAAGTCTTAGAATCTGGGTTAGAATCGGCCAGATTTTCTGGAGATTTATACTTGCAAGGAATTAATTTAACTTATTTAGCTGAAGCCTATTATAGTAACAATATTTTAGAAGAAACTATCTTAAATGGTTGTTTAGCCATGTATCTTTTAGAACAAATCGGGGCAAATGAGTGGCGACAAAGTGCAGGCTTAATTGCTGTTATTAAAGGCAAAGAAGGAGATAATTTTAATAATATTTTGCAGCAAGTTAGAGCAAAAATAATTGCTGTGATTGGGGTAGATGGTTACGATTATTTGCCTGAATTATTATCAAAATATAACAGTTAAGATTAATTTGATTTTTAAATTACCAGCTGGATTGCGATCGCAAAAAGTTAATATTGTTTCTGTTTACTAAAAAAAATTACATCTAACTGAAAATAGAATTCGGCTAAATGCAAATTATTTCTAAATATTTTTTTTGAGACTATTTTGAATTGAAGGCTAAATTTAAGGTGTTTGCCAAATGCGATCGTGATATTGTTCTAAATTTTGATAAGGATCGGAGTTTGCATGATGGTGATGGTGGTGGTGGTGGTGATGGTGATGGTGACTGTTATCTTCTGTAACTGCTGCAAGTCGGAATTTGCAGATTTCACAATTCATTTGTACTTGTCCCGAATGGGTTTCAATTTCTCTTTCCCTTAACACCTGCAATAATTGAGGTTGAATGCCCATTTCTGGAAGAGTGTCGATCGCAATATTGGGATATTTTTCTTGTTGTGCTGCGGCAATTGTAAAAATTTTCTTAACTAAAACTCCAGTAAAAAGAAAATAAGGTAAGACAATTATTCGTTTTGGTCGATATAAAAGAGCGCGACGAAAACCTTCTTCTAAACGAGGGTGAGTAATGCCAATAAAACAAGTTTCCACAGTTTGATAGCCGCTACCTTCCCAAAGAATGCGAGCCATTTTACAGACATCGCTATTAGCATCTGGATCGCTAGAACCCCTACCCACGAATAATAATACCGTATCTTGGCGCGAGATATTTTGAGGGTTATTGACAGGCAAATCTAATTTTGCCAAGCGATCGCGCCATAAATCTAAAATACCGGCAGTGATACCGAAATGTCTGCCGTAGTGTAATTTTAATTGAGGATACTGTTTTTTGAGGCGATCGAGTTCGTTAGTGACATCAAATTTGTTATGACGCGCTGCAAACAAAAGAATTGGAATTGCTGAAATTTCATCGTATCCTCGTTCCAAACAATATTCAATTCCATCCGCAATAGTCGGGGTAGTAAGTTCCAAAAAACAGGGTACTACCGGTCTTGAAGGGTCTAAATCGTGGTACGATCGGGCAAAATCTAAAAATGTCTGACGGCCTTCAATATCCTTCGTTCCATGACCGATCGCTAATAAAGGTCTTTGTAAAGGTAAAGGTGTTAATTGTAGTTTATCTTTTGTCCAATTTTTATTTGTCACAATACTCATTCAGCGATCGTACCCTGTGCGAAAAGAAATCTGTACACGTAATGTTAGCGAATCTATTTTTGCTCGTGCATCCCGGTTAGGGGCGTTTTCAGGTAATTTTCAGTTAAATTTCACTTTTGTATCAGATCTTGCTGGGAAAATGCGATCGACAGTTAAATAATTTATCAATAATTATCCTTTTGACTGATTTGTAACTATTGTTGTTTCGATTTAATTGTAATTATGACTTTCAAAGATTGGTTTTTGTTAATTCACCCAGCTTTAGCGGTAATTTTTGTTTTTCCGGCGATCGGTATTGTTGC
>JASJCW010000166.1 GCA_030065265.1 Prochloraceae cyanobacterium
TTCATCTAGCAATCGTAAGTTTACATACCAGCCATCTGCTTTCTTTATTATCTGTACCTGTTTGAGAATTGCACCATTGGGTAAATGACGATGAGTGCGAACCTTCATCAAACCAATTTTAGGTAACTTTAAATAGAGGTATTTACCAGCAACCGAACAACTATGCAGGTTAATTCCTTGCCCTTCTATGACCAAAGAGCGGAAACGAGCAGTGTTTTTAAACCGAGGTTTACCGCTTTTTTTGTTATTTTTATCTCCGGTGACAAAACGGCTCATTGCCTTATCTACTCGTTTTGATACGGACTGTAAAGTCTGGGACGGTATGCGACTAAAATCTAGCTGTTCAAAAGACCAGCCCACTGTTACAAAATCTTGCTTCAGGACTGGTAGTTGTTTTTTCTGATTGTAGTAGTTGGGACGATCCTTTAATTCAGGCAAATGGCAGATTAAAGGACAGCGATCGGTGTAGCTGCGATTTTGCTCCCACCAATTAAATCTTTCTCCGAGTTGCAAATTATACCAATATCGACAAACTCTAACCCAGTAATTAAGTTCTAGCTTCTGGGCTTTAGTTGGTAATAGTCTGTACTGATAAGTATATTTCACACTCGGAGTCTTGTAAAATGCTACACTGATTATACCACGTACATTACTTTATGAAAAAAGATTTTATTTCACGGGGGCGGTCGGTATCAGATCTCAAGGCTCATCTGGTTTTAACTACCAAGTATCGGCTCTCGGTGTTTAATCTCGCAATGATTAAACGACTTCATGAAATATTTGAAGAACTATTAGATAAATGGGAATGTAAGATCGTTGAATTTAATGGAGAGGAAAACCACGTACATTTACTGTTTCAGTATCATCCAGAGATTCAACTTAGTAAATTAGTTAATAGTTTAAAAAGCGTAAGTTCAAGGAAGCTCAGACAAGAGTTTTTACCCTTTGATGGGGACAACCGCCTCGAACAGCCGAAGGCTGCGGCTACGCCTCCCGCAAATTATAATCCGCAATTCCCGATTTATGTCACCCTTGAGAAATACAAAAGTAGCTTGAAATATTTGCCAATAATAAATTAGAGAGCGATCGCTTAATTCTTAAATAATTTCTATAAATATCAAGAGAAAAACTCAAAATAATTAAAAATAACTATCCCTTGTTTTACGGAGATAGTTTTAATTCTAAATGTTGCCTGAATTTTATATCAATTATCTCAAAAGTTATCTCAAAGATTCAGAATTATTAACATTACAAATTTTAGTTTGGTTACTGCAAGTACACAAAGAGGTTAAAATAGAAAAATTAGCATCAAATTTTCCTTATCCAATTAAATGTGATAGTAGAAGAAAAAAGATAAAAAGATTTCTGATTCTCCCAGTATTAAGTGTAACATTACTTTGGCTTCCTTTAATCAAAAAGATAATTGAAACTCAGTTTAAACCGGGCGAAACTTTAACAGTAATTATCGATAGAACCCAATGGGAAAAGAATAATATATTAATGGCTAGTGTGGTTTGGAATAATCGAGCTTTGCCCCTCTACTGGTTATTACTAAATAAACAGGGGGCTACTAACTTTTACGAACAGGTTGCTGTAATCAAACCAATATTGCGTCTACTTAAAAAGTATAAAATAGTAGTCATTGGGGATAGAGAATTCAGGAGTACCGCATTAGCTTCTTGGCTGGGTAAAAAGAAAGTCGGCTATATTTTTAGATTAAATAAGACTACAAAAATCAAGCCTAAATATCAAAAGTATCAAGCTTTAAAGGATTTACAAATTAAGCCAGGAGACCGAATTATTTATCCGAGATCTTTGGTGACAGAAGAGAATTTAAAAGATAGATTTAATGTCGTTATCTACTGGAAGAGAAAATATAAAAATCAGCAAAATCCTGAGCCTTGGTACTTGATAACCAATCTTCAGAATAAAGATGAAGTTATCAAACTTTATTCTCAACGTATGGCTATTGAGGCAATGTTTAGAGATTATAAAAAAGGTGGTTATAATTTAGAAGGGACAAAAGCAAACGAACAACGCTTAACTAGTCTGATTTTATTGGTAGCGCACCGAGCTTCGCTCGGATCTCGCGAAGGCGAGATCGCTTATACTTTTAGTTCTTTGAAGGGATTAAAAATCAGAAAAATCGGGCATCAAGAATATATTAATCGCCTCAAAGATAAAGAAGATAAATATTCTAAACATAGTTATTTTTGGACTGGCTTATATGGATCGACTTGGGTTTTAGGTATGGATATATGTTGGGAATGGGTCGAGAAATTAATGAGAACTACTCGCAATAAATTGCCTTTTTATCAGAAAGGTTTAAGGGCTATGGAACTTATACAGAGAAGGCTTTAGCTCGGTTGTCCCCATTCAAGGACTTTTAGTTTATCTTGGTTTAAAACAGCTCAAAAGCGAAAAAAATAATTTACTTTTTAAAGCGCAATCTAGTGTTAATCAACTTTCTTTAAAAGATCGAGTTAAGCTCCTGGCTTGGTTGTCAGATCGAGTTCAACGGGAAATAATACAAGAAGAAACTCTAGCTTTTTCTTGCAATCGCAGAGTATGTTTAGTTGTAGAAAAAGAAGATAATCTAATAGCATCTAATTATTCAAGTAATTTAGTTCGTCATCTTCAGCTCGAACCAGAGAATATAGCGATCCGCGTAGCTGATCCGAGCTTCGCTCGGGGCGCAACTATCCAACAACTTCCAGATCCGATCGATTCCGATACATTAATCTTTGATATCTCAACACCCGATTCACCGAGCATCGCATTAATCCAAGAAATATCGTTTGATGGCGATATAGTTGTATTGGCTTCTGAAAATTTACCTGAGAATCTTCGAGCTGGTTTAGAAGATCGAGTTACTGATGTATTGGTAAAGCCGATCGATTGGAGTAGTTTAAAGGATAAAGAATATTTTAGATAGCGAGATCGGGTCTAATCACTTGTCGGACAAAGAATCTCGATAATTAAAAGTTAAAAGACCAGCAATTACCATAACCTCACACCCTCAAATACTTTTCTATACTTACTAGAGTAACTTTATATTTTAGAAAAGTTATGATACAGCTGATAATTATTGTCATTTCTACTATTTTAGGTTTTTACAGTGGGTGTTCGGTTTTTTTGTTAATAATAGAGCCACTCAAACAAATAATAAAGAAAGAAATGATAAAAACATCATTTCCAGATAGTGCGACTCAAACTTTTTTAAGTAGAACGAATGAAACATCAAAAAAATGGTTTTCACAAATTAAATACTATGCTTTGTTGTTATTATTTAATATAATCGCGTTGAAGTATGGAAGCTTAATAGCTTTTTCAGTAGGTTTTGGAGTTGCTGCTGCCCTTTTCAGTTTTTTTCTTTTATTTTTTATTGGTATTTGACGCTATTTTTAATAGAAAAACTTTTATTTAATATAAAAACTTGTCTAAACGGGCAAAGAGTTGTATGGCGATTTTCTAGATTTCAAGTGGCATTAACAGAATCAATCCCCACTCTGCAGCTGTCATAGTGAGAATCTTATCTCAAATGGCTCAAATAAATTTTAAGTATATTTTCCAGAGAATTTAACTTACAAATCTCAATCCAATCATCAATACGAGCTAAAAAGCAATATCTTTGAGCTTGAAAAAACGTGAGTTTGACTAGGTCAAACTCACGTCAAGTTAACATAATTTGATTAGTGGAATAGATTATTAATAATCAAAAAGGGATTAGACTCAATTAAATCTGACGAATTGTAGCTTGTGTCATAAAAAAAAGACTTATTATTGACATAATCCCCCCTGAAACAGTAAAAAGAACTGTAAGATTATTGTCAGCTAACAAACCAGCTAAAGCTAAGGAAAAAGGAGCAATGCCAAAAGAAGCAAGCATTCCCAAACTCATCACTCTTCCTAATATTTCAGGTGGAGTTTGCTTTTGAATCCAGACAATTCCTAAAACAGTAAAAAAACCACTGCATAAACCTAGTATTCCAATAGTAATGCTAGCTAATAATAGATTAGGTATAAAACCAAGTAAGAAAAGACCAAAGCCCTGTATAGATGCAAGGGTAACCATGATAATTCCGAGCCGAGGAATCTTAGGTAAAATTTGAGGCATAAGCGTCCCTAGTAATCCTCCTCCACCCCAAGCAGAATTCATTATTCCTAAAGCGATTGGACCCCCTGCAAATCGACTGTCAGCAAGCGAAGGAATGCCGACTTGTAAAGGGCCGAGAATTAAAAAATTTAACATGACTAATACTAGCAAAATAACTTTGAGAGGGCGATTGTTCAATACATAGTTAATTCCTTCACCAATACCAATAATTAAACTAAATATTTTTTTACTTAAAATATTTTTTTGTATGTCGATCTCAGCATTCGATCGAGAATTATCTTCTATCAATAAAAGTGTTGCAGTTGTGAAAATGAAAGTAGCAGCATTAATTGCAAAGGCTGTCTGAATATTTGTAACTGAAATTAACAATCCACCCAAAGCCGGCCCGATTAGCAAAGCTAGTCTGTTAGTTAGTTCAATTAAAGTATTACTTGCTACTAAATATTCTTTATTTACCAGTTTGGGAACGATTGATTTAGTGGCTGGGATAAAAAAACCATCTAGGATGCCAAAGAGGATCGCAAATAGGTATAGATGCCAAAGTTCCGTCGCACCTAAAGCAATTATTACCGTTAATAAAATGGTTAGTAAAGCACGCAAACTATTGCCAACTATCATAACTAACCTGGGTGAAAAGCGATCGGAAAAAACGCCCCCAATCAGCATCAAAATAGCACGAGGAATTGCTGCTGCCATAAGTACCGTACCTAAGCTGATACCAGAATTAGTTAATTGTAAAGTTAACCAAGGCAATCCTACTAAGTAAAATTGATCTCCTACAATCGAAATAGTTTCACCAAGGAATAGAAGGAAAAAATTTCTGACAGTTAATGGTTTCCAAAGAGGTACTTGATTTTGAATGGGAACTCGCTGTTTCATTGATTTGAATTAGTTAACTTTTCTTTGATAGTTTTGCCAGTATTTTTCTCGTAGTTTACCTTTTTGCAATTTACCACTTGGAGTTCTCGGTAAAAAATCGGTAAATTCTACACTTCTAGGTAATTTAAAATCGGCAATTTTACCACGTAAAAAATCGATAAGATCGAAAGCTGTAGATTCGATCGAGTCCTTTAAAACCACGATCGCTTTAACTATTTCTCCAAAATATTCATCGGGAACTCCAATTACTGCAACTTCAGAAACTGCTGGATGTTCGTATAATATATTTTCAATTTCTGCGGGATAAATATTCTCTCCAGCGCAGCAAATCATATCTTTAATGCGATCGCAAATATATATGTAACCTTCTTCGTCAAAATAACCTGCATCTCCCGTATAAATCCAGCCATCTACTAAAGTCTTTGCTGTAGCTTCAAGTAAGTTCCAATAACCGATCGTATTGGCTGGAGATTTAATTTTAATTTCTCCTATTTGCCCAATATCTACCTCTTTTCCCTCGCGATCGACAATTACAATTTTTACCCCAGGAAATGGTTTTCCAGCAGATTTAAGTCTTTCTGAATTGGTCGAAGTATGCTGTTCGGCAGGTAAACAAACAGCACAATTTCCCGTTTCTGTCATGCCATAAATTTGTACGAATTTACAGGAAAATGTTTCGATCGCTTTTTTTAATAATGATTCGGCAATAGGAGAACCTCCATAAACAATATATTCTAGTGAGGAAAAATCGGTTTTTTTGGATTTAGGTTCGCTTAAAATTACTTGAATCATAGCCGGAACCATACAAGTTTTAGTAACTCGATATTTTTCAATTGCTTCGAGAACTTTTATATCTGAAAAAGTTGCTAGTAAAATATTTTCTGCTCCCGATAATAAACCTCGGATCGCCCACCACAAACCACCAATATGAAAGCAGGGTAATGTTATTAAACTTTTATCTTTTTGATTCCAATCGATCCAATTTTTTCCTTGTTTGGCAAATTCTTTGGCGATCGCAAATAAACTATAATTTGCTAGTTGAACTCCTTTAGGTCTTCCTGTAGTTCCGCTAGTATACATTTGTACGGCTATGTCATTAGGTTCGACAATAATATTAGGTCGATCGTCACTATATTCTCGATACCATAAATCGTAATTCAGCCAATTGCGATCGTTATCGTTTTTTTCTAAAGTAATAATGGTTTTAACGTTATCAATTTCGTTTTCAATCGACTTTACTAATCCCTCGAATTGAGACCCTACAAAAAGAAGTTCGACATTAGCATCTCTGAGAATATAGCTCACTTCGGCAGCAGCTAAACGCCAATTAATAGGCACGAAAACAGCATTTATTTTGCAGCAAGCAAATAAAATTTCATAACTTTTTAGAGAGTCTTTTGCTAATATTGCGACTCGCGATTGAGGTTTGATTTTTTTAGCTAAAAGTAAATTGGCAATTCGATTACTTTGGCGATCAAGCTGTAAATAAGTAAGGGTTTTATTTTCAAAAATTAATGCTTTAGAATCTGGAAATTTAAGAGCTTGTATTGACGATAAATCTGCTAATGTTGAAATTTCATCTAGATATATTTTTGATATTTCTGTTTCTAATTCTCGGGCCAAGATATTAATATATGGAGGTCGAACTATACTAAAATGGTTTCCATCTAAAACTTGCTCGTAACTTTTATTTGTAGTGTATTTACTCCAGTCAGTGCGAGATAATTCTGTTTCTAGTCGATCCAAAGCAGACCAACTATAAATTGGAGCTTTAATTATCGGGGAATGGTGAACTTTAATTAGTCGATCGTGAATCTCGGTGAGTCTTAATTGTTTTTCTAATATCTCGATCGAAATATTGGTTGAAAGTAGATTTTTTTCTTGTCCCCAACTCATTATCTTTTGTAAACGTTCGGAAGAAGAAATGTTTATTAATCTCTTTCTTAAGTTCTCCTGTTCTCTCCCATCTAAACTTGTAAAAGCATCGACAAAAGTACCGCCTAATACTAATGCCAATTCCATCAAAGGATCGCGTTCAAAATTAGATCCATTTTCTGAAATTAAATAGGAATCTATAACTCCGACAAAGGATACTTTCTGTCCTTGTTTTTCTAATTCTTTAGCAATACTGACAGCAATTAAACCACCCATCGACCATCCCATAAGATAATAAGGGCCTTGAGGTTGATATTGACGAATTTCTTGGGTGTATTCGACAGCCATGCGATCGATACTTTGATGTTCTCGATCCGGATCGTCGAGAGCGTGAGACTGCAGCCCTAAAATAGGTCGCTCGCTTCCCAGACAATCGGAAAGATGACGATATACCATCACTTGTCCTCCTGCTGGGTGAATACAGAATAAAGGTGGTTTATTGCCTTTTTCTTGGATAGGAACTAAATATTTAAATGTTGCTGAGGCTTCTGTATTGTTAGCAATGCGATCGGCAATTTCTGCGACAGTTGGATGTTGGAAAAGTAGATTTAGGGATATTTTAGTATCGAGTTTTCCCTCGATCTTGGCGATTAATTGTAGTGCTAAAAATGAATGTCCTCCTAGCTCGAAAAAGTCATCGTGAATTCCTATTTTTTCTAACTTGAAAACTTCTTTCCAAAGACTAGTTAATAACTCCTCAGTTTTGTTTCGAGGAGCTACAAAAGTTTTCTCTAATTCCGGTCTAGTTAAATCGGGTAAGGGAAGAGATTGTCGCTCGATTTTTCCGTTATTTGTTAGAGGTAACGATTTTAAGATCGTGAAGACCGCAGGAACCATATATTCTGGTAGTTTCGCTCTCAGAAAACGACGCAATTCACTAAAATTTTCGATCGTTTTTTCAGCTTTTGGAATTACATAAGCTATCAGGGATTTCTTAGCTCGATCTTCTCCGACAGAAGTCACCACTGCATTTTGAATCACCGAATGTTGTTTTAATGTGGCTTCAATTTCTCCTAATTCAATGCGATAGCCATTGATTTTAACTTGGAAATCTTCTCTACCTAAAAACTCAATATTGCCATCAGGTAAATATCTCCCCAAATCTCCAGTTTTATACAATCTTTCCCCTGTAACTGGATGAGTAATAAAACTAGCATTAGTTTTTTCTTCGTCTTGCCAATAACCTAATGCTAATCCAATTCCGCCAATATAAAGGTTTCCTGCTACCCAAATCGGACAGTTCTCCATTAACTCATTGAGGACATAAAAACTTTGATTTAAAAGGGGTTTACCGTAAGGGATACTTTTCCATTTGGGGTTAACTTCGTTTACGGGATAGTAAATTGACCAAATAGATGCTTCGGTTGCTCCCCCCAAACTAACTACTTCGAGATCGCAACAGTAATTTTGAATTTGCTCTGGTAAACTAAGAGGCAACCAATCCCCACTTAGTAGAGCCAAACGTAAAGATAATAATTCTGTTTTTGGCTGTACGCAGATGTATTCTACCAACATCTGCATTAAAGCAGGAACTGTATTCCAAAGGGTAATTCCCTTAGAAACGATTAAATCGAGCCAAATAGCAGGATCTTTAAGTCCATCAGAAGGGGGAATAACGATACTTCCACCTGCTGCTAAAATGCCGAAAATATCGTAAACAGATAGGTCGAAATTCAAAGCAGACAGAGCTAAAATGCGATCGCCTTCGGCTACATTGAACTTGTTGTTGATATCAAGAATGGTATTAACTGCACCACGATGGTCGATCGCTACTCCTTTGGGTTTACCAGTCGAACCTGAAGTATAAATTACATAGGCTAGATCGCGATTATTTCCTCGATTTAAAGGAGTTTGAGGAGAACTTACTAATTCTTCAGATACAGATATATTTTGTACTCCTGGGGGTAAAGAGAGGCGATCTTCGAGAAAAAATTGAGTAACTACTAATTTGACTTTTCCTTGCTCTAGGAGATATTTTTGTCGCTGTTGGGGTAAATTGGGGTCAATGGGTAAATATGCCGCTCCAGAGATTAAAATTCCCAAAACCGCGACAACTTGCTCCCATCCCTTTTCCATCGCTACAGCAACAAGAGTGTTGGGAGTTGCTCCTAATTGCTGCAGGTGATGTCCTAATCTGTTTGCTCGTCGGTATAATTCCTCATAAGTTAAGGTACATTGAGGAGCTACTACTGCTATACATTGAGGTTGTGTTTTTACTCGCTCGATAAATAAACCGTGTAAAGTCTGCTGGGAAATTGGAGCTACCGTATTATTAACCTCGTGACGTTGAGATAATTGTGCTGAGGGTAATAATTGAAGGCTGTTTTCGACCCAAACTGATTCTGAGGTAGCTAAACTATCGAGCAAATTGCAATAAGCAGCAAACATATCGTCAAGCAAACCTTCTGGGAAGATTTCCTCTACTGCATCCCAATTAAATACTAACGATCCATTTTTCTCTCTAACTTGATGGTCGAGCCAAACTTGTGGCGTTTGACTGATGCTGTAAACCTCTTTTCCCAAGCGATCTAACATCCAGATCTCTTTACCGAGAGAGTCTAAGCCTAAAGTGCTGGTAAAAACTACCGGTACTATTTGATAACTTTCTCGTCTGCGATTTAATTCTCTTTGAACTCTCACCGCACTAAAATAAACGCGATCGAGGTCTTCCCATAGTTGTTGTTGCAATCGATTGGCGCGCTCGACAAAAGTATTCCCAACTGAGTTATCTACTTCTAAAAGTGTTAAAGAAGTAAAATCTCCTACGAGATCGTTAACTTGAGGGTGCAATAATAAACGATTAAATAGAGTCAAATTAATCGTAAATTTTTGAGTTTTGCTCCACTTACCGAGAATTACAGCAAAAGCGTTTAGTAATACTCCAGAAGGAGTTAGATTAACTTGATTGGCTCGCTCTTTTATTTGTTGCCATTGCTTTGCAGGTACTATGCTACTACGACGTTTAAATTTAGGCTCGATAATAGAACCTGGATTTTTAGCCAAAGGTAATTCCGGCCCCGGAGGTAAACTATCTAAGCGATCGAGCCAATACTCCCGAGAACGTTTATATTGTGGCGTATCTGGTAATTTTGACTCTGCGAGAACATAATCGCGAAATGATAGTTCTAATCGGGGTAACAAACAGTCAGGATTTTCGTAAAGTTGCGACCACTCTCGTCCGAGAACAAACATACTCCAAGCATCTGCGATCAAACCGTCAAAACTCAGATGAAGTCTTGTATGCACCTCATCTATACGAGTCGCGCGAATCTCGAATAACGGCCAGCGATCGGCTGGTAAAACTTCATGAGACATGCGATCGCGAATAGACTCTAACCTGGTTTGAATTTCTGCTTCTGGCTCTTTACGCAAGTCCAAGACTTGAATCTGATACGGTGCTACTCCTTTTAAAATTTGCTGCTGACCGTCTGGTAAAATTACAGCACGCAGCATATCGTGTCGATCGATTAGTTTCTGCCAAGCTAAATTTAACTTTTCTAAATCGACGTTATTGCTTTCTAGCTCTATATAACCGTGAGCGGCAATATTGCCAAGTTCAAAGGCTTCATTCCTTCCCAGCCAATAAGCTTGTTGAATATCGGTGAGAGGAAAAGGTAGATCGCGTCGCTCTGGATCGGGAATAATTGTTGGTAAAGGAGTTAAAGATGCTTGCACCGAATCAATTTGAGTGCTCGTTTGACTGAGTTCAGCTACTGTGGGAGATTCTAATAAAGCCCGTAGGGGAAACTCAATCTTAAAGGTTTGTTGCAAGCGAGAAATGACTTGAGTGGCTAGTAAAGAATGTCCTCCTAGTTCAAAAAAGTTATCGTGAATTCCGACTCGTTTTAGTTTGAGTACAGAAATGAAAATAGAGGCGATCGCTTCTTCTGTATCGTTGCGAGGTGGGATAAATTCTACTTGTCGATTTTCTTCGATATCTGGTGCGGGTAAAATGTGACGGTCTATTTTACCATTAGGAGTTAAAGGTAATGCCTCTAACATCACGAAAAACGAAGGAATCATATAATCGGGTAATTTCTGCTTGAGAAAATTACGCACTTCCCTAATCGTTAAAGACTCCGATCGCCTAACAATATAAGCAACTATATATTTATTGTCCGTTCGATCTTCTAGTGCGATCGCCACTACTTCTTTTATTTGAGGATGAGTGGCGGTCGCGGCTTCAATTTCCCCAAGTTCGATCCGATAACCGCGAATTTTAACCTGGTTATCCATACGACCGAGAAATTCTATATTTCCGTCAGGAAGATAGCGCGCTAAATCTCCTGTTTTGTATAAAAGCTTTTTGCTGACCTCTGCCCCGCTTGCGGCACTATCCGCTACGGGACGACCTCCCTGACTTCTGACATCAAAAGGATTAGGAATAAATTTTTCTTCACTCAACTGCGATCGATTGAGATAGCCTCGAGCTAAACCGATCCCTCCAATATACAATTCTCCGATAACTCCGATCGGAACTGGTTGGAGATGGCTGTCTAAAATATAAATCTGGGTATTAGCAAAAGGACGACCGATCGGCACTAA
>JASJCW010000167.1 GCA_030065265.1 Prochloraceae cyanobacterium
CCTTGGTATTCCTTACAGCGTAATTATTAAAAAGATAATCCCTCTATCTGTTTCCTTCGAGTATTATGCTAAATATATGTACGACGATAGAATGTCTCTATTAAATAATGATTTTATTTAAGACATAGATAGTCCAAGAGAATTAATTAAATTCCAACCTGATGCTAAAAAATTACCTTATCAAGATTTTATCGTTAGTAAAAAAACCTTGATTTCAGTTTTACTAGACGATGGAATTTCAGGTTTTGTAGAAGAATTTGATGATGATAAGTTAATAGAGATCTTGGAAAATAATAGCGATCTAATTAAACAAAAAGGATTTTCAAAAGATGAATTAATTGAATCTCTTGAAAATGAAGGTGCGAAACATATATTTGATGATTATTTCGATCGTCTAGATAAATTAAATGAATATTACCCGTTAATAGAAAGTTGTTATCCAGGATATCAAGGTGGAAACAATTTTTTAGGATCTCTTATTTCTAAAGTTCAATTTAAATACATTATGGACGCTATTCTTTTAGAAGAGATCCCCGAAAAATACACGGCTGAGTCTTGTAAAGAAAAAGCATTTCTTTGCACTGTTTGCGATCGCTCTGGTTGGTATGGATTTAAAGCTATCGATCTAGACGAAGAAAACTATAATTTTAATTCTCAATATTCCACACCAATATTCATTACTTTACCAACCAAAAACGAAGGTGAAAAAATTTACATATCGGGATTGTATCGTTGGGAATTACAATTATTATGTCTGGATTTACCTGAAGAGCAAAGTTTAATAATAAATTCTCCAAATGAAATTATTCAGATAATTAATAAATTTAAAGACAATGGTTATGAAGTTGAGTCAGAAATAGCTAGCAATGATAAAGAAGACTTGGTTGCATCCTACCACTTAGAAATAGAAACAGATGATTATTTTGAAGAGTTAGGGTATGAGCTTCTGATTTTTCAAAATGGAACGTGCCGTTTTGATAGTTTCGCGTTTGATGATGAAGATGATGAATACGATGTTTGTTCTTGGAAGGTTAGTATTCAAGAGCTTTTAATTATGTCTTGGTCGGACATTTCTCTTAATTTACTGAAGCACGAAATTATTTTGGTAGTTGCCATACTCGAATATTATTTTGAATATTGGGAAATCCAGATTGATGAGATAACAGATGAGTATGAGATGGAGGACTTAGTTGCAGCCTATCATATAGTGATGGATATAGAAGATCTTGATGGCGGCACTGAAGAACAATATGAGCTGATGATTTTTCAAGATCGTACCTGCCGTTTACGTGCAATAGATTTTGTTAATTATTTTGAATGCCCAATTTTTTACCTACTAGATACACATGAGTTAGATACTATCTTTTTAAGACGTTGCTTTACCGTGTAATGAAGTAGTAGATTTTAAACGATCTAGCCGTTCGCTCTGGGGCAAGTATTGACGTTTTCCTATCCGAAGTTGGTGACGAACACTGGTTTATAGATGAATGTCCCTGACTGAATTGAGCGACATTCAACTCAAAATTACTTCTACCTAAGTAGTCGGACATAAATAAACCGCACTGTATTAAGAACTGTAAAATTGCTGAATCGCTTACTGTTCCCTGTTCCCTGTTCCCTGTTCCCTGTTCCCTCTTTTCTACGATCAATTATAGTTTTGTCCGACTACTTAATTATGAAAATAACTAAAATCTTGGATACAACAATTATTTGTCTGCTTTTTAGCATATGTTCATTAATTCTGGCTTATCCCCTAACTGCCAGTGCAGCACCAAATATTTCTCTTGAAAAGGTTTCGGCTTTAAATCCGCAGACTACTGAATCAACTCAATCTTTTTCGCAACGAGATCTAAATCAAGAGTCGATTTTAGCACTCGATTGGGTGCAAACCTCTGCCGAATATAGAGCTAGTGCATATCAATCTTATAGTTTTGCCCGTTTAATTCTAGATCGACTTTTAGCAATTTCAATCGACCATCCGGCGATCGTTCTCGATCTCGATGAAACCGTCTTTGATAACAGTCCTTACTATGCGGCGATGGTAGGAACTGAACTTAAAAATACCACTCAATCTTGGAATCAATGGGTTAAAGCTAAAAAAGCTAAAGCCGTTCCCGGTGCGATTGAATTTATTAATTACGTTAATCGCGCCACTAACGTCAAATTATTTTTTATCTCCAATCGTTACGAAAAATACCCTTGCCAGCGCAACTCTCAAGATTTAGAAATAGCAACTATCGATAATTTAAAACAATTAGGTGTAGCCAATGTCACGGACGAAAATGTCATTTTAAGATGCGAATTCGCCAATGGGGATAATCTTTCTAAACAACTGCGAATCGATGCAGTCATTGACGGTCGTGCCGATGGGGAAAAACACAATGTTATTTTGGCGATCGGCGATAATCTTCTAGATTTTGCTGAAGATGTCGATCTCACCCTTGAAGCTAGAAAGGAGTTTGTCGATAATAATGCATCTCGATTTGGTCAGTTGAATTCAAATCAGGACTTACGATCGCTTTTACCGATATTTATTATCCTCCCCAATCCGATTTACGGTTCGTGGGAATCAGCTCTTTATCAAGCTAAAGAGTTCGAGCGAAATAACTCCGACGAACTTACTACCATTCAAAAAAATCTTCAACGCCTTAATGCCTTGTCAATTGAGTAATACAGAAATTATAGTTTCCGTTTTCAAAGGATATCAATTAACCGAGTTCTAATGTAGTTACACCAAATACTTGTTTGATAAGAGTCGTGGGGATTCCTTGAGTGTACATCCTTACTGTGCTAAAAACTGGTTTCATCCCGTGACGTTTAGCTAAATTGACTGCTTCTGAATTAGCATCAGGCACATCGAGATAAATTGGCTGGTCAGGAACTTGAGCCTTCAACGACTGAAATAGTTCTTCTGCAATTTGTGGATCGTTAGCAAACAGAGGGCCAATTTTTCTGCCTCTATGACAGGCTCGAAGCACTCCATAACCTACAAGCTCTCCAGTCTGTAGTACGCCAAGCGAGCGATACACTATCGGGTTGCTCGATTTGAAATTAAAGATCCGATCCGGGCGTCAGAGCGTGGCGAGATAAAATATTTATTTTTAGGATTAATTAAGATATTTTAAATTTGAAATTCTCATAATTGCAATGAAAATTTTAACTAGTAGAAGCGCACGGACAAAATTGGAGTTACTCTAAACTCCAAAAGTTAGTTATTGTTGAGATTGATGTAAAGTTTTGTAAACTTTAAGGCTAATTCAGACGCAACAGACTTCTTGACACCCTAATACTATCTGCTCTACAACCAAGTCTAAAGCTTTTAAATCAGTCCAAGGGGAGATAATAAAAGATTTAAAAGCTGAAATCGATGTATTTTTAGAATAGTCAGTATGTTGATAAAGATCTGTCCACGATAAGAGAACTCCTTGACCCCTCATTGTCCGTTCATGAATGCAATCAAAGAGACAACGATTATAACGATTGTATTCAAGTAGTTGTTTTTGGTAACCGGGATCTTTTAATTCTCGTTGAAATTCTTCTAATGCATTGATATTCTTAGGATAAACTCGAAACAGAGTAACTGGGCCGTAATTATTTGCATTAAGAACCTGAATAAAAGAATAATTTTCTAATTTTCGTCGTAATATCTGTGCCATTGCCACAATATGGCCGATCAATACTCGATAACCTTCTTTGCCTAATAAGCGAATATTAGCTAAAGCTGCTAAAGCAGTGCTACCTTGCCTTGATGATTCAAGTGTATAAATACCGGGATGATATTGACCCCATTGATAAAGGTAAGGCATTTGTTGGGGCTTGCGACTAATCAAACTTAAATCGTTGCGATTTTTGGTCAGAAAAGCACTACAAATATAAGGAGCATAACCGGTTTTATGAAAGTCAATGCCTAAACTATCAGCAAGATTTAGACTACTAATGTATTTTAATGATAATTGTATTGCTTGCAAAGTTTGAGCCTCAAAGCACAAAGGATTATTGGCAAAATCGTAATCTTTGAAGACTAACCATGCCCAGCCAATTACAGCGTCAGCATGAATATGAGGAGGATGTTTTAAATTAAACTCTTTAGCCAAATTATTTCTGAGTGTTACGATTCCAGCTAGATCGTCAAGACCAAAGGCATCCGTTGTTCCTAAAGTTGCTAAAATCGCTGCTACTTTCTCCCCAGATTCAAAAGCCCGACGTAGGTATTCTTCAAGCGCAATCAACGACATTTGGTTATCCGAAGTCGTGGGAATAGCAATGAGATTGTCAGTGCCTACCCCTAACCAACCAGCAACATTAAGACGAGAATAATGGCTTAATTCAGAGGCAACAATTTTGATATCTTCTCGAATGCCTTCTTTCATCGCTTTACCTTCAAAAAGTTTTTCAATTGCCAATTTACAGCCATAGAGAATAGTTCCTGTACCGCCGAAAGTAAAAAATCCTCCTGCTAATTCAGGATCGTATCCGATCAAATCTGAGAGCATAGCAATTGACTGAATCTCTGCTTCTGCAAAGTAAGCCGAATATTCATCCGAGATAATATTCGGATTATAAATAGCCCCAGCAATTGTTGCGGTAATACTAGGAATTGTTGATGGTGGAATTACATTGACCTGTGTATTTGGATGGGCACAAATCATTGTACCTTGACAATAATTAACTAGTAATTTAATTACTTGTTCGACTGAACTCATTTTCTCAGGAAATCGTTCTTTAAAACTAAGTTCATAATGAATTTTTTGCTGTCCGCCTAATAATGGTGCAGTTGATTTCAATTTATCTACATAGTCGAGAAAGTTAGAAATAGTGTGAACAAAGTAACCATCCATAATAGGATTAGAAACTGGAACTGGAAAATAAGTTTTAAGTTGTTCGAGAATTTCTCCGTAATGTTTTAGTTGAGGTTTTTCAGTCATGACAACGACTCCTTAACATATGACTATCACTACATTAAGCTCTGAAACTTATCTGACAAATCTGTCATTATATTTCCGAAAATTTCTCTAAGTTAATATTGAGAATTGCTTTTATACCGCTTCTGTCAATCTCCAAAAAATTTTGCAATTTGAAAAGCTTGGAAAGCAGATTTAGAAAGCAATTGAACAATTATTTACTACTATAAATTTAATCGATTTCTCATGGAATAAATTGATGCTGATTCTAAAATTGAGACCTAGAAAAGCTTCATTCTTCGAGAATTTTTATCAATTTTTTGAAGTTTGTTTCGATTCAGACTAAATTTTAACTTTAGAGGTGTAAAAATCGATAATTAATAATATCGCAAAACTTTTATCTTAAATTACGATCTATATCCAGTATAGCTTTAATCAATAGTTAATCTTCGGCTTGTTAAGCTAACTACAACAAATTGTAGCAATAGTCGCTGAAGAGCATGATTTTATATAACTCTATAAAGAAACGATGTTAAAAAGCGATCTCGCGTAGCGAGATCCGGCGTAGCCGGTGCGCGATCGAAAAACTGCAATCGATTATTATTACGGTTTGAATGTTGAGCATCGTCTTAAGCAAAGAGAAATTGGTGAAATTTTGGGAAAATCTCAATCACAAGTTTCCGACCTTATACCAATTCTGCTTAATGTTGCTACACTTGGGCGATGAAAGGCAACAGGCAACAGCGGCAGAAGCCCGCGTGAGGCTCACGCGCAAGGGGTGGAAGGTAGACAGCCTTCATTTACCAATAAATCTTGGTTGAAAACAATAACTTAACTATCAAGGCTGTCTACCGCTCCCGGAACGTCTGTCAAGACAGGCACAAAAAGAGGAGAATCTATCTGTAGCATTATTTTGAGGAATTGGTATTATTAAAAAAGCAAGAGCTAAACTTGAGCATTTAAAGCGATCTGTAGCTAATGCTCAAAACTAAAGTATTAATTTTTATGATTAATTAAGATATTTTAAATTTGAAATTCTCATACTAGCAATGGAAATTTTAAGTAGTGGAATTTAAAATCTAGTGCTTATTTTATTCCTTTTATTTGGTAATACCAATCCTCAAATATTTCCAAGTAGTTGCCAATCTTATTTTAGATTAAGAGAAAACCATAAATAGCTTGTCTTGCTTAGTTTATGAGATTTGATTTTAAAATTTTATCCGTTAATTAAGTCTCTAGTTACTTTTGAGAATCGGTATAAGAAAAATATGTAGAATTTAATCTACAAATAGGAGTAGACTAAAAAAAAGTTTAGATCGACACAATTTTAAAAAATATGACATCTACTTTTGACAAACCACAAATAACAACCGCACCAGAATCAGAACAGGCATTTAACTGGAGAAATTGTTGGTATCCAGTGACTTTCTCGCAAGATTTACCGAACAATCGCCCCTATGGTTTCAGTCTTTATGACGAACCGTTAGTTTTATTTAGAAACGAGCAAGGTGAATTAGTTTGTTTGGAAGATTTATGTCCCCATCGAGCGGCCAAACTCTCTGACGGACAAGTTATCGATGGCAAAATTGAATGTTTATATCACGGTTGGCAATTTGGGAATGGTGGAGAATGCTTGCGTATCCCTCAGTTAGCAAAAGATGCCAAAATTCCGGCTAATTCTTGTGTCAAATCTTATCCGGTTGTCGAGTCTCAGGGAATGGTTTGGATCTGGGCTGGAGCATCGCAAGATGCTAGTGAGGAAATGATTCCTACTTTAGCAGATTTGGATAAACCCGAGTTTGTCAGAGCTGATTTCATGTTAGATCTACCTTACGATCGAACTTATTTAATTGAAAATCTCACAGATCCGGCTCACGTTCCGATCAGCCATCACGGTACTAGAGGTGGTGGAAATCGTAACAATGCTGAACCTTTAGAAATTGAAATCCTTCAAAATTCGATTCAAGGCATTCAAGCTCGATATCGAGGCATGATTTCAGCTAGACCAAATTGGGGGAAGATTTCTTTTGTTGCTCCTAATTTGGTTCTATTTAGTTCGACGATTCCAGATAAAGGTTGGAGTTTTGGATTAGCTTTGTATTCGATTCCTTTGGGTAAAAATAGATGTCGCCTTCTCTCGAGAGGTTATCGTAACTTTTTGACCTGGGGCGTTAAACTCAGACCGCGCTGGCTCGACCATTTAAACACTAACAAAATCTTGGAGCAAGACTTACCGTTAATAGTAGGACAACAAGCACAAATCGCTCGCATCGGAAAAAGCTTACAAGAATTATATTTACCTCTCAAGACATCAGATTTATTAGTTGTTGAATATCGAAAATGGTTAGATAGATTCGGTTCTTCTTTACCTTATTATCAAGGTTATGCTACTGCAAAAGTAGCTGAAAATAATGTCGAATCTCATTCCCAACTTGCTACAAGATTAGCAAGACATACTCAAATATGTAGTTCTTGTAATCGAGCTTATCGAGTTAGCAAACAAGTTAGATATATAAGTATTGGATTAGCAATTGCTCTTTTCACTTTAGCTGTACTGGTAGATGATTCTGGGATTGAAATAGGAGCAGTTTCAATTGCTTTATTAGCTGTAATAATAGCTGCTTCAGCCCAAATGCTTAAAACAAGATTTGAGGTATCTTATAGTCGGTTTCCTAAAAACTAAATTATCTTGACAAGAGTAGCGATCTTCCTCTCCTGCGGGATCGCTTTGGTAAAAAGCTTCAAAATATTGCTCAAGAAATTAATTGACAACGAGTTCAGGAGTTTTCCGTTTTGAAAACGGAAACGCTCTAACCCCTGAGATATTGACGGCATTAAGCAATGAGTTATTTGAAGTGATTATTCTTGAGGAACGCGATCGATTTAATTCTTTTTTTCTAAAATTTTAGTTTCGATTAAGCTACAATGATATTTATATAAAAAAAATCGCAGTTTGTTCGCTTGCAAAGGTAAATCTTGAACTGGCTGCGATTGAGTTTGTTGTATTTAGTTATTTATTAGAGCTTAAAAAAAAATGTATAATCGTAAAAACTTCTCAGGTATTGAGAACAATTCTATTGTCGGAAAATACGGAACAATTTATCGTCATTATGAGTTTCAAATTCCAGTCAAAGTAATAAGCAAAGACCGAGATTTATTACATTGTCAAGGTTTAGACGATCTCAAGCATTATGTCGTAAAAGAAGATTGTTTTTACACTCGTGGGCATCGTTACAGTTCCAAATTGTTAACTTCCCATCTGGCTTTTTATAGACAAATACCAAGGGAAGAAAGACTCGAAAGTTACAACCAGTCGGTTATAAATTGGTTGAGTGCTAAATAGTATCAAATCCGGGTATTATTTCAGGGGAATTGCAATGTCGTCTGATTTTAAATCGATAATTCATGCTTTAAATTGTTCGATAAGTGCGGGACGAGAGTGAGGCAATATTTAAGCTATTCTCATTGTCATGATTTAACGCTTGCCTCACTCTCTTAAGCCACTCACAGACTTCATTTATTCTACTTGCTTGAATTGATTCTGCTTGGCGCGTCTGGAGCTTCTTACCCTGCACTTTTGGTTAAGAGTTGTCGCTTCATTTTCCAATTGGTTCTGCTATTTACAATTGTCGATTTAATTGAGATACAATTTAAAGTTGCGGTGTGCTGTATTTTTTTCAAAACAAATTAGAAATTTGTAGAGATTTTAAATATTCATTGTAATAATGTACTGAAAGACAGTATTTTTTTAATTGAAAATATGAATCTGCCAATCCCTTCAAAGCAAAAGGAAAATTAATCGATTTTTCTTTAGCAATATCGAAAGCTAATTCGTAATATATTGCTGCTTCATTATATTCCTTCAAAGCGTAATTGATATCTCCCAATCTGTGATGAGAATAGTCAATAACCCGTCGCTAAAAGCGAGGGCTTGTAAAAGCCTATAGTTGACCCGACAAGCGTGTTAAATCACTACGTTTTAAGTAAGAGTTAATGTTCACACCTTAGAATGCTTCAACAGTTCTATGCTCTGTAACTAAATAATTAAACAGGAGTAATTGGGTTAATCCAGTGTTATTTAGAAAGTACCGACTTAAAACATTGTCTAGTTGAACTTTACCCTAGCAATAGGAGATTAACTCATGCGAGTTTTTGTATTAAATTCAAACAAACTACCACTAAATCCTTGTCATCCAGCTAAAGCTAGGAAACTGCTATCTCAAGGAAAAGCAAGTGTATTTAAACGCTATCCTTTTACAATTATTCTCAAAGAGGAGAAACTTAATTATGTAAATAATAATTGTACTTTGAAGATTGACCCAGGTAGCCGTACTACAGGGTTAGCTGTATTGTCTGGTAATAAATTAATTTGGGGGGCGGAACTAAATCATCGTGGTCTACAAATTAAAGACTCTTTATTATCTAGAAGACAAATTAGACGTTCTAGAAGAAGTCGTAAAACCCGCTATCGTCAACCTAGATTTTTAAATAGAAAAAAGCCAATAGGCTGGTTAGCACCTAGTCTAATGTCGAGAGTTTACAACATTACTACTTGGGTAAATCGACTAACAAAATTATGTTCGATTGATAAGATCGTTCAAGAATTGGTTAGATTTGACACTCAAAAAATCAACAATCCTGAGATTTCAGGAGTTGAATATCAGCAAGGCACATTATTTAATTATGAAATCAGAGAATATTTACTCGAAAAATGGCAACGTAAATGTGCTTATTGTGGTATTCAAAATGTACCTTTAGAAATTGAACATATTGTACCAAAATCCAAATCTGGTACGAATTCTGTTAGTAATTTAACCATTGCCTGTAGAAAATGCAATCAAGAAAAAGGGAATCAAGATATAAAAGATTTTCTTTCTGGAAAACCAAGTCTTTTGAACAAAATATTAAAGCAATGCAAACAACCATTAAAAGACGCTGCTGCTGTCAACTCTACTCGATGGAAATTATTTAATAGTTTAAAAGAATTTGGTTTA
>JASJCW010000168.1 GCA_030065265.1 Prochloraceae cyanobacterium
GTTGTTATTGGTTAGTTGTTATTGGTTAGTTGTTATTGGTTAGTTGTTATTGGTTAGTTGTTATTGGTTAGTTGTTATTTTTAATTACTTCTGACCTCTGACCTCTGACCCCTGACCCCCTACCTAAACCGTCTGACCTCAAACAACTGCTGGTTGTAACATTCTTATTTGTCCGAGAGTGGCATCAATTTCGACATCCAAGCCGATCGGCACGGTAAACTTATTGGGAATATGTCCGATCGCCGCACCGTACCAAGCGGGAATCTTTAATGGTTTAATGATATCGTCTAAGACTTGTTCTAAAGTTAAACTCGGATCGGTATCTAGGGGGTTGCCACAGTTTTTACATTGAGCAAAAATAAATCCAGAAATGCGATCGAGTATTCCAGCTATTTTTAATTGGGTTAACATCCGATCGATTTTATATATATCTTCGCTCACTTCTTCGACAAATAAAATTGCACCGTCAAAAGAAGGTAAATAAGGAGATCCGATCGTTGAAGTGATAACTGTTAAATTTCCTCCGAGTATTTTTCCTTTAACTTTACCCGGAGTAATAGTTTTTACTCTCATCTCGATCGGGTTTTTGAGAGTGACGGCTTTTTTTGCTAAGAGGATCTTATCAAAATAATTGAGAGTAAAATCGTTCCAATTAGATATCCCTACCGGCCCGTGAAAAGTTATGATGCCAGTGCGAGCGTATATTGCCAAAAGCAGAGAAGTAATATCGCTATAGCCGATAATTATTTTCGGATTGGCAGCAATTAAATTATAATCGAGCCGATCTAAGATCCGATTTAGTCCCCAACCGCCCCTGATTGGTAAGATGGCTTTAATACTGCGATCGCCGAACATAGCATTAATATCGGCCGCGCGATCGACATCTTTCCCTGCTAAATAACCGTAGCGATCGTAAACGTGCTTACCTAGTTTTACCCTATAGCCACTTTCAGCGAGAAAATTTCGCACCGACTCAATATATTCTCCTTTAATTTCGCTGGCCGGACTAATTAAACCGATCGTGTCGCCAATTTTGAGCCTTCTTGGTTTAATAATATTGCGATCGCTTCTACTTAAACCAATATAGCTGCTTCCTTGACTGGCAAATAATAAACCTAAACTAGATAATTGCAAAAATCGACGGCGAGATTGTTTATTATAAAACTTATTCAAAATAATTATCCCATAAAATGTCAGGTCGCACTCATTCTAAAAGTAATTTTCTCTAACTAAAGATGAATTTTATGTTTGCTTATACTGGGGCATTTTCTGAAAACTGACAAAGTTTGTCTGCTGCGTGAGATAATGCTAAATAATTGCAATCTACTTAAAATAAACAATGCCGACAACACTAGGAAAAACAGAAATAACAGTTCCTTCTCTATGTCTTGGTACTTGGGCTTGGGGAGATAATTTATTTTGGAATTACGGTAAAAATTACGGCAAACAAGAAGTAGAAGAAGCATTTAAAGTAGCTTTAGAATATGGATTAAACTTCTTCGATACTGCTGAAGTTTACGGTAATGGTTTGTCGGAAAAATTGCTAGGTGAATTCACAAAAAATACAGATCGACCCACTTATATTGCTACTAAATTCGGCCCGCTACCTTGGCGTATTTGGGGAGACTCGGTAAAAGATGCATTAACTGCAAGTCTCGATCGCTTGCAAATGTCGCAAATTCCCTTATATCAAGTCCACTGGCCTTTTACTTTTTTCATGAGTCAAGAAACCCTGATGAATGCTTTAGCTGATGAAGTAAAACAAGGCAGAATTTTAGCAGTTGGTGTGAGCAACTATTCGGCAGATGAAATGAGTTTGGCGCATCAAATATTAGCATCTCGCGGAGTGGAATTAGCAACAAATCAAGTCAAATATTCTTTATTAAGCAGACAAATTGAAAGCAAAGGAATTTTAAAAAAAGCCAATGAATTAGGGGTGACAATTTTAGCTTACAGTCCGTTGGCTCAAGGTTTATTAACTGGCAAATATACAGCTCAAAATCCGCCAACCGGCCCGCGCAGTTTCGATGCTAAATTCAGTAAAAATGGATTACAAAAAATAGAACCTGTTTTATCTTTGCTGCGTAAAATAGGAGAAAAATACGATAAAACTATGGCTCAAGTAGCTTTAAATTGGATAAATTCTCGACCTGGTGTTATTGCGATCGCTGGGGTAAAAAATGCCAAGCAAGTCAGAGATAATGCTGGTGCTTTGGGTTGGGAAATGAGCAAAGATGAAATTGAAAGTTTAGAATTAGCTAGTCGTCCTTGGTTGAGTTAAAAAAAGAAGTAATAAGTAAGGGGTTTTTGTAATTTAGCCATCGATTTGTCTCTCGGAAATAAAGAGCTGCGATCGCAATATTAATTCTTCTTACTTGTTATTTTTTATTGATTCTGCAATTCGACAATTAAGCAAGCAATAAAAGCGATCTTCTATCTAGTATTTTTTAATTTATAAATACAAATCGGAACGACAATTAAATCGATTAGAACGTGAAATACTGTAAAAGGATTGGGTTGAAGCAAGAAAAATCGATACAATCCTAATATACCGCCAATCGTCGGTAAAATAGCTCCAAAATATAAAGCAATCCGCCTATTTTTTAACAAAATAAAAAGACCGATCGCGAAGTAAATAAATCCAAAAACAACAGCACCAATAACGTGGAAATGGGGCGGATAAACTAACAATTGTAAAATGTGAGTCACTCCAGAAATAGTAAGTAAAATTCCAGCTAATTTACGCAAGCGAATCATTATTATTCAGTTTAAGTCTAGTTTTTAAATAAGATAATTACAATAGCAAAATTAGGGCAATTTTTGTTTGAATATTATTTTTTATTTATTTTCCGACTTTTTCCGACTAATTAAATTTTAAAATTGCCGACTTTTTCCGACTGACAAGATTTTGCAGAGGATCTAAAATTCACTGTAAAGCATTAGTAGATTAAAAATGATTCGCTCCGATTTAATTGTAGATAAGGCAGGTAAATTGTACATTTCTGGTAATTTTTGGCAAACAAAAACTAGAATCGATCGCCTGATAAATACTTATATAACTCAGGAAAAATTATCCGATCTTCTCGAAGAGCTACCCAAACAATTTATACTACCAAAACCTCGTCCTTGGGCAAAAATTGCCTGGAAAAATATCAATGCAAAAGAGATCGTCGGGATTAAACAAGAACTATTTCTAAATTTAATTATCGGCATTGTTAATACAGAAGCTCCGATTCGCGGCTACACGCAAACAAGTCGCCAATATTTAGCAGAAATTCACCCAGATATGGCTCGTTTTGTTGGTGGAGTTGTAGGTACGGATAGCAAAATTTTAGAGTTAGGTTTGTGGGAGAAAGAAGAAAGACAGCACAGCCCCGCTTTAATAAAAACTTATCAACAATTAACGGGTAACAAATGCGTCATCAATCCTTATGTACCTACTAAATATCAGCAAAAACAAGATACGTATCAAGATTTATACCGTCACGGATTGCATCGCATTATCACTGAATATAGTGCTGTTTGTCTTTATTTATGGCTAATGTCGCAAACTTCTGGAACGATTCAACAAGTTTTTTCAGAATTATTACAAGATGAAATTAATCACATGACTAAATTTTTGGGCTTTGGTGTTTGGCTATTTCCAAAATTTAAATTTAGAAATTTATCAAGTTCGACTGCTGCAAATAAATTAAGTAAAAAAACACAGTTTCAATTCCTAGCAAATTTGAGTTCTACTTTTAGGCGCATGATGGGAGTATTGCATTGGCATGATTGGTCTATCGCCCATAAATTAGAGTTGATTTACACTTTTATTCGCGTATTTTCTTGTTTATTAAGTTGGCATCGTACTTTAACCAGGGAATATTTAGAAAAAATATTAGGTAAACCAGAATTGTCTGCTTAAAAAATATTGGAAAGAGCAAATGACTGCTAAATTGGTATTAGAAACTACGAGTTTAAACGTCCAAAAATTGCCCCAACATATAGCCATAATTATGGATGGTAACGGTCGCTGGGGTGAAAAACAAGGACTATCTAGAATTGTCGGACATCGCAAAGGTGCAGAAAATTTAAAACAAATCTTGCGATACTCTAAACATATCGGCATTAAAACTTTAACTGTATATGCTTTTTCTGCTGAAAATTGGGGTCGTCCTAAACTCGAGGTAGAATTTTTGATAGGCTTATTTGAGGATATGCTCGCTCGCGAATTAAAACAAATGCATTCAGAAGGAGTTTGTCTGAAATTTTTTGGCGATCTTACTCCCCTACCAAAATCTTTGCAAAAACTCATCGCCAAAGCGATCGCCCTAACTAAAGATAATCAAAAGATAAACTTTAATGTAGCGATTAACTACAGTTCTCGTCAAGAAATGATTCGCGCTTGTCGTAATTTGGCTGTTATGGCTGTTGAGGGTAAATTAGATCCCAATGCGATCGACGAAAGCACGATCCAAAAATGTCTCTACACCGCTAATTTTCCCGATCCAGATTTGTTAATTCGTACTAGCGGTGAGATGCGTTTGAGTAATTTTTTACTTTGGCAATTAGCTTACACTGAATTGTACGTTACTCAGACTTTATGGCCCGATTTTACGATCGCAGAATTTGAATTAGCTTTAAAGGATTATGCATCGCGCGATCGGCGTTTTGGCAAAGTTTAACGGTTTTAGTTTTAAATCAGTTTAAATATTTCAGACAAAAGTAATATTTATATTCTGATTCGAGCGTTTCCTTCTAGCTGAAGCCAAAGTGGATCTTGAATCTAATCGTTACTCGTTAATGCCAACTTATTTGCGATCGCTCTGCAATAATTCGACTGTAAACTTGTTCTGTTTTGCGAGCCAATTTAAACCAGTCAAAATGCTCTTCTAAACTAGCAAAAGCATTATCAATTAACCACCGAGCATAACCGGGATTTTTCAATACTTCTAAAATTCCCCAAGCTAAAGAATCGGCATTATTAGTTTCAGTTACTATGCCGGTTTTAGTATGTTGAACTACTTCTGGCAAACCCCCAGTATTAGAAACTACTACCGGAACTTTAGCGGCAAAACTTTCTAAAGCTACGATGCCAAAAGGCTCGTAAAGACTGGGAAATACAGCGCAATCGGCAATAGTTTGAAATTTATTTAAATCTTCATCGGACATAAAACCAGTGAAATAACATCGATCCCAAATTCCTAAATTCCAAGCTTGTTCTTTGAGAGCATTGGTGTTGCCACCACCAATAATAATAAATTTGACGCAGCTATTCATTTCTGACAATATTATTGGTGCGGCATTAAGTAATAAATAAATACCTTTTTCGTAAGCCATGCGACCCACATAATAAACAATTTTCTCCCGATCTTCTGCAAAACGACGGCGAAAACGATTGCGATCGAATTGAGGCGGTAATTGCTTTTTTTCGGCGCGAATGCCATTATAAATGATATCAATTTTATCAGTTGGAGTGCCAAAAGCTCTTTGCAATTCATCCCGCATATAACCGCTACAAACGATCGTGCGCCAAGCATCATGAGTTAATGCTTCTTCTTTAGATGATATGTATCGCTGGGTGTCGGTATAAATACCGTTGTAGCGGCCGTATTCAGTAGCGTGAATTGTAGCCACCAAAGGAATTTTAAAATTATGTTTTAAGGCGATCGCACCATCTCCAACTACCCAGTCGTGAGCGTGAATTAGATCGAAATTACCTTCTTCGGCAATTATTTTACTGGCATGATGTCCGAAACTTTGATTGAGATTGGCAATCCAGTGGAAAAAATCATGACCGGGATTTACTCGCACTCGATGAACTTTGACTCCTTCTACTATTTCGTATAAGGGTGCTTGTCCGAATTCTACGGTAATTAAATGAATTTCATGGCCCGATTTCACCAATTCTGGATACAATTCAGCTACGTGTCGCGAGATTCCGCCGACAATTTTTGGTGGAAATTCCCAAGTGAGTACGAGAATTTTCATCTAACTCAACTCCCCAAATTTTTAACTATTCTAACCCTTCAATCTCTTGATTCGATTGACTAGTGTCTTCTTAGAAATTGTTTATATTTTATCTTGTCAAGAAAATGAGGATCGCGGGTAGCAATTAGTAAATTAAAATCGATTTCTTTGCGGTGGGGCGATCGGGAATTAGTCTTAAAGTTAGGGTTACCGAAAATTGTTGCGAGCTTATCTCGGTTCTCAAACTTGGTTCGATTGAATACTAAAATCGGTCATTTTTGTTTGGCTTCGTCTTAATTTTTATTTTAGAAGTTTTGCGCTTGAATTCCTCCCTTAGCAAAAGCATCGATGCTACAATAATCTCCAACTTTGATTAATTCTTGTTTAGTTTCGATCGCTTTTTTCTTTAGTTCAGAGCGTTTCCAGTTTTGACAAGTTGCTTCGCTAATAATTAAGTTCTGAAGAGCTAATTTCATCATTTGTTTCCTTTCGTATTGCTTGTTTCGTTATTTCCTTCTAAGTATGTGATAACAAATATACGGTCGAAAAAACCACTAAAAACACCGGTCTTTACCGATCTTTTATTTAAAAACAGCTTTAGTTAATCCTTGCTTTAAAAACTATCGTTAAATATAGTTAGAATAAAGTTTTTAAGTCAATTGCAAAAATTATTGTTATGTATTTTGACTTTTTCGCTAACAAAATTAAGCTCCCTTGGCTGCATTCGAGTTGATTATCTTTTTTAAGCACGACAGAACCAACTCGAGTTAAACTAATATTTGAAAATAGGCAAAGGAGCGGGGGAGAATTTGCTAATAATTCAATTTTTTATTGCTAGATCCAAAATTTAAACAAGAGAAATTATTAAATTTAAAAAAGAGTATTGTTGACTTTTTTAGACTTTTAAAAACCACTGTCGTCGGTAAAGTAAATATAAGATCGACCACCAAAATAGCACGATCGCGATCGCAAAAAATAAAGATCCCCTCCAATCTCCAGCCCAAGAACGAAAGCCGTTAAGATACAACCAACTATAAGTAGAAACAGTTTCTTGACCGTTAACAATCTTAGTTGTGTATAAAATTCTCGTCACTATTCCAGAAGCAACAAAGACGAAAATTGCATTTAACCCCATTATCTCAAAAGGTTTGCCCCATTTGCGCCATCCTCGTACGTCGATCGCTTCAAAACAAGCACCAAATAATAACAACCCCCAACCTGCTGTAAAAATAACATAAGAGCTAGTCCAGAGGGCTTTATTCAGGGGCAATACCAGATCCCATAATTTACCCACTAACAAGCAACTCAAACCGGCTAAAATCATTTTCATCGTGGTATTGCTTTTGATGGGTTGTGTCTGCAACCATTCTCCGGTGAAATGGCCGATCGTAACGGTGGCAATTGCCGGTAAAGTAGAAAATAGTCCTTCTGGATCGTAAGGGCCCCCTAAGTATAAGCGATCGCTTGTCAGTATCATCCGATCCATCTGGGCTGCAAAATTGTTTTCTGCTGAAAAATCTCCTAAAAAGGCTAAAGCGAGCCAATAACCAAAAAGAATTGTAATAACCGCGATCGCCCTCTGTTTTTTTGACAGATTTAATATTATTAAACTAGCAAATAAATAAGCTAGACTAATTCGCTGCAATACTCCCATTAAACGCAGTTTAGTAAAATCTGGCTCTATATTTTGAAATAACCAAAGGAAGATTAAAGAAGATGTATTAAGTAATAATCCCAAACCAAATATAATTGCAGCGCGACGTAAAATAATAAGATAAGGTTTGGCTTTGTCTCGATATTTCTTCAAGGAAAAGGATAGAGATACTCCAACGATAAATAAGAAACTAGGAAATATTAGATCTGTAGGGGTGCAGCCATGCCATTCTGCGTGCAGTAATGGCGGATATACTCGATCCCAGCTACCAGGATGATTGACTAAAATCATCGCAGTAATGGCAATGCCGCGAAATACATCTAAAGATACTAAACGTTGCGATCGGCTCATGGAAAGTAATTTTAAAAACTTGTATTAATATATATTTGGTTTATTCTCGAAAGGATAAAATTTTTGCTTTTTTTTGGAAGTTATTCAGCATACTTTCGCTCTTTTGCGATCGATGAAATAATTAATATTTAAGGGTGATTGTGGCGGTTTTTTATGATAATCGATCTATCCGATCTGAATTTCGATCTATTAAAAATTGAATTTTGCGATCTCTATCGAGAATATCCCGATAGTTATATTCGGGAAAGGGAAAAAATTTGGCAAGAACAAAAAGCAATTTGCGGCGATAATTTATGGAATGGCACTGTTTATACTATCGAGCAATTTTCTTTACAATTGCCTGAAAAAGTCTCTCTATCTTTGTCTATTTGTCAGTATAAAGATTTGATTTTTAAAAAAAATTACGGCAGCAATAATATTTTAAAAAATTATGGCAGTCAATTTTTAGTCTATCATACGGCAGTTCTAATTATCCCAGTTACTCGAGATGGTAAATATGTTTTTGGCGTGGTTGCAAAAAATGGCTTTTTTGAAGCGGGTAAAATTGTTCTCTTAGGAGGGGCTTTAAACTACGATGAGGGCAAAGTTAATAAATTTGAGGATATTCGCTCTTTTGCTGCTAAAGAATTAGCAGAAGAAACTTTATTGAATGTCAATCCAGAACAATTAAAATTAGCATCTTTAAATAGTTATAAATTCACTTATCATTTTCTCTTTTTCTTACAATTAGAAATTGAAAGTAAAGATCTCAATGCGATCGTCAAACAAGATGAATTATCGAATTTATTGGCATTTTCTCGCCAAGAATTAGCAAATTTGTCTCATTCCCCCGTCAGCGATTACGTTAAATTTTACGGGAATTATCTCCAATATTTTGGCGATCGCTTTAAGGAAAATTTTATAAATTGAGGGGACAATTGTTAAGAAAAAAAGATCGCAGCAGCTTTTACGGTAACGGAGCGTAAAGCCTCTGGGCTTCAGCCAGAGGATTGCTCTGCGAGCTAGCCCGATTAGGGTTAGAGCCAGTTTTAACTGGCAGTATTATTTTAACTCCATCTTGTTATTTTTCGCTGCTTGTGATAGCGTAAATATATTGAGGTCGAGTTAATTATTGTGATTGTAATTGAGTACAAGTTAAAAGGAAAATTAAAACAATATCAAGCTATTGATAAAGCTATTCGTACTTGTCAATTTATCCGCAATAGATCGATTAGATATTGGATGGATAATCAAAAAGTAAACAAATACGATTTAAGCAAGTTATCAACCAAGTTGGGTAAAGAATTTGATTTTGCTAAACGACTTAATTCAACTGCAAGACAATCATCAGCAGAACGAGCCTGGTCAGCCATATCAAAATTTTATGATAATTGCCGGAAGAATATTAAGGGATCGAGCGGATTCCCAAAGTTTTCTAAACGCACTCGTTCTGTTGAATATAAACAATCAGGTTGGAAGCTCGATCACAAAACTAAAAAACACATAACTTTCACCGATAAAAACAATATTGGTAGGTTAAAGCTTATTGGTTCTAGAGAGATATATTTTTATCAACCAGAACCTATTAAACGAGTAAGAATTGTTAGGCGTGCTGATGGCTATTATGCTCAATTTTGCATATCTATAGAACTAAAGGAATATGTTCGGGCAACAGGAAAAACTATTGGTTTAGACGTTGGGCTTAAAGAATTCTATACTGATTCTAATGGTTTTAGTACCCCTAACCCAAGATTTTATCGAACAAGTGAAGCTCGTTTAAAAAAAGCACATCGTGCAGTAAGTAAAAAGAAAAAAGCGCACCGCCTGCGCCGAGGTCTCCTCGGCGTAAAGACGGAGCAAGAAGGCAGTGCTAACCGCAAAAAAGCAATTAAGAAATTAGGTAAACAATATCTTAAAATAAGTAGGCAACGTAATGACCATGCTGTGAAATTG
>JASJCW010000169.1 GCA_030065265.1 Prochloraceae cyanobacterium
TCCTTGGATAATAAATTCTTCACCATTGGGATCGTAAATTTTAGTTCCAATTACTTGAAATCCTTGTGACGTACTAGACATGATAATTTTTTTCTCGATCTGATATTTATTTCTTGTTCTTATGAAGTGAAATCGTTCAAGCGTAGGGAATGATTTTTTTTAAATATCTAAATATGGTTTTTAATTGATTTAAAACAATCTCTTATTTAGATAACCATTGTTATTTTATTTTTTTTAACCTTAGCTGAGAACCGAAAGATTACCTAAAAAACAATATTTTTTTGACAGACAATTTCAAATATAAATAAAATATTTTAAAGTTCAAATAAGTTGTTTTCAACTAAATAATAATTTTAATAATGCAATGCAAAAAGATAGAATTTTCATGTCGATCTAACATTTTTTTTACAAGGTATGATTATCTCCATTTTTGTTTTTGAAGATGGTAAATTTATATTACATAACTTCTGGATTTGTATATCTTCAGTTATTTATATCAATGAAACCAAAATTAAATTATAAAAAATATCGTTTACTTCAAGGGTGAATCTTAATAGAAAGGAAAAAAGAAAGAGTTTTAATGTAGTGGTTTAATTTTCTTTTTATGGCGAACCAAGTTTATTCATCAATTTATCCCGATCCAAAATTGAAGTGTTTTTTTGAAAGGATAAATCTTAAAATATCTTGTTATGGGCTGGAAATTGGAATTAATCTTTAGTAGAGATCGCTCAACGTTTGATTATCGATCGCAACTTGGTTTAAGCGTGGGAAGGAATTAAAGTGGTTGCTGTATCTCCACTAGAATTAAATAATTCTTCTAACATGGAACAAGCTTTTGCATAATAAGCACTCGGGCCAGCAGAAATAGGTGTTAATTGAGGTGCAACTAAGAAATTTTCTAAATCTTGAGAACAATTAGCAACATTGACTCCTCTTTCTTGTAATGCTTCAGCTAGTTCTTGTTGATGATCGTCGACGTGTTCTCCTAATTGTTCGCTACGAGGTACTAGGATAAAAGGCTTATTGACTTGAGATAATAAATCAATTGTTCCTTCTCCACAATGAGCAATAATTAAACGAGCTTTTTTTACTAATTCTTGAAATTGAGAACCGGGTACAACGGAAAATCCCTTAACCCCGGAAGGTATCACGGTACAAGAGCCATATTGAACGACAATTTGTTCTTGTTCGGGGTTTAAAATACCTTTGAAAATTAATTTATCTAACCAGATCATGAGGCGATCGAATTGGAATTTTTCTGTACCTACTGTGATTAAAATCATGGCTATTAAGTGAGAGAAGTTTTAAGTTTTATTTCTTTGCTTGATATCTCAATTTTATTTAAATTGTTTGGCAATCGCTTCAGCTATAAGACCGAAGATATTACTTGATATTGTTTGCGCCATATAACCTAAAATCTACGCTTATTTTGCAAGATTTTAATTTGGCTAAATTTATTGATAAAGGAGTGATTGTAATCACTCAAAAAAATCTGAAATAATTTGAAGCTATTGGATAAAATATTATTTTTAAATAAACTAATTATGTAATTAAAAGCTAAATAAGCTATTAAATCAAACTATTATAGAAATTATCTGATTTTTTTTGAAAAATGAAATTAAATAATCGCTTGATTTTTAAAATACTCAACATCTTCCACCAAAACCTAATAATTTAACTTTTCTGCCTGCAAATCGATCTAAACAGTAACAAGGTTTTTTAGAAATAACTTCAATAGCTGCTATTTTGTAGTTTTCTCCCCTTGGAGAAATCGCTTTTGCTTCAGCTATATTTGCCAAGAAATCAGCATCACAGCTACATTTATGATCGTTATTACCGATACAAAGATCGTGAACTTTACAAGCAGCATCAACTGCATCAATTGGCATTACGTAGATTGGTTTTGTATTAGTTGCGCCGCACCAATTTCCATAATTTAATATATTACCCAAGTTAATTAGGTCGCTTAAATGAAGCAGATTATCTGCTTGAGTCTTATTATTGGATAATGTTCGTTCGGAAAGAGAATTAACCTTGGATATGTTGATAAAAGTAATTGAAGTAAAAATAGTTAATAAAATTGCCAGAAAAATGACAGGTTTAAATAGTTTAACTACCATAATATTGAGCGGGCAATAATTACCCGCTGATTTAAATCAGTTGCACTTAAGCTAAAGCACGATCTTTTAATTCCACAGTAAAGCGATCGCCCGGTTTGGGGTCAATGACTCGAGTGGAAAGGTTATTCTTTGTTAAAAGAGCTTGAAAATCTGCGATCGTTCCTTCTGCACTAAGTACGGCTGTTAATATACCATCAAATTTGACATCACCGCCAGCCGCAGTCGGTAAGATTACTTGTGGTTGTAACATTTGACAAGCATCGATCGCGCTTTTTTGTCCCTGAATGAAGGGTAAAAATTGAAATAACTTTAAAGTAACGATCGGGGTAATTACTACGTCAACCGGTGCGTCTTCTTTAAGGGTTTCGGAATGGTATCCGTGAGGTTCGTAGTATAAACTGTGACCAGTTGCTATATTTTTAACTATATAGCCATTTTCTACTAGTTGAGGGCCGATCGGAGAACCAGGTACTGCTTTGATTTCTACAGTATCTCCTAAGTTAAACTTTTCTTGATGGTCTAAGGCTGTTACGGTAGTGTATTCCAATTCTTTTGCTACTTTAGCAGCACTCGGAGAACCGAGTACGGGAATATTGCGATCGAGTTGTTTTAAAGTGGGAGGATGGGCATGGTCTTCGAGACCCTGAGATAGTAAAATTAAATCGATATCTTCTGGAATAGTGCGTTTTTCGAGTTTTTCTCCTCTAAAAAACCAACCAGCGTTACCAAAAACTAAATCTCCTTCTAACCAAGGATCTAGTAAGATTTTTTGATCTGCGATTTCAATTAGCCAAGAATTGCTATCTAAATAAGTCAAATGCATAACATTTTTCAGTAACTTCCGATCTCATTCTATCTATTTGCAATAAAAATTAACTCGATCGCAATCTGAGATTAAATTGCCGATCGCATTTTTTTAATTATTGCGCGAAGGAAGAAAAAGGTAAAATGGATGCGATCGCTTGATGCTTCGTTACTTTTTATGAGTTCTATGCCCGATTTTGTTAGTCACCTTAACCCTTCCCAACGTCACGCTGTGGAACATTTTTGCGGGCCTTTATTAGTTGTTGCTGGTGCGGGTTCGGGAAAAACTAGAGCTTTAACATATAGGATAGCTAATTTAATTTATCAACACAAAGTAAATCCAGAAAATATTTTTGCAGTAACTTTTACTAATAAAGCTGCGCGAGAAATGAAGGAGCGAATTGAAAATATTTTCGCGCAGGAAATGGCTCGGCAAAAGTTCGATCGCCGTTTAGAATTATTGGAAGACTACGAACAAAAACAATTGCGATCTAAGGTATATAAAAATATTATCAAACCTCTTTGGATCGGAACTTTTCACAGTTTATGTTCTCGAATTTTGCGCTACGATATCAATAAATATCAAGATGAAGCTGGCAAAACTTGGAAACGTAATTTTACTATTTTTGATGAAAGCGACGTTCAAAGTTTAATTAAAAATATTGTGACAAAAAAGCTCAACTTAGATGATAAGAAATTTGAGCCGCGTAAAGTCAGATATTCTATAAGTAATGCTAAAAACTTAGGCTTAACACCGCAAGAATTCGATCGCGAACAAAGCAATTATAAAGGCAGAGTAATCGCTGAAGTTTATAAAGAGTATCAAAGTGCTTTAGCAGCAAATAATGCTTTAGATTTTGACGATTTGATTTTAATTCCTGTGAGATTGTTTCAACAAAATGAATCTGTTTTAGGATATTGGCACAATCAATTCAGACATATCTTAGTAGACGAGTATCAAGATACAAATCGCATTCAATACGATTTAATTCGTTATTTAACGACTAATGGAGAAAATGTCAAAAATCATTGGAATTGGGAACAGCGATCTGTCTTTGTAGTTGGAGATGCGGATCAGTCTATCTATAGTTTTAGAATGGCTGATTTTACGATTTTGCTCGATTTTCAATCTGATTTTGGTGACGGTCTATCAGATGAGGATACGAGAACGATGGTCAAACTAGAAGAAAACTACAGATCGCGCGATAATATTTTAGAAGTTGCCAATAAATTAATCGGAAATAACAGCCAAAGAATCGATAAAGTTCTCAAACCAACTCGAGGAATAGGCGATCCAATTTGTTGCTATAAAGCGGATGATGATGATGATGAATCAGATTTTGTGATTCGTAAAATATTAGAACTAACCAGGGAAAATCCCGAATTAAATTGGGGAAGCTTTGCAATTTTATATCGTACTAATGCTCAATCTAGGTCTTTTGAAGAAAGTTTAATTCAAAGCAATATTCCTTACACTATTGTTGGTGGTTTTAAATTTTACGATCGCAAAGAAATTAAAGATGCTTTAGCCTATATTAAAATAATTTCTAATCCAGCAGATACTGTCAGTATTTTACGGGTAATTAATACTCCTCGTCGGGGAATTGGTAAAACTACAATTAATAATTTGATTGGCGCATCTCAAGAATTGGGAGTACCTTTATGGGAAATAATTAGCGATGAAACTTCTGTTGCTACGATAGCAGGAAGAGCGGCGAAAAAAGTCAATCAATTTTCACAAATTATTAAAAAATATCAAGAACAAATTGCAACTAAATCTGCCGCAGAAATAATTCAAGGGATAATGGAAGATAGCGGTTATCTCGACGATTTAAAAAGTAAAGGTACGGATGAAGCAGACGATCGCTTGGGAAATATTGCCGAATTATTTAATGCAGTTTTGAAATTTCAAGAAGATAACGAAGATAAAACTTTAGAAGGTTTCTTAGCAAATGCTTCTTTAGCTTCAGATTTAGATGACTTAAAAGAAGAAGATAAAAAGGTGTCTTTAATGACGTTACACTCAGCTAAAGGCTTAGAATTTCCGATCGTCTTTTTAGTAGGTTTAGAACAAGGTTTATTGCCTCATTTTAGAAGTTTAAACGATCCGATCGCTTTAGAAGAAGAACGTCGTCTTTGTTATGTTGGCATAACTCGCGCTCGAGAGCGATTGTTTATTACTCATGCGATGGAAAGATTTACCTGGGGTAATAAAGAAAGAAAAATACCTTCGCAATTCTTAATAGAAATCCCCAAAGATTTAGTTGACAATAGTTTTGCTGTCAGATTCACTAGAAGACGTTAAATCGATTAATCTGGAGCATTAAAATCGCGACGCGCTGCAACAATAGTAATTGCAAAACCAGCGATCGCATCCATTAAAGACATTAAACCCAAAAGAAAAAAAGTAGAGTTACCAGCTTCAGCTATAATAATAAATTCTACTAAGAACAATACGAATACTAAAATGGATAAACTATGATTGACAATCGAAACTAAATTACTGCGGGTAGCTTTAAGAGTTTCTACATATAAAGTTACTAACCCCATCAATAATAAAAGATCTTTTGAAGTTATTTGCCATACAGCACCAGAAATTAAGTTGATACTTATTAATTCTGCATCCAGAGTGGTGTTATTACCAGAAATAATAATCAGGTTGTATATAACCCAAATTAATGCAAATAAAGGAATGGCATTAATCAACGCCATAAAGTTGTTTCGATCGCGCCTTCTACTCATATTTTTTCTCAATCTAAAATTAATATATTTACTAAAATTTTCTCTTTATTATGACGTTAAATAATTAAATTTTTGTTTCATCTAGAAAAAGAATTAATGTCTCCCACAAGTCAAAAATTACCATCAAAAAAATGCGATCGAATAAGGAAGCTATAACTAAGTCCCCCGAACCTTTTGTAAAGTGGGCTGGGGGTAAACGCCAACTAATCAAACAAATAGAGGATTATTTACCTTTAGAATTAAAAAATGGTTATATTACGAGGTATATCGAACCTTTTGTCGGTGGTGGTGCAGTTTTATTTCACGTTGCACAATTGTATAATATAGAAGAATTATTTATTTTTGATATTAATCCTGAACTGATTGTTGCCTATCAAACAATTAAAAATAATCTCGAAGATTTGCTAGAAATTTTATCAAAATTAGCAACAGAATATTTATTGTTAAACGAAGAAAAGCGTAAAGAGTATTTTTATGAAATGCGATCGCAGTTTAATCTTTTCAGAAAAGAACCCAATTATAATAAAATTAAAATCACTGCATTATTGATATTCTTAAATCGGACTTGTTTTAACGGACTTTTTCGTGTCAATTCTCGCGGAGAATTTAACGTTCCTTGCGGTAAATATAAAAATCCGACTATTTGTAATTCGGCTAATCTCAAAGCAGTTTCCAACATTTTACAAAAAGCTCGTATTGAACTTGGTGATTTTGAAAAATGCGAGAAATATGTCAATAAAAAATCTTTTGTTTACTTCGATCCACCTTATAAACCGATTAGCAATACTAGCAATTTTACTGCTTATGCTAAAGATAATTTCGGCGATCGAGAACAATTGCGGTTGCGTGATTTTTTTACTTTATTAGATCGCAAAGATGCTAAATTGATGTTGAGCAATTCTGATAGTGAAGATTTATTTTTTGAAAATGCTTATCGAGAATTTATCATTGAAAAAGTAAAAGCTAGGCGCAATATTAATAGCAACGGTCAAAAAAGAGGAACAATTAAAGAAATTTTGATTATGAATTATTGAAAAATTTAAGTCTATTATTTATATTTCTTCTTCAGACAATAAAGACTCGAAAGAATGATATGCTTCGTAATTACGAAAATGACGCGCGTAAAGATCTGTATAATTCTTAAAACTATCGTCTAAAACATTATTCACATCTACAATCTTTTTTGTAACCCAAGTAATAGTTTCCCCACAGACATTTTCATAACTATGCTCGTTATTTTTAGCGCAGACTCGAGCTTTCTCTCTAGCTTCTTCTAACGATGTGGCTTCGATTAAAGTAAAGCATTCTTCGTATAAAGGCTTGTAATGTGGAACATTTGAAGATGATTCGTACAAAATTACTGCAATGTAAAACATAAAATTAGTTTTTTAATTAATACTAATTAGCTTAAACCTAAAAATAATTTTAACTTCTGATTTCTGTAATAAATTTAAATTGAAATAGTATTAAGCGATCGCCCGAATTAAATTAAACAGCTCGAGCGATCGCCCTGACAAACTTATATAATTAATCGATATAATCGACTACTTTCTCAGTGCTAAAACGAACTTTAGGTAAAGTCGCATATTTATCGTCATCAGCTCTGTATCCTGCCGGACAGAGTACCACAGAAGAGTAACGAGTTTCAGTTAATCCTAATATTTCGTCATATTTGGCTGGTATAAAGCCTTCCATCGGACAGGTATCAATCTCTAACATAGCAGCAGAAGTCATAAATTGACCCAAAGCAATATAAACTTGTTTGGTCGACCAAACATTAAGATCGATAGGTTGTTTGAGAAACCCTTTAATTTGATTGGAAAATCCTGCCAGTTTTTCTACTGTAGTTTCGCGAACTTCTGCTATTGTTTTAATATACTCGTCTACATCTGTTTCGTTAATATCTTTTTTAACAGTCAATACAACTAAATGAGAAGCATCGACTACCATTGTTTGGCCCCAAGAATGCTCTAATAATTTACTGCGTATTTCAGGATTACGAACTACAATAAATTTCCAAGGTTGCAAACCAAAAGAAGAAGGAGCTAAAACTAAACTTTGCTCCAATACTTCCCAAACTTTGTCGGGAATTTTTTTAGTGGGGTCGAATTTTTTGGTAGCATAACGCCAATTTAGTTGTTCTAATACTGAATTAGGGGGATTTTCTATATTAGTCATAGTTGTATCTAAATTCTATTTCAAATTTAGATATATCATTTAATAACTGAAAATACAAACAAAGACTCTATAATAATCAGTTTTTTTGCTAACCTAACTATAGGTCTTTATTAAAATTATTATGTACGAAACGGATTTAAGTGAGTGGCTGCCGGTAATGGGTTATATTATTTTTTTAGTAACTATTACTGCTATAGTTCTTGCCAGAACTAGTAAACAAGAATGAGGTTAATTTAAAACTAAATCGGCCGCGATCGCAACATGATCTGAGGGTTCTACTTCGTTAGGAAAAGGGCCGTTTACTTCGCTGCGATCGGATAATGCCATTGCCGATTTAACTTTCCAAGCTTTAGATAACCAAATATAATCTAAAGTGTGGATAAATGGTTGTTTATTGCCTACCTGCGCGTAGTTAGTAAAATCTGGTTCTTGTCCGAAGGCTTCTTGGTACGCGCTGCGTAAAGGTTCGGATAAGGATGGTTGCCAAGTATCCCCCCATTTGGCTTCTGGATAAGCAACAGAAGCAGGATCGATCGCTCCAGTAGTAATGAGTTGATATTGCAGGTCGCCAGGCTTAATATTAAAGTCTCCGGTGAATACGTAAGGATCTTCTTTTGCTAATTTTTGTACCCATTGAACGGCCATTGCTGCGTGCAATGTCATTACTTTAGGTGCGTAAAAAGCACAAGGCATATGATAGGTTGCAACGCAAAAATTATCATTTTCTTGCTTATCTTTTATTCTGACGAAAACAAGCCGGTTAAATCTTCTTTTTGCTTCTTTGAGGGGATCTGCGTATTTTCTTTTATCGAGTTTTAATTGCGTAACAAAAAACTTAGTAATGTCTTCTTTGATCCGCTCTATTTGCGGTTTTTTGACCCATTTTCGGGTTTCGGATAGACGAGTAATATCGATATCGATTACTTCGTATCGATCTAAAGGCCAGGCGATACCGACACCCATATAATTATTAAAAGGATTGCCGTATTGTGTGCTAACAAAATAATAGTTGCGATCGATAAAAAATTTATGTAGTTTCCCAGCCCAAGATAGGGATACTTCTTGTAAACAGATTATAGTTTTTTGTTCTGTTTCTCGATCTAATTTTGCTAAAATTCTTTCTAATCTGGTATTTGGATCTAAATTAGCGCGATCGCAAGCTGTAAAATGTTCGGGATCTGATAAATGAGAAGAAAGAATATTGTAGGAAAAAACTCTATGAATCATAAACTTAATTTTTTCTGGTTTATTTGTTTGTTATTCGTTTCTTCTCACCCGTTTAAATTTCGCGATCGAAGCCAAACCTATCCCTTATTTTAGCATTAAAATACTGCCCGGCTGAAGGACTTTCTTTTAACTCTTTATAAACTAATTCTGGCACGTCATTATATTTATAGATACTGCCGCTTTTAAATTTAATTTTGAGAACTTTTTGCTGTTCGTCGTAATCAAAAGAGTCGATAACTACACTGTCGTTTTTAAGCAGAGGAAAAGCAATTACATCGCGAATGCTCGGAGAATCTGTTAATAACATTACCAAGCGATCGATACCTATTCCTAAGCCTACAGTTGGGGGCATACCGTATTCTAAAGCGGCTAAAAAGTCCTCGTCAACGCTATGAGCTTCAAGATTTCCGGCTGCTTTTTGAGCTGCTTGTGCTTCTAATCTTTGACGCTGATCGACCGGATCTGTTAACTCGGAAAAACCGTTAGCTGTTTCTCTTCCGACGATAAATAATTCAAACCTTTCTACTAATCCTGGTTTCGATCTGTGGGGTTTAGCTAAAGGAGAGATTTCGAGGGGATAATCGATAACAAAAGTGGGCTGAATTAAACTTTCTTCTACTTTTTGCTCGAAGGCTTCATTCAGTAATTTTCCGATCGTCTGACAATCGTGGGGAGCTTCTATTCCTGCTGCTTCTGCTGCGGTTTTGGCTGCTGTAAAATCGGTAAAACTATTAAAATCGAGGCCAGTTTTTTCCTTAACTAAATCGTGCATTGTTACCCGTCGCCAAGGAGTTTCTAAATCGATATTTTCTCCTTGATAGGGAACTTTAGCCGAGCCGATAACTTCTTGAGTAACTGTTTTAATTAAATCTTCTGTCAGTGCCATCATATCGTGATAGTCACCGTATGCTTGATAAACTTCAATTGAAGTAAATTCGGGATTGTGACGGGTAGAAACTCCTTCATTACGAAAGATTCTGCCCAATTCAAATACTTTTTCAAATCCGCCAACAACTAATCTTTTTAAATGCAATTCTGTGGCGATGCGGAGATATAAATCCATCTCCAAAGTATTGTGATAGGTAATAAACGGACGGGCTTCTGCTCCCCCTGCTTCCGATTGCAATACTGGAGTTTCTATTTCGAGAAAATCTCGACTTTCTAAATAACGACGAATTCCGGCAGTAATTCGGGCGCGACGGCGGAAATTTTCCCGAACTTGAGGATTAACAATTAAATCGATATAACGCTGACGGTAGCGTTTTTCAATATCGGTTAAACCGCCCCATTTATCTGGTAAAGGTAAGAGGGATTTAGTTAATATTTCATATTCGCTGACATAAACAGACAATTCACCTTTTTCAGTCCGTTTAATTGTCCCTTTTGCTCCTAAAAGATCTCCCGAATCGGTTAACTTTTTTAAGTGATTAAAAGCCGTCGGCAGATCGGCCATTTTGGCATCGATTTTTTTCTTTTCTAAGTATAGTTGAATCGTGCCATTTTCATCTTGAAGGGTGAAAAAAGCTAACTTACCAAACACTCGACGAGCGATAATTCTACCTGCAACAGAAACTAATTCGTCTGCTTCTTCACCGCTAGCGAGATCGGCATATTTGGCTTGCAATTCTGCTGTATGGTGAGTTATTTCCCATTTATATCCGTAGGGATTTAATCCCAAATCTTTGAGTTGTGCGACTTTTTCTAGTCTGATAGCGCGAATTGCTTCTTGAGAAGAAGTATTTTTAGGTTCTTTGGGAGATCGATCGGAAGACATAATTACCAATTATAGAGATACAGTAGATCTGAATAGCAGATCTCGCTTCGCGAGGGCGCAGACTTTTACAGTTTGTTACGGTGGTTAATTATAGGCGATCGCTTTCGAGCGTTACCAATTTATTAACTATTTTATTAAGCTTTATTTACTTTTAGACTAGGTATTCTTGCCGAGCGAATCATTAGGGGCATCAAATTGTTAATTTGGGATTCCAACAGCCATTGCAATCTAACACAGAGTTTGAGTTTTAATTACTTCGCCAATCCTTATTTTAGTCGGTCTGCGATCGCGGCCAAGATGGCGATCTGCTCTTGATTTTTTTTACCGTTAATCAAGTAAACTGCGGGCGATCCCGTTATTTTGCTTAAGTTGTAGCTTATCTTGTCTATCGTGTACGGCTCTAGATAATAAAATAGTTAATAATAAGAAGACTAACAAAAAAAACAATTATGTTGATTGTTGTAGATACTAAAGACAAGAACCGGGCCAAATTATAATTTAAAAATTAATTTTAAATTAACTTTTATTCAACTAATAATTAATTCTGTTAGGTTGTTGCTGCCCGTCCGAATTAAAATTCGATGGGTACTTTTTTTGCAAAGGATCGGAATTATTGGCGATTGCGCTGAAAGATTACAGAAAGGTTATTAGCTGGCATTTCAATGACTTCTAAGAATTTTAACCCCTCTTTGCTGGCAATTTCTATGACCTG
>JASJCW010000170.1 GCA_030065265.1 Prochloraceae cyanobacterium
CTAAATTATTAGCAAAAAATGCAGAAGATCGCTATCAAAGTTCTTTAGGATTAAAATACGATTTAGAAACTTGTTTAGAACAGATCTGCAGTGGGGGAAAAATTGGAGAATTTAGCTTGGGAAAACGCGATCGCAGCGATCGTCCGCTCGTTCCAGAAAAACTTTATGGTAGAGAAAAAGAGATCGATTTAATTTTAGCTGCATTTGCCAGAGTCAAACAAAATCAAAGCGAAATTATCTTTATTTCTGGCTATTCTGGAATTGGCAAAACCGCTTTAGTAAAAGAAATTTATCAAGTAATTACCGAATCTAAGGGCTATTTTATTGAAGGAAAATTTGACCAGTTTAAAAAAGATATTCCTTACTCAGCTTTTATTAATGCCTTTGGGGATTTATTAAGTCAAATTCTCACAGAAACAACAACAAAAATTGCAATTTGGCGCGATCGACTTTTAGCAGCTTTAGAGCCAAATGGGCGGATAATAACCGATTTAATCCCGGAATTAGAATTAATTATCGGCCGTCAGCCACCAGTAGCAAAACTCGAATCATCTGCTGCTCAAAACCGTTTTAATCTATTATTTAAAAAGTTTATTAATATTTTTTGTAGTCGCGAACATCCTTTAGTTTTATTTTTAGACGATTTACAATGGGCCGATCTTGCGTCTTTAGATTTAATTGAATTAATAATTACAGCAGAAAATGGTCGACATTTATTATTAATTGGCTCTTATCGAGATCGAGAAATTCATCCAGCTCATTATTTAAATACGATTAAAGAGAAAATTACCAACAAATCAATTAAATTAAATGAAATTTCTCTCGCACCTTTAAATATCAGTTCTGTAACAGAATTAATTGCTGATACTTTAAGACAAAATTCCCAAGATCCACAGCTCGCTCGATTAGCTAAATTACTTTACAATCAAAGTCAAGGCAATCCTTTTGCTTTGAATCAAATAATTGAATATATTTACAAAGAAAAAATTTTAAGATATGACTATCAACGCGATCGCTGGGAATGGGAATTACAAAAAATCAAAGATATTGGCATTTTCGATCGCAATTTAGTAGATTTAATTATTACTAATATTCAAAAATTGCCCCTAAAAACGCAAAAGGTTTTGCAAATAGCTGCCTGCATTGGTAATAAATTTAACTTAGAAACTTTAGCAATTATTAATCGCGAAAATCCCTTATCACTGGCAAAATCCTTGTGGAAAGCCTTAGAAGTAGGATTGATTTTTCCTTTATCTACAGAATACAATTTACCTTTAGAATCTAGCAGTTCAGAAACAGTCAAAGATGTTCGGGTTGAATATAGATTTTTACACGATCGCATTCAACAAGCTGCATATATTCTAATAGAGCAACAAGAAAAAGAACGAGTACATTTATCATTAGGCAGGCTACTTTTAAAAAATCTTAATTCCGACAATAAAGAAGAAAATATCTTTGAAATTGTTAATCATTTAAATATCGGTTCGAGATTATTAAATACCAACGCAGAAAAAAAACAATTAGCAAGATTAAATCTTAAAGCTGGGAAACAAGCTAAAGTTGCCAATGCCTATATTATTGCTTGTAAATATTTAAGTACGGGAATACAACTATTATCAACTGATAGCTGGAAAAATGAATATCAGTTAACTTTTAAATTGCATCTAGAAGCAGCAGAAACCGCTTGTTTTTTAGGGGATTTTCAACAAATGGAATCTTTTTGTGCGATCGCCTTAAAATCTGTTAACAATCAGCTCGATCGCATTGCAATATATCAAATTGAAATTGCTGCCAATATAGCTAGAGATCGATTTAAACCAGCTATAGAATTGGGTTTATCGATTTTAAAAGAGTTAGATATCACTATCGATCCTATAAACTTTCAAACACAATCAAAAAAACTTGATTTAGTCTCGAGTGAATTAGAAATTAATAGCTGGATTGATTTGCCAACTATGACAAATCCTTATAAATTAGCAGCAATGAAAATTTTGGAAACATTAGTATCAGCTTGTTATTTTGGTGCGCCTCAGATGTTACCTTCAATTACCATTCAACAAGTTAATTTATCCATTGAATACGGCAATACTTCAATGTCTTGTATTTCTTATGCTGCTTACGGGATGATGCTTTGTGGTGAAATTAATAATATTGAAAGAGGTTATTTTTTCGGACAACTAGCATTTAAACTTTTAGAAAAATTTAAGGCTAAAAAATATAAAGCTAAAATATTAGCCATGGTAAATGGCTACACTTTTCATTGGAAAAGCCATATTAGAAAAACTTTACCATCTTTATCGATTGGTTACCACAGTGGGATTGAAAACGGCGATCTTGAATATGGTTTTTATTGTTTAATAAACTACTATTTTCACGGCTTTTTAGTGGGTAAAAATCTAATCAAATTAGCTGACAAGATTGCTAAAGACTGCACAATAATTCCAGAAAAACAATATGAAATATCTTATTATGCTTTAATTATCTGTCGTCAAGCAATATTAAATTTATTAGATCGAGCAGAAAATCCTTGTCAATTAATTGGAGAATCTTGCGATGAAAGAATTATAATTGCTACGAAAAAAAGACGATTTATTACCTTACACTTTTATAAACTAATTCTCAATTATTTATTTGGCGACTGCTTTGAAGCATGGGAAAATTTAACAATTGTTGAAAGCCTGATGTTAGCTAGCAAAGCGATGGTTTATACTCCTTTAATTTATTTTTATAAATCTTTAATTGAAATAAGCTTATTGGAGTTTGAAGACGAAGCAACATCAATTTTAGCCAGAATAGAAGAACGACAAAAAAGTCTGAAAATCTGCGCTAGATCTGCACCAATGAATTATTTGCACAAATATTATTTAGTAGCAGCAGAATTAAATAGAGTTAAAGGAAATAAAAGTGAAGCGATCGAATCATACGATCGCGCGATTGCTTTAGCTCGAGAAAATGAATATCTTAATGACGAAGCTTTAGCTTTAGAATTAGCCGCTAAATTCTATTTACAATGGGATAAGGAAAAAATAGCTAGCATTTATATGCTCGATGCTTATTATGCCTATAATCGTTGGGGTGCAACAGCAAAAGTAAACGATCTGAGGGAATCTTATCCCAATTTATTAGCATCTATTATTAACTTAGAAGAGTCAAAAAGAAGCTCGATCGCCGACTCAATTTCTACTCGCACCGTTACTTCTAATAGTTCTGATAGTTCGGTTATTTTGGATTTAGAAGCTGTTCTGAAAAGTTCTCAAGCAATTGCCAAAGAAGTTCAATTACAACAATTAATTTCTACTTTAATGAAAGTTACAATTGAAAGTGCTGGAGCTTCTGAAGGCTTTATTATTTTAGAAAAACAAGATAATTTATATATAGAAGGTGCGGAATGTTTCGATCGCAAACAATTGGGATTAAATTTACCTCAATTAATCGATAACGATACTGAATTACCACTATCGATTATTAACTATATTACTAGAACTAAAGAGAATTTAGTTTTAGAAAATGCTAGCAAGTCGAAAAAATTTAATCGCGATCGCTATATTTTAAAATACAAACCAAAATCGATCTTGTGCGCGCCAATTATGTATCAAGGTAAGTTTATTGGTTTGCTCTATTTAGAAAACAATTTAACTATAGGTGCTTTTACTCGCGATCGTTTAGAATTATTAAAAGTAATTGCATCTCAAGCGGCTATTTCTTTAGAAAATGCCAAACTCTACGAAACCTTAGAAGAAAAAGTAAAAGAGCGAACTAAAGAATTATCCCAAACCTTAGAAATACTCAAAGCAACTCAAGCAGAATTAGTGATCGAAAATAATCTGCTTAAAAGTGCAGAAGATTTCTCTAATTTTAACTATCAAGTAGGAGGAAGTTTACCTGTTGAATCTCCTACTTATGTAGTCAGACAAGCCGATCGATACCTTTATAAAGCCTTAAAGTTAGGTGAATTTTGTTACATTCTTAACGCCAGACAAATGGGTAAATCTAGCTTGCAAGTACAAACTATTAATCGCTTGCAACAAGAAGGAATTCAATGTACTGCAATCGATCTTTCAGCGATCGGCAATCAAAATATTACTATCGAACAGTGGTATGCAGGTTTTATTTATACTTTAGCTGGCAATTTAAACTTGCTCGATCGCCTGAATATTATTAGTTGGTGGAAAGAGAGGAAAATCTTATCCCCAGTTCAGCGTTTAGCTGAATTTATTCGCGAAGTTATTTTAACTGAAATATCCGATAATTTAGCCATATTTTTAGACGAAATTGATAGCATACTCGCTTTAGATTTTGCAATGGATGATTTTTTTATTTGGCTCAGAAGTTGCTACAATCAAAGAGCTTATCATCCAAAATTTAAAAGACTTACTTTTATTTTGATTGGTTGTGCTAGCCCTTCAGAATTGATTCAAAATCAAAATATTACTCCTTTTAATATTGGTCAAGCAATTCAACTTTATGGGTTTAAAGAACACGAAGCACAACCATTATTAGGCGGCCTGCAAAATAAAAGCGATCGGCCGCGAACCGTTTTAAAAGAGATCTTAGCTTGGACGAACGGACAACCTTTTTTAACTCAAAAAATCTGCAAGATAATTCAATTAGAATCTTTAAAGATTTCGGCAAATCAAGAAGCAGAATGTGTCGCAGAATTAGTAAAAACAAAAATCATTGATAATTGGCAATATCAAGACGAACCGGAACATTTAAAAACCATTCAAAATCGCTTATTAAATATCACTTCAAACCCAATAATTTTACTGAAACTTTATCAAAAAATTTTAGAAGGTGAAACAGTAATTGACAATAATAGTATCGAAATTAAAGAATTGCTACTATCTGGTTTGGTTATCAAACAACAGGGCAAACTAACAATCAACAATCGAATTTATCAAACAATATTCGATCGCAATTGGTTGCAACAAACCTTACAAGAATTAAGTTAATTAATTAATTTAAATTGCAGTATCCTAAAAAAATAAGTAAATTATTTTGATTTATCGCTAAAATTATGTCAAAAAATAACTTAGATTATTCCGCGATCGACTCCATTTCTCAAATTTGGCCGATCGTCGCCAAAGCATATCCCGATATACTGGCCCTTCACGATCCTCACAGCGAACCAGAAGTAAAACTGACCTACGCCGAACTATACGAAAAGATAAAACAATTTGCTACGGGCTTACAAGTATTAGGAATACAACCCCAAGATAAAATATCCCTCATTGCCGATGATAGTCCTCGCTGGGCGATCGCCGATCGAGGAATAATGACCGCCGGAGCGGTAGATATAGTAAGATCGAGCGGAGCAGAAAGACAAGAATTGCTCTACATTATCGAACACAGCGACAGCACGGCTTTAGTCGTTGAAGATCTCAAAACCCTCAATCGACTCAAACCAGAATTAGATGATTTGCCCTTGAATCTAATTATCTTGCTCTCGGACGAAGAACCAGATTCAAAGACAATAGTTAAGACAGTTAACTTTTTAGAAGTATTGCGATTGGGTTCAGAAAATACTTTGCAAGAAGTAACTTACAATAAAGAAGACCTCGCCACATTACTCTATACCTCCGGTACGACTGGCAAACCAAAAGGAGTAATGCTGACTAATGCCAACTTAATCCATCAAATTAAAGCTTTACCCGTAGCAGTAATAAATCCCCCACCAGGCGATCGGGTTCTGAGCATTTTACCGACTTGGCACATTTTAGGTCGCACCGGACAATATTTCTTACTATCGAGAGCTTGCACCCAAATATATACCGGAAAACGCTACTTTAAAAGCGACCTCAAAAAATATCAACCCAATTATATGATTGCCGTGCCTCGGCTTTTAGAATCGATTTATGAAGGGGTGCAAAAACAATTTCGAGAACAACCAGAAAGCAAACAAAAATTAGCCAAATTTTTCTTAGATACTTCCGAAAAGTATGTTATCGCCAAAAGAACCAGTCAAGGCACTAACTTAGAAAACCTCAAACCCAGCGCGATCGAAAAATTAAAAGCTGCTTTGACTGCTTTTGTTCTCAAACCCCTACATCTAATCGGCGATCGCTTAGTTTATCAAAAGATCCGCAGTGCGATCGGGCCCGAACTAAAAATGTTCATTTGTGGAGGAGGATCTTTATCGCGACACTTAGAAAACTTCTACGAAATAATTAACATTACAGTTATAGTTGGCTACGGACTCACCGAAACATCTCCAGTTACTAACGCCCGTCGTCCCGATCGTAATATCAGAGGCACTTCAGGACAGCCAATTCCCCAAACAACCATCAAAATAGTCGACTTACACACCCGCCAAACCTTACCCAACAACCAAGCCGGAATTGTCCTAATTAGGGGGCCTCAAGTCATGCAAGGCTATTATAAAAACCCCGAAGCAACAGCCAAGGCGATCGATCGAGAAGGTTGGTTTGACAGTGGCGATATTGGCATGCTGATCGATGCAGGAGATATAGTCTTAACCGGAAGAGCAAAAGATACTATCGTCTTAACCAACGGCGAAAATATCGAACCCCAACCGATCGAAGATGCTTGTCTTCGCAGTGCTTATATCGATCAAATCATGTTAGTCGGTCAAGATCGGCGATCGCTCGGTGCTTTAATCGTCCCCAACGTCGATGCGATCGCTCAATGGGCCAAAACAGAAAATATATCTTTTCAAGTCCCAGAAGCAGAAGCATCTAGAGAAGAAATAAAAAACAGCGACCTCTACAGTGAAGCAGTGGTAAATTTATTCCGTCAAGAATTGAAACGAGAAGTTAAAAATCGTCCCGGATATCGAGCAGATGACATAATCGGGCAATTTGAGTTTATTTTGACCCCATTTTCCCCAGAAAACGGCCTGATGACTCAAACATTAAAAATCAAACGACCCATTGTCACCGAACGTTATCAAGATATTATTGACGCGATGTTTGAGAAATAAATTAATACTACCCTGAATTGACAAAGGACATAAAATATGGTCGCCGAGAATTCACGCTTGCTATTAAAAAGACCGATTACAGTAAAAGTAATAGTCACTCCCTTGTGGAAAGAAGAAGTACAACAACAACTTCAAGGTCAAATCAGCGAACTAGACCAACAGATTCAAACCTTAGAGATGCAAGGACAAAAAGCGATCGCCGAATTGCAACAAGGCAGTATCGTTCCCGTATCTCCCGAAGCACAAGCACAGATTAGAAATATCGAAAATCAAGTCTCTCAGAAGAAAAGAGAACTACTCGATAAAAAAAATCAAGCACTGCAACAAATGCAACAAGTGCAAATGTTTGAACTAGACCAAGAAATCGTTCAAGGTCAAATGGAAAGCTTATTTCGACTTGAAAAAGGGGATAATCTCGTCCAAAAATTAAGAGTAGAAATAGTAGTTCGCGATGGCGTAGTTCAGGAAATTCGCGGCGACGTTTAAAAAAGTCGATCGATAAGCTATATAATATGCAATGGCCCGAACTAAAATTACTAGTTCTTTGACTTTCGGGTCAGGCCACTACTCCAGATTGCGGAGTATTTTTTTATTGCGATTGACACCGAACTCGCTTTTTTTCTACTCGGAGGTAAGCTTTATTATGATTCGCGATATTTTTATGCCGGCTCTCAGCTCGACTATGACAGAAGGTAAAATCGTATCTTGGACAAAATCTCCAGGAGATAAAGTAGAAAAAGGCGAAACGGTAGTAGTAGTCGAATCAGATAAAGCCGACATGGACGTAGAATCTTTTTATGAAGGTTATTTAGGGGCTATCCTCGTAGAAGAAGGACTTGAAGCCCCCGTCGGCGCAACAATTGCTTTACTAGCAGAAACAGAAGCAGAAATTGAAACAGCTAAACAACAAGCCGCAGCAGGAACTTCAGTTCCAACTGAAACCAAAGCAGAAAGCCCCGCACCAGTCGCAACAGCAGCAACAACAACCTCAGCACCAGTTGCAACAACCACCCCTCAAAACGGCAGAATCGTTGCTTCTCCCAGGGCCAAAAAACTCGCCAAACAAAATAAAGTCGATCTCAAAACCTTACAAGGAAGCGGCCCCTATGGCAGAATCGTCGCTGAAGATGTTTTAAAATTAGTCGGTAAAACAGTTGAACCAGCTCCCGTCCAGAAGTTGGCAACACCAAAACCCGCGCACCGCGTAGCGGATCTCTTCGAGATCGCTCCTCAAACTCCAGCACCAACCCCGGTAACTCCAGGAGAAACAGTACCTCTCAACAAATTGCAGCAAGTCGTGGTGCGGAATATGGTCGCCAGCTTGCAAATACCTGAATTTAGAGCCAGTTATACGATCGTTACAGATCCCCTCGATCGCCTCTACAAACAAATTAAACCCAAAGGCGTTACCATGACAGCCTTGCTTGCTAAAGCTGTTGCAACCTGCTTGGTCAAACATCCCAAAGTAAACGCCAGCTACACCGAAGGAGCAATTCATTATAATTCAGATATCAATATTGCAGTAGCTGTTGCCATGCCAGATGGGGGACTGATTACACCAGTATTGCAAAATCCCCACCAATTAGATATCTATTCCTTATCCCGTACTTGGAAAGATTTAGTCGCTCGCTCCAGAAACAAACAACTCGGGGTAGATGAATACAGTAATGGAACTTTTACCCTTTCCAATTTGGGCATGTTTGGGGTGACCAGTTTCGATGCTATTTTACCCCTAGGTACGGGTTCGATTTTAGCTGTCGGTGCGTCTCGTCCGCAAGTAGTAGTTAACGATGATGGTATGTTTGGGGTAAAAAGACAAATGAACGTCAATATTACCTGCGATCACCGCATTATTTACGGCGCGGATGCGGCCGCATTTTTACAAGATTTAGCCAAGTTCCTCGAAACGGAAACTCAATCTTTAACCCTGTAACTAGTCTTTTGTCGTTGAAAATAACTCGAATTAAAACCGTTTGCCTTCTTTTTAATCTTTGGTAGCGGTTTTTCTTTTTCTATTAGCCTCATACCAATTCTCAAAAGTAATAAGAGACTTAATCTAGGTAAAAAATCAGGGAGTGGGTAGGAGGTTATTAAGCCTTGTTTTAATAGGTTATTGAGTTTTGCAAGACTTGTGATACCATATAATACTTTTACTTTACTGACCACTTTAGTGGTCTTCTGTTTTTCCGCCTCGCGCTAAAGCAACGAAGTTACCAAAGCCCGTTTATCATGTTAAATCCAGAAGAAAAACTGTTGCGGATCGGAGAACTATCTTCAATCAGTCAAGTTCCTATTAAGACAATTCGCTATTACGAGCAATTAGGATTGCTCAAGGCTTTCAAACGTACTGAAGGAGGATTTAGACTGTTTTCCCCTGAAGTTATCGGACGATTAAACTTTATCAAACGTTCTCAAAGTTTGGGTTTAAGTTTAACTGAAATCGGCCAGCTTTTAGAAGTTCACGATCGCGGCGAAATACCTTGTCATCAAGTTCGCCATACTTTAGAAAATAAAATAGCAGAAATCGATCGCCGCATCGAACAATTAACAATCCTTAAGGTTCAATTGCAGTCCCTCATCTCAGAAAATATCCCTCAACAAGAACGAAAAAAGGGGATTATCTGTCCGATAATCCAACCTGAAAATCGAGCAATATTTTAGACGCTTGCGCTCGTCTCAGGGCGATCGCTCTCTGAAGAACAATTTTATTAATTTCTTAAGTTCTTAGTGCGATCGCATCATCTGTCCCTGATTTACTCCGAGGGGAGCTTTTCAAGAAAATCTAATGTTTGTTGCAAACGAACCTTATCTAAGCTTTTTTGATTCAGCAACAACCACGACTGAGTTAAATCTGGCCCTTGGACTTCTCCCATTAAACCAGCCCGCAAACTTCGCATTACCAAGCCTTTTTTAACTTTGGCTTGTTTGGTAACTTTTTTAATAATATCTTTAGCATCTTGTTCGCTTAAGGCAGAATTTTCAGCTAAAGCAGCATTAATATTTTGCAAAATTTCAATTACACCTTCTTTTTGAAACTGAGCGATCGCGTCGGGGCTGTATTCTAAAGATTCTGACAATAACAAACGGCTTTCTGCTGGTGCATCGCTCAAACGGGTTAAAGAAGGGGCAATTAATGCTGTTAAACTTTCTAACCAGGGGCGATCGCCTTCGAGATCGACTTTATAACCTGCTTCTTCCCAGTAAGGAACTAGTAATTCTACCAATTCATTGGCGGGCATTTTGTGGAGATATTGAGAATTAATCCAGTCTAGCTTGGCCCAATCGAATTTTGCTCCGGCTTTATTTACCCTCTCGATACTAAATAATTCTGCTGCTTCGGGAAGAGTAAATAGTTCTTGGGTCGAGTCTGGTGCAGTCCAACCGAGCAAAATCATGTAATTAGCCATTGCTTCTGGCAAAAAGCCTTTTTGCTTGAAATCGTCGATCGAGGTTACACCGTCTCTTTTCGATAGTTTTTGACCGGTTTCGTTTAATATTAGGGGCGTGTGTCCGAATTCGGGAATTTTTGCCCCCAATGCTTCGTAAAGTAAGATTTGCTTGGCTGTATTCGCAATATGATCTTCGCCGCGAATGACGTGGGTAATGCCCATATCGATATCGTCTACTACCACCGCTAAATTGTAGAGCGGTTGACCTAAATTATCTTCAGAACTCTCAGCAGCGCGGGCTATAACCATATCCCCACCTAAGTCGCTGCCATTCCAAGATACTTGCCCTCTAACTAAATCTTGCCAAACAATGGTGCGATCGTCGTCAATTTTAAATCTGATTACTGGTTTGCGGCCTTCAGCTTCAAATTCAGCTATTTGTTCCTTGCTCAGGTTGCGGTGACGGTTATCGTAGCGCGGGGCTAGTTTGTTTGCTTTCTGCTCTTGGCGCATTTGCTCTAGCTCTTGGGGCGTACAATAGCAGGGATAAGCCAATCCTCGATCTAATAATTCTTGAATTGCTTTCTTGTATAGATCCAATCTATCGGTTTGGAAGAACGGCCCTTCGTCCCAATTTAATCCCAGCCACGCCAATCCTGATTTTATATTTTCCGTATATTCCGGGCGCGATCGCTCTTTATCAGTATCTTCTACCCTCAAGATAAATTTACCGCCACAATGACGCGCAAATAACCAATTATATACTGCCGTCCTTGCCGTGCCTATGTGTAAATTCCCTGTGGGAGAAGGAGCAATCCGAACTCTTACAGCCACTATATACCCTCTTTACTACCTAGCTAATCTCGCGTATATTATTATTACACCTTTGAGATCGATCTTATCGGAATTAATTTTTACGGGACTGACGGGGCTCGAACCCGCGACCTCCTGCGTGACAGGCAGGCATTCTAACCAACTGAACTACAGTCCCAATTTTTTAGCCTGGAACTAATTATAGCCACATAATAATCTGTTTGTCAAGCTTAGCGGCCTAAATCGATCTTTGCGATCGCCCAATAGATTTCAATTCAACCCAGATCGATCTTTTTCTTGCTGCTTCCTTATTAGACTTCTTGCAAAAGTTAGGGAACTAGGAAAATCTCTTGCCTGTCTTGGTGAGCGTTCCGGGAGCGGTAGACAGCCTTGATAGTTAAGTTATTGTTTTCAACCAAGATTTATTGGTAAATGAAGGCTGTCTACCTTCCACCCCTTGCGCGTGAGCCTCG
>JASJCW010000171.1 GCA_030065265.1 Prochloraceae cyanobacterium
GCCAAAGCCTATATTACTTTTGCCCTCTATCAAGGAGAACAATTGTGGGGTTTACTGGCTGCTTATCAAAACTCTGCACCCCGCAATTGGCAAGAATCAGAGGTTAAATTGCTAAATGCAATTGCCTCCCAGTTAGCAGTAGCAGTATTGCAAGCAGAATACGTCGATCGACTCGAGGAAAAATCTGAAAACCTGGCTCGAGCCTTAGAGCGAGAAACAGCAGCAAAAGATATCTTAGAAAGGCGAGCTGTTGAGATGCTGAGTTCGATTAAACCTGCTTTTCAAGGCAATTTAACCGTCAGAGCTAACGTTACTCAAGATCAAATCGGAACTATTGCCGCAGCTTACAATACTACTTTAGACTCCTTACAAGATATTGTCCTACAAGTAAAAAATACCGTCGTCCAAGTAGTCGAGATTGCTAACAATAACAAAAGTTCGATTGAAGAGCTTTCTACCACAGCAGAGCTACAAATGAACGAGTTGAGGCTAGCTTTAGGCAAAATTCAAGATACCATCGAAGCTACCGAAGCAGCTAATTTGAAAGCTCAACAAGTCGAATCGGCGATCGCCCGAGCCAACCAAACCGTTGCATCTGGGGATAAGGCGATGAATAAAAGTGTAGAGAGCATACTCGAAATTCGCAAAACCGTTACTAGAGCAGGAAAGCGAGTTAAGTATCTTAGAGAATCTTCTCAGAAAATTTCTAAAGTAACTAATTTGATTAGTTCTTTTGCCAATCAAACCAATATTCTCGCTTTGAATGCTTCTCTAGAAGCCACTCGTGCTGGAGAACACGGTAAAGGGTTTGCGGTAGTTGCCGATCGAGTTCGCAGTATATCCCTTCAATCTGCTGAGGCCACAACAGAAATCGAAAAACTGATTGATACTATTCAAGAAGAAACTTTAGAAGTATCCTCAGCAATGGAAACAGGAGTCGAACAAGTCAGTCAAGGTACGAATCTAGTTAATGAGACTAGAGAAAATTTAAATGACATTGTTAGCTCTACTGCAGAAATTAGCGAACTGATCCGATCTATCAGTAGCGAAGCCAACAATCAAATGCAACAAGCTGAGTCTGTGATGAATGCGATCGCACAAATAGGTGCGATTTCCAATGAGGCTTCTTCTAATTCCTTATCAATTTCGGCTTCTTTCCAAGAATTGCTGCAAATAGTTTCCCAATTAGAAGCTAATATCGCTCAATTTAAAGTTCAATAATTGGGTTTTAATCGAAGCGAATTAAGTTCGATTATCAACTATTTTCTCGAAAAATTTTCAATAAAGTCGCTATTTAAGGGTATTATTTTTAAAATAAAGTGCCCTTAAAAAAAGGCGATCGCAGCAATGGAAAATTTAGTTGACTCTAATTTAGATATTATCAAATGGGAAAATATTTCTCAAAATTGGCAAGAAAAAATCGAGCGATCTATTAGTAGTGAAAATTTCCCCGATTATATTGTTTATCCTCATGACAGCGAAAATTTATCTAAAATAATAAAATACGCTCGTAGCCACCAATTAAGTATTATGCCTTGCGGTAGCGGCAGTAAAATCACTTGGGGAGGACTAAAAAAAGAGATTCGTTTAGTCGTATCTACTCAAAAACTCGATCGCATTATCGAACACGCCGTTGACGATCTGACGGTTACCGTCGAAGCAGGGGTGAAATTAGCAGATTTGCAAAATATTCTCAAAGATAAAGGTCAATTTCTCGCTTTAGATCCGGCTTATCCTGAAACTGCCACCATTGGAGGCATAATCGCAACCGCAGATAGTGGCAGCTGGCGATCGCGTTACGGTGGAGTCAGAGATATGTTATTGGGAATATCTTTTGTTCGCGCTGACGGGGCAATTGCCAAAGCTGGAGGTAGAGTAGTTAAAAACGTGGCTGGATACGATTTAATGAAGCTCTTTACCGGATCTTACGGCACTTTAGGCATAATTCAAGAAGCAACTTTTAGATTGTATCCTCTGCCAGAAGATTCGAGAACAATTTTATTATCCGGGGAAAATGAAGCGATCGCCACTGCAACTCAAACTCTGCTCAATTCAACTCTAACCCCTACTGCTGCTGACTTACTATCTTCTGGGTTGGTTAAGACGTTAGAAATTGACACAGATATGACTAGCTTAATGGTTAGATTTCAAAGTATAGCAGAAAGTTGTACTCAACAAACTAAAATATTAGAATCGATCGCAAAAAATTTAAATTTAAAAACTAGTTTATACCAAGATAAGGAGGAGGAAAAATTATGGCAAAGGTTGCAAAAAATAATAAGAATTCCTGCTTCAACGAGTTCTATTACTTGCAAAATTGGGGTATTACCAACTGCTGCTGTCGAGACATTAAATAAACTCACCCAACTAACTAATAATTCAGGATTGGGTTTAATTAGAGCTAATAGCGGTTTAGGTTATTTAAATTTAGATGAAAATATAGATACAATTAAAAAAATGCGATCGCATTTAGAAAAAAATCGCGGTTTTCTAACAATTTTAGCAGCACAAAACCAGATTAAACAAGAAATTGAACCTTGGGGTTACACTGGAAACTCTTTAGAAATTATGGCAAAAATAAAACAGCAATTTGACCCAGAAAATATCTTTAATCCAGGATGTTTTATTGGAAAAATTTAAAAAAGAAATTAAAAAATTAGCAGTCAATCAAACAAACTTAAAAAATAATGCAAACATCAGATAATTCTTTAAACAATTTCGACTTTAAAACTACAGTAAATAAAAATCTCCCAGGATTCGATTCTCAAGATCCGCCAAAACAAGAACTAATTGACAGTTGCGTTCATTGTGGATTTTGTTTATCAACTTGTCCTAGTTATCGAGTTATCGGCAAAGAAATGGATTCTCCTCGAGGCAGAATTTATTTAATGGATGCAATTAATAAAGGAGAAGCCGCATTAACAGACGCGACGATCGAACATTTTGATTCTTGTTTGGGATGTCTTGCTTGTGTCACAACTTGTCCTTCTGGGGTAGAATACGACAAATTAATTGCTGCTACTCGTCCTCAAGTAGAAAGAAATCAAAATCGCAGTTGGTGGGAAAACTTTATTAGAGCGATAATATTCAATTTATTTCCCTATCCCGATCGCTTGCGAATCTTCTTACCTCTTTTATACGTTTACCAAAAATTAGGCATTCAAAAATTAGTTCGCAAAACAGGATTATTAAAATTAATTGCGCCAAATTTAGCTGCAATGGATTCGATTTTACCTAAAATTACTCTCGATTCTTTCCAAGATAATTTACCGGATACCATACCAGCTCAAACTGAAAAAAAATATCGCGTTGGTGTAATTTTAGGCTGCGTACAAAGACTCTTCTTTTCGCCAGTTAACGAAGCTACAGTTAGGGTTTTAACTGCTAACGGTTGCGAAGTAGTAATTCCCAAAACACAAGGTTGTTGTGCCGCTTTACCCGCACACCAAGGACAAGAACAACAAGCCCGAGATTTAGCCAAACAGATGATAGATAGCTTTGCCGAAACTGATGTCGATTACATTATTATTAACGCGGCTGGCTGCGGGCATACTTTAAAAGAATACGGTCATATTTTAGAAAATGACCCCGAATATAAGCATAAAGCCCAAGAATTTGCAGCAAAAGTAAAAGACGTTCAAGAATTTTTAAGCGAGATAGAATTAACAGCAAAACTATCTCCTTTAACTGAAGGAGAATTGACAATGGTTTATCAAGATGCCTGTCATTTATTACACGGGCAAAAAATTAGCTTACAACCTCGTCAGTTATTGAAAAAAATTCCAGGAGTAAAATTAAAAGAGGCGATCGATGCTGCTTTATGTTGCGGAAGTGCTGGAGTTTATAATATGCTCCAACCCCAAGTTGCCGATGAATTAGGCCAGCAAAAAGTCGATAATTTATTGAATACTGGTGCTGAATTAATTGCTTCTGCTAACCCAGGTTGTTCCCTACAAATTAAAAAACATGTAGAGTTAAAAGGAAAAGAAATAACTTTAATGCACCCGATCGAATTGCTCGATCGCTCGATTAGAGGAGTAAAATTAGATCTGTAAAACTTTTTTTAGTAGTTAGCGCGTCGTCAAATTGAAATAAAAGCGATCGCGACGCGTTACCATTTTGGAGCGAAATTATAGTGAATTTACTTAGCAAAATCATTTCTCATTTATATCTTTCAAAAAAAGCGATTGTCGGCTTATTTTTAATTATTATTTTGCTCGGTGGCTGTGCCAACAAAGAAAAAGATCGAGAATTTGAAACGTACTTTTATCGCTCTTTGCATTACATCAATATTGCTCGAGGCTTGAATGATGTCGATCTCGAACGAAAAAAATCATTTTTTGCAGAAGAATATACAATGGAATTAGCTCAAAGAATCGCCAGAGAAGATTGCCGTCGGCTCAAAAAAAGAGTTAAAGTCGTCGAAAAGAACGAAACAAAAATAGATTTTCTCCAAAAGCGAGGAGAAAAAACAGCACAAGAAATTGAAGATATTAAAGATATAGATCGCGCTATTTATTTGGCAGGAAAATTAAGTTATTGTCCTAAATTTATCGATCCTAAAATTGAAATCTATAAGACTATTCAGAAGAATGAATTTTAAGTTTAAATTGTTAGGTATTAACTTTTAGCATTTTTCGCGATATTCTGCCTATGATACCAAAACTCTATCTAAATTTTATTTGCTGCGCGCTGATCGAAGAAAATAATAAGCGCGTTTTGAAAGCAGACTTTATAATTCTTCTGTAGACTCTAGATCTTTGGTATCCCTGATACTGACTGCGTATTCTTTAGCAGCGATCGCGAAGGGAAAAGGTAAAGGTAAAGAAGTATAATCGGGAAAATAGGGCCAGCGATCTCTGAGATAGTGAATCAATTTAGCTAGTCGATCGTTTTCAATATTTGGACTGTGGACGATCGCTATTTCGAGGTTGGGTGGGTTTACTGCTGAGTTACTACCGCTATCGAGTCGAGATTGATTTTCTTTTAAGGGAAATTTTTCGGTTGTTAATGGGTTTCTTTTGCTGAGGTATAAATATTTTTTTGCTTCGTCACATACTCCTTTCCATTCAAATAAGCCGCTAATGCGTCTACCGGGTTTACCTTCTAAAATAGCTACTGGTACTTCGTTCTTTACCTCTAAACGCAATCTTACCACTGATAAACGCTCTATTTGCGATCGACTGAGATTATTTTTGAGACTATCGGGTAGATCGTTTAAGGGTAAATAAGGATTTTGCAGCCATTTTAGCTGTTTCCGAGCATTTTGAGCTTCTGCGGTAAATATTACATTAGGCGATTTATCTTCTGCAATAGGGGTATTTAAACAGTCTCCCAGACAATCACAGATAAACTGGTTGAGAAGAGTTCGATCGCGCTGTTTTTCTTTTGAGTCGTCATCTTCGTTGGTTTCGCTATTATTTTCCCCTTCTTCAGAGTCGGGAAGCCATTTTTTGGTTAAATTGATTAGCTGTTGAAGCATTTCTGGATAAGATACCCAACCTTTATTTTGAAATAGGGATGGTGTTGTTGCTTCTACTAAACAGTTAACTGGATTTACTCTTACCATCAAAGCAACGGTTAATGGTATATTTTCAGCGTTGGTTTTTTTAGTGCGACGAATAACACAAAAGCAGGTTAGCCAGGTATTTGCTTCGATTTTATCTTTTTTATCATCTATTAAAGGAATTAGGGGGAAAATTCCAAATTGTCTTAGCAAGTCGGATACTGCTCTTTTAACTCGATTAATAGCATCTTTGGTAACGTATTCTTTTTTTTCTTTGTTGAGTTTTGTTAAAGCAAGAATGTGTTGATTGAGGTAATTTTGTTGTGCTGCTGCGATACGCCATGCTAATTTAGGATCTGATTCTCGAATAATGGGTTTAGGTCTAATTTCAATTAAAGCACCGCTCAATTGTTTGGTTTTAGGTAAAAAATAACTAATATTTTTAATTCTTTCTTCTAACAATTTTTCTCGCAATTTTTGTTTATTTTTAGCAGACTTATCTATAGAAAAATTTTGGGTCAGATCTGCTACGTGCTGAGTTTGGATACAAAAAGATCCTAACTCATTTCGATCGATTCTTATTTCTCTTTCTCCTTCGATTTTTGTTTCTTCTTGTTGGGATAAGGAAAGTAACTGAATAATTTCATTTATAAGTTCGTCTCGACATTTTTTAGTTTCCCAGAGAATGAGTATAGTGTGTAAAGATGTTTTTTGTTGTGAAAATAAAGCAGGTTTAACTATTTTAGGTCGCAGCATTATGGGATTTAGTTCGTTAGGCTCTTTTGGTGTTTTATCTCCTTTCTTTTTCGCTGCTCCTTTCGGATAATAAGATGGGAAATTACCAGGTATTTTTACAGCTTCACCTACTCTATTAACAGGAAGACGATCGCAAATAGCTCGATCGAGACTAAACAAATCCAAAGGACTAACACCAGGGAGACATTTAGGTTTAATATAATGTCGAAAATCGTAGGCGATCGCTGCTTGTATTTTACTCTTTTGTTGGTTAGGTTCAGACCAATTATATTGCGGATTTTGGGCTAATATTTCTGTTGCTGGTAAGGGAGAATCGTTATTAGATAATAATCGTTCGATCGCTTTCGGATATTTTGCTTCTTGTCCGTATTTTTTGATTTTTACAGGCATAAAACGAAAGGGTTGGTATTCTCCATCTAACCAGCGTCTATTATCGCCAATATATACAGTAGTACCTCGATAGGGAAAGTTTTTTAATGGCTCTGTTATCCAGCGTCGAATTGAAAGTTTATGATAAACAAGGGGATATTTTCGCCTCGGTACTGTTTGTAATTTAAAACTAATTACAAAGGAAATGTATTCTATATCTATTGTTTCTTTTTTCTGAATAGGAACTGGACTAGGTGGCCAAGACATTAATTCGGCGCGATCGAGTTTAACTACTCGATAAAATGTTAGTTCTTGTTCGCTTTCTCCAGCAAAAATAACAGTAGGATTTTGCAAGAATTCCTCGGCTAAAAAATCCGGTATTACTCGATATAAAATACTGTTAATTTCCGAACTATTTTCTAGATTAGGTCGTAAAGGATAAATAACTGGTTCGTCTTCCCATTGCCAAAGATCGTCATTCAGTTTTTCTAATTTAGATTCAACTACTTCTGCTCCTAAAGATGAATAAAATTCTTCTCGCAACCAATCTTTAATCAATTCCGGCAGATCGCAAAGGTCGATCTTTTCCTTAGCAAATAACCAAGGAAGATTGTTATTTTGCCAGGCTTTGCGTGCTGTTTGAACTATTTGCGAAAAACTAGCGACTACGATCGAATCTAAAGAATAAACTGGTACGGATGCATATTTTTTGCCGTAAAGTTTGGCTCGTTGTTGAGCGAAAGAGCTGGCAATTTGTCGCCATTGTCTCGGTACGTAAATTTGATAAAGTGTAGATTCTTTATCTGAGTTTAGTTCCCAAGATCCGACAAGAAGATTAGTCATAATTTAATCCTTCAGTGTTTTGTAATGCGTTGTAAAAAGTTTCGTATAAAGAAGTAGGTAAAGTTCTTTTGTAAGGAAGTAAATTATCTGCTTCTAGAGCATTTTCTAGCTGTTTAATAATACCAATTAAAAGAGAAGTAGTTTCGGTATCGCTTTCTTCTTTAGCAGATAAAGGAGCAAATTTAACGTCTAAAAAATGAACTATACAAGGTACTCCACCCCTGACTAAACGACCGATAATTTGCCAAATACTGACTAATTGAGTCCAACAAAGTACCGATCGCTCTTCTGGTGTTAATTGCTGATAAGAAAATGCTCGACAATTAAGTTCGAGCATTTTAACTTTGGCACGAGTGTAAAATATATCTCCAATGCGATCGACTGTTAAATTATCTTCTATGTTGTAGAGGGTTCGATCTCTTTCTTTTTCTAATCCCCAGTTATTAAGCTGTTGGACGACATTTTGCCAATCATCTGGTACTGGCATCGGTCGAGGAACGAATAAAGCCGCTCCAAAGGCTGCTATCCTGTTATCATTGAGGATATTGTGACCTCTTTCTAATGCCATTAAAGGAGCAACAAGAATTTTTACAGCAGGATCTATATCTTTCAAATCTTTAATTTTTCCTCGAGGAATACCTGTCATATCTTCCGGTGCGTTATCGCGAATTAAAGCTTGAATATTCTCATTACGAGATTTTAAACCATCTGTTATCCATTCCGCTTCGTCGTAACTATTAGTTATTATTAAAAGTCGCTGGCGATCTTTCCAAAGATCTGGGTTTTTTTCTGCTAAATTTTTTATCTCTTCAAAAACTCGATCGAGAAAATTATTATCATTTCTGCGACTGCTAGATATTGCTTTAACCATATTCAATCCTGCTGCTTTTCTTCGATCTGGTTTTAATCCCGATATAGCTATATTTTTGCCATCCCATTGTTGAGCACTAAAATAGAATTTACTATCCCTAATACCTGCATCTCCAACCCGATTATTATTTGGATTTGGTTCTAATAATACTGTCGGTTTTTCTGTAATATGATAAGCAGGACTTCCGGGTGCGTAGCTAGTACCAGATATTAAAATAGTATGAGGCCCTTGCCAATTATCTACAGCCCAAAGAGTGGGAAAATTTAATAGTAAAGTGCGACCTATTCCTACATATCTAAAATACTGTAATTTGCCACCTCTATTATTGCGATCGCGAGTATATTGAAAGCCTAAAATATTACCAACTGGTGCAGATGGTATAACTGGAAGATAATCATTAGGTGGACGCTTAACTAACCATTGACTTAAGTCGTGTGAATCGATAAATTGACGAATTTCAGGCAAATTATCTACTAAAAATCCCAGTTTTTTATCTAATACTGCAACGATAATTGCAAAATAAATTTGACTCTTTGTTTTTTTTAATTGTTCTTTTTCGGGTCTGGTAATTTGATTATTTATAAGCCATTCTAAAAGCCATTTTTCAATATCTTCTAAAACCTCATCTAGATCGTCAGAATTGAAAGCAGATAAAGCTATATTAGCTAAATTAACACCTTGACGCTGGTTTAATGGATCTCGAATAAATTCTTGAAGGCTGTCTATTATTTCTTGCTTGCGTATTCTTTGTTCTTCAGAAAGTAAACCTTGTAAAATACGCCTTTCTCTTTCTTTACTAGACTCTTTTTTAGTAGTATTATTTTGCCTTTCTCGAGACTGAGATAAATCGGTAAAAATCCGAACAAAAATAGAAGTAGCAGTAAATGTATTGCTTCCCAACCAGTTAACTAAATCCTCGTTATCGTAGAGTAAAGGACAAATAAGATTAACAGCTTTTTGAGCATCATACTGGGAATTTGTCCAAATTTTAAATAAATTAGCTGTCATGCTAATTCGATTGGAATTATACAGAGGATCTACAATTTTTCCCAGCTTATTTAAAAAAGAATTAGCAGAATTATCTAATAATACTTCATCTGGGGCAAAATGTTTGTCAAACTGTATTTGAACTCGATCGGCTTCGTCTACAAAAAGAAAATCGCATTGATAATAAACTGCTTCAGCAAAACGAATTGTAGGATAATTTAGGTTGCAAGAACGAATATTTCGTTCTAAAAATACCTGCTTGGGAACTTTAGTATGGATTAAACTAGCTGGAGTTAAAATCCAAATTTTTGCAGTAGTAATATCCTTTTCTAATTGATGGCGCGGACAGTTAAAATACAAAGGACAAGTATATTTATCCGTATCTTCAAAATCATCATCTTCTGGAGCTTTTTCTCGATTTTTAGCTATGTGTATTTTTTGGTAAAGTTGGTGACAAGGTTCGTTACCGAAGCCCCATTTTTCCTCCGCTTTTACTAAAGATATTAAAGGACATATATCGCTAAACCAACGCCAAGCAGAATGGCTTGCACCTGCAAAAATATCTTCACCTTCTTTGAATAAAATAGGTTCGTAAACTTTTTGAAGATGTTCCGATCGATTATTACCTAAAATAGGTACGGCTTCTATTTCTAAACCGAAGCGAAATAAGGAGGCTAAACGTACAGTTGCCACTACATCATTTACTATCAAAGCGCAGCGACGACCTTTTTTAGCTAAGAAATAAATTAAAACTAGCAACAATGTAGTTTTACCCACATTTAACAAGCCAACAATATGAATTAATCTTTCTAAAACTAACTCTTCTCCTGTCTGAAAATCATCGCTATTTTCATCGTATAACTGCCAAATTACATTAGATAAACGATCGCCAAAATTTTCAGCTTCTTGCTCATTTTCAGCTAATTTACGATCCATTTCCTCCGCTTCTTGCTGCAATTGTTCTAAACTAACAGTCACAGGAGGATTATTATTGTGACGGGTACGCTGAAAAGATATTCTGTTAGTAGAATTCGCGATATTTGCAACATTTTCGGGGATATGAATGGGAATTTCTACAGACTCACCCCGATACGAAATATTAGCACACCAATTTTGATGGTGTGCTATATTTAGTGTTTTTCTATTATGTGGTGGAACTTTATTTAAAATATCAAGATATAATTCCCTGCGACGAGGATAAATAGAACAAGGAATTAATTGGGGTACGTCTCCAACTGCATCGACTTGAAAAGTTCTGAGTGTTTCAGGTATTTGAATGTATTCTTTTAGCGATCTTTCCCACTGTGTTTTACCTTTAAAAAAAATCAAATAAAAGCGCGCTTTTTGAATTAATTCCCAGTTACGATCGTCTTCAAAAACTGGAAAGGGAAAACGATATCCTTTTCAATACTGCTCGGTTAAGGAGAGGGTTGGGAGTTAGTTCGCGAATTACGTTCGCGAACTAAAACTAAGAGCAGTGTATCAACAGAATTGCTCTCAAGTATTCAAAAATAATCAAAATTCGCTCGCTGCTTAATTTGGGCGAACTAGAAAAGAATATTAAGATAAAAATTTTGAGATAATTATAGAGAATAGAACAATAAAATTAGATGTCAAGCAGCTCGATAAATCTGGAAATTTAACTGCTGTAACTGAGTTCCTTGACCGCGATGAAAGGCTTTAGCACTTTTAAATTTCGAGCGTGCTTTCTTAACAACACGTGGATTAACTCTTGCTACTCTTTTTGGAATTTTATTGTCTAAAATTTCTGCAATGAACCAACTATAAAATAAATTTAATTCTTGAGAATTTGCTTGTTGAAATAAGGGTATGGCACGTCTAATTACTTTGAGAGTTCCAGTAAAGCCTAATTGTAAAGGAGAAATTTTTTCAGTTTCGGCAGCTCGAAACATCATTACTCTAAGGCAGTAATGAGCTATTAACCAACCATAAATTTCTTGGATTACTTCACGCGGATTTTTAGAACGAATTAATGTTTTGCGACCATTGAGATGTGTTTTCAATTCATCAAGTGTGTTCTCCGCTTCCCAACGAGAATGATATTCTTTTGCGAGTAATAAAGCTGGAAACCGAACAACATCGCATAAGTCAGTAATCAGGCGATAGATTTTTTCAACTCCATCTGTTTCTATTCTATATTCAATTACACGAACTTGAATTGGTTTAGCCCCCTTCTTTTTAGATTCACGATCTGGATAAATTTTTGACAAATAAGAACCATCTGCTAAAGTTTTAATAGCCTCAAATTTAACATTAGCTGGAACTCGACCAAGAATGTGACATTTTTGTAGTAGCGCAGCAT